>JBGTKO010000080.1:0-16144 GCA_041744595.1 Pirellulales bacterium
TTGACTTGTCCGTTGGTGCTCATGCTGTCCCCACGAAAAGTAATCCCACCATTCAATGCGAGACCCTCAGCGCCAGCATTGAATGTTTTCGTGCCATTGAAGAACACTCTTGAATTGATACCTAGCGTCTGAAGGTTTGAACTGCTATTCAGGAGGGATGTAGTCTGCACAACTAGCTGAATTGCATCTTGAGTGCCCGTGTTCAATGTAAAGGCAGCAGCGTTTGCGGAGAACGTTATGGAAGTCAGATTTATCGCGTTACTGGTGATGCCATTCCAAACAACGGTAGGGCGTGTAGTTCCTGCAAACGTTAGGGCGGGATTACTTCCAGACGGCACTGCGTTGTTGTCCCAGTTATTGGCAGTATTGCTGTTATTGTCTGCTCCACCGCCATCCCAGACGTTTTGTGCGTGAGCGATTGGGTTCAGGAGGCACAATGCCGTGATCACAGCAGGGAGTGCTTTTCTCAGTTGGCGGCAGCGGAGTGTGGGGACCAGATTCATGATTGCCTACGGACTGGGGAAGGGTCTGAAAGAATCGCCCAAGATTCAACGTTTCTCAATTTTAGCAATGGCGAGTCACATGGCAAGGTATTTTTTTGGGAGTTTAGGTCCTTCCCAGGTTTTTGTGGGTGAATCCGTAGGCGAAAATGAACACGTCCCTCGGCGGGCCCGCCGCGCCCAAGTCATCGGCAGCAGGTGCAGCGCGGCACGGGTGATGCGGACGTCGGTGGGGCCAGGCATGAGGGCTGGACGCGTCTCAATCGGCGTCGTCGTTGGCGTCGGTGGGTCGCTTTTCGAGGGCGATGCGGTTGTGCGACCCGACGCTGCGGTACCTGAGGCCCTGGGCTTTGAAAGTGACGAAGTGCCCTGGCGGGACGCTCTTGGTAAGAAAGACGCCGCCGCCGAAGATGGTGGCGTTGCGTAGACGATAACGCAGCCGAAGGATAGGACGGTCAACAGCACTTCCACAACTTCAGGACGGGTGCTGAACGCCTCCTGGGCATAGCGATTGGTGGGAGAGGTGGTGTTTCGGTGTGCCGCACGGGCTCGAATGCCCGCGAAATCGCCCGCCAAATCGTCGATTTTCGCGATCGGCGCAGTCCGCCGCGCAGCGGCTTCGGCGAGGCACGTCAGAGCGAGTGGATGCCGATCACCGCGAGCTCATCTGGGGAGTCCTGGACGACGTCGCGGTCGTCGAGACTCATTCGCACACTGGCATCGACGGAGAACCCGGATGCTTCCTATGCGAACATGTCGGCTGCTGCCTTGGCCGTCAATTGCTTGAGCCGACGGCGGCGGAGAAGGAACCCGGCACCGATCGCGCCAAGCAGCAGCGCGGCGGAGGGCTCGGGGACGGCGATGTAGACGAGGTCGAGGTTGTTCCCGTTTTGAACAACGGAAAACGTGCCGTCGATGGAGTTTTGAAAGCCACCAGTCGTGATGTTGAACTTATTCGACGCAAAATCGACGAAGCCGCCGGTCGTCGTCACAAAACCTGACCAGGTGTGGCTGATCGTCTCATCCCACGAAGTGAGTGGCCCGGACGTTGTCGCGTTTTCCATCGTGAACAAATTGAAGACGACAGGATCGACATTACTTGCCCCGCTGAGGTCAAGCGTGCCAGTGATCGAAAGAAGATCCCAGTTGGTGCCGGCCGAACCGGTACCACCGTCGGTGTCAAACTCAAAATCAAAAATACTGCCGCCGTTCCAGACATTGGAGCCGGTCGCAAGGCTCTCGATGCTCGCGCCCGGCGACAGCCTGCCACCAGCATTGAGCGTCAACACACCAGAGATACTTCCCGTGCCGCCGAATGTGCCACCGTTATTGACGGTCACGCCCCCGGTGCCCGTAGCTGAACCCGAGCTATTGTTGGCCAGCAGGGTGCCGGCGTTGACGGTCGTGGTTCCAGAGTATGAATTCGTCGTCGTTGTCAGGGTCAGAACGCCGCCACCTAACTTTTCGAGGGTTCCGCTGCCAGTCATGGTGCGGTCCACCGTCAACTCATTGCTGTGATTGTAGATGAGCGCGGCGTTGTTCACGATTTCAGAGGTGGCAGTGAGGCCTGCGATAGAGCCGCCATTACCAAGTTGCAGGATGCCGCCGCTGATCACAGTGGAGCGGGAATAGGTGTGTGCGGCGGCGCTGGCAAGAGTCAAGGTTTGGCTTCCCTCTTTCGTAAAGCCCACACCATCAGACGCAATAAGGCCATCGAATGTTGAAGTGATGTTCTTTCCACCGACAACCACTCGAGCACCAGCACCCGCATTGTCAGGGCCACCTCTTGCGATAGAACCACTACCTGTAAGCTCACCGATCTGATAAATCAACTCTCCGCTATTTACGGCACCATGTCTAATCCCGAGTCTTCCGTTGACTTCGTAGGTAAGACCCGCACCATCGGTTTGGGCGGCGCTTTGGTCGAAACGAACCGGGGATGCAATGGTGATGGTGCGCGTCCCGCTGAAGGCGTTAGTGTTACTGTATAGGATAAGACCCGATCCATTTGCAAGAGTGCCGTTGATGGTAAGGTTGTAAAACCTGTAATCTGAGAAGAGATAATATGGGCGGCAGTTGATGATGTGGTGCCGCTATTATTCGTGATCACAGCGTTGGTGCCGAAGTTGAGAACGCCGCCACTGAGATTCGTAGTTGCTGTGTTACCATTCCCAAAAATGATCGTGCCGGCATTTTGTGTTCCACTCACGGTAACGGTTCTGGTAGCGGTGCCGTATGCGTTGGCAGCGGTGCCGAAATGAAGGGTGTCGTTGGTGGCGGTGGTGGCGTTGGTTGGGGTCGCCGTGCCAACGTTGCTGGTGCTCCAGAAGGCGCTGGTTCCCCATGTGCCGTTGGTATCGCCGAAGCCGCCGGTGGTGCCGTTGGAGTCCCAGTAGCGGGTGGCCTGGGCGTTAGCCGTGGTCCCCGCGGCGAGAGTGATCGCGCACGTGAGTGCGGCCAGCAGGGTTTTGAGGTGGAGTTTCATAATGATTTAACGGACTGCGGAAGCGCGCAGAAAGGCGCACAGAAATTCGAGATATCCCATTTTACGCTCTTGAGGATAGGACGGTCAACGGTTTTTCGGGTTTTTGGCTGCGGACCATCGCTTGATCGAATGCCTGATCGGACCAGGGCAGTCTTTCGGGATGCTGGACGACATCGGGCACCGGCAAAAGCACCCATTTTGGGACGGTTTTTCACGGTGGGCCCAGGCCGGGTCCGCCGTTTATCAGTGGCTCAGAGCGAGTGGATGTCGATCACCGGGAGCTCGTCGGGGGAGTCCTGGACTGCGTCACGGTCGAAAGTGGATCTGGACGAGCTCGATCCACTCGGTGGGCGGTCCTCGCGCGGGCGACACCGGCGGTGGCTCGACCGGCTCGCCGACGTGCGCGAGGAGCCTCCTTCACGCGGACAAAGCCATCCTGGCCTTCGTCCGCTTGCGAACCCCCGGTTCGAAGAGAGCCGGCTCCTGCCGGCGGTCTGCTGAGCTGCGCACCCGACGCGATAAGCCGGATGTCGCCTCCGAAGGCGGGGCACACCAGCGGCAACCCCTCGGCGATCTTCGCGAGGAACGTTGCCAAGGCTCTTTCGGGAGGTGTCGTGGAAACGCGTGGTTCCGTCGGCCCCGGTGTCGGCGTGCCCGGTGGCCCTGTCGCTGCGTGGGTCGCCGTTCGTGGCCTTCACCGTCTTCTCGGCGTTGCCGATTGCCATCGCGGTGACGCGTGGTCGCAGGGGGTGATTCGGCGCGAACACGCCGTGGCTTTTTTCAAGGCGGCAGGTTCATCCATGGCTCCTGCCGCCTCGCGGTCGGCAGGTGTGTTCGGGCGAGCGAGGATGAACCAGACGCCGCTCCCGGCCGTGGCGCCGGTCGTGCTCGCTGAGCCGGGGGGGCCGCACAAGACCACGCTTCTCTTAAATCGAGCGAGGAGGCCGTTACCGGCAAAACGAACCTGCCCGCGAGGCCGGCGGTGGCCGTCAGTGCCAGCCTGCGGACGGGCGACAGGCAATCACGATTCTGTCAGGGGGGGTTGCCGCATCGAACTGATCGCCGAGCAGCCATCCCTGCCAGGCCAGCTCAATCGCGAGGCTTGGGAACGCGAGCGACACGCCTTCCGTCATTGACGGAACCACTGGGTCGAGGAATCGCTGAGGTAATAATCTCGCAGTAAGTCAGCCACCTGGGCAGGACCAGCAGCCGTTGGATGCACGCCGTCTGCCACAAAGAACTCCCGTGGCCAGGCCACACCATCGGCACGTGCCTGCACCCCATAAGCCCATAAATAAGGACCCCAACGCAGCAAGGGCGCCAATACCTGCACCTGTTGTGCACTGATACCAGCCGCTGTCAGTTGCTGATCCAGATGCTGCCAGGGATCAGACGCATCATCGCTACCCCAGGATCGCACATCATTCGATCCCAAGGCCCCATTCACCAGCACCACCTCCGGCGCACGTTGCGGATGATCGGCCATCAGATTCTGAAAACTGCTCCAATGCTGACTTGTATTCGACATGCCTATGAAGACTAAGCCAATGCGCCCGCCCTCCGCCACTGGAGCAGGCGTACCATCGGCACCGCGGGGAACAATCTTGGCTAAGAGGCGGGATTCGATCTCCCGCATGGCGCCTGTGAACACGCTGGCGAGCAACTGGGCGTACATGGTGATGGCTTCGCTGGCCTGGAGTCTGAAGGCCTGGATGGCGCTCATGCTTCCGAGCAACGGCCGCAACGCTGAGACGCTGCAGGCGGAGCGTGCATCGCTTCTGAAGATGGAGTTCACGACGTTCAGACGGGCTTTCATCGCGATTCCGGCGCAGGTGGTGAAGACGAGCCGACGGATACTTCTTCGCTTCTTGGCATGGAATCGTTGGCTCCCTGCGTTCTTCCGTCTGCTCGATCAGCTACGCGTGCCGCTCCGGTGTTGACACACCACAACGATGCCGGAGTTCGGATGCTCCGGTCCCCCTTCACGCCTGACCGCACGACGTGCAACCGAGATCGAGATGAAGAACCTGACAACGCGAAACAAAACAACGGCCCGCGCGGCGCCGAGGAGCGAAGGACTGCGCCGAATTTCTGCGCGAAAAATTCCGCCCGCACGCCCTATGGCTCGGTTGTTTGAGGGCTAGCGGCCTCCGAGATCGAGGCCTGGCTCACCACAGTGAAGAATGAGAATTCAGCTTTCTACGAGGCTTCCATGACCGTGACCCAGCATCGACGGCCAGTGGCGAACGCACTCGTGAAACTCGTTCCCGAGGCGGCCATGGGCTCTGCGGTCGAGCCTGCCGAGGGCCAGACGGACGAGACGGGACTCACGTTCTTCAATGTCGTCGGCGGCAAGACATTTGGCGTTCGAGGGGGGCTCTATCGCGTGCACATCACCGGCATGCTTCCCGATGGCAGCCCGATCCCAGGTCAATACAACTCGGACACCACGCTCGGTATTGCCGTTGGCGGCGGCCTTCCACAGCCACGCACGCCCGAATTCAAGCTCGATTGAACTCAAGGCCGGGACGGCCAATGGCACTTCGGCAACGTGGTGACGGCTGCTGGTCGATTCCTGAACGTAGCCGATCGAGCTCGACCATGTCTTGTGACTCGAGGGCGTTGTCCGAAGACCCCGAAAGCGTCTGGAAAGGCCCTCCTGAGCGCGGTGTTTCACTCTGGGCGCAGACCGGCTCCGGCCGGCGGTCTTTCCCGAGGCAATGAGCCGGGTGCCGCCCCCATGCACTCTGCTCAGGCGGGAACTACTATGGAGGGCTTCTGTCCGGCCTCAGGTATGTGGATTACCGCGGCATGGCCGCCGACGACCCGGCGGCCCACGGTATCGACGCGCCGCCGGTAGACTGGCTTGAGAACTCCCGCCGTGGCGCCCTACGGCGCCGGCTCCAGCATCATGTTCGCGCCCAAGATGAGCGTGGCGGCGCTGCGGGAGTACGTCAGCCTGACCTGCCACGAGGGGAAGCCACTGGCTTGGCGGGACCCGGAACTGGGAGGCTATGGTCTGGTGGACTCATTCCACCTGGACCCGCCGCACGCAGACGAGGAGTACCTGGGCATCGATCTACGGCCCCATGCTCTTGGCCATTGAGAACGCCCGCAGCGGGCTGGTCTGGCGGCTCTTCATGGAGCACCTCGAGCGCCCAGGAGGCGGCCCGCCGCCTGAAGCTGGCGGCACGCTAGCGGGAATGCGGGGCTGTCTCGGCCCGCATCGACCAGAACGACCCGAAGCCGTCGCCTCGCCCACGAAGATCTTCATGAGCGAGGTTAAGCGGCTCGTGCGCAAGGCGGCAGGCGAAGCGTCGTCGCCTGACGCCGCGTGAAATGACCACGCTTCCCCCAGCCCGCTATCCTCAGAGGCCAATCCACACCAGTCCCACAGTTGCGAAAATACCTTTGGCCGTCCTATCCTTTAAGGAATGAGCCACATTGATGTGATCTTGAAAGCGGATGCCGACGGAACTTTGCATTTGCCTGTGCCGCCAGAGTTTCAGTCAGGCAAGGTCCACGTCACCGCGACGCTCATGCCTGTCACCGACAATGGTGAACCGACGGACATCGCGCTTCGCAAGCAGGCCTTGAAGGCCCTCCGCGATTCCGGAGGGTTGGCGCATGTCATTGCGGATCCTCTGCATTGGGAGCGGGAGCAGCGAATCGATCGACCCCTCCCGGGGCGACCGTGATTCTTTGTGACAGCAACATCCTGATTTATGCAGCGGACCCTGATGATCGGGTCTGCGCTGGTTTTGTGGAACGACGAGACGCTGCGATCTCGACGGTGTGCCGTGTCGAGGTGCTCGGATTCCCAGGGTACGCCAGGCTCTCCCTCGATCAACAACAACGCTTGCAAGAGGTCGTGCATTCGATGATCGAGCTGCGAATGGAAGAGCTGATCGTTGAGCAAGCAATCGCTCTTCGGCAACAACGGCGGATGAGTCTCGGTGATGCCATCGTCGCTGCCACCGCACTTGTGCATGGCATTCCGCTCGTGACCCGCAACACCGTTGACTTCCGTCACGTAGAGAAGTTGACCGTGATAAATCCATTTGAGAGCTGATCAAAGGGAAGCCGGAACTGGGGGGCTACGGCCTGGTGGACTCGTTCCACCGAGGACCCGCCGCACGCCGATGAGGAGTACCTGGGAATTGATCAGGGCCCCATGCTCTTGGCCATTGAGAACGCCCGCAGCGGGCTGGTCTGGCGGCTCTTCATGGAGCACCCCAGCGCCCAGGAGGCGGCCCGCTAGCGGGGATGCGGGCGGGCGACCTGACGATCGAGGCGGTGGTGGACCCCCACTTGGCGGCGTCGGCCACCGTGGTGGCGCGCCCCAGGCGGGGGTGGTCGCGGGGGCGCTGACGCGCTCGGCCCAGGCACTTGGACCGAGGACTGGACTGGCAGGCCCCCTCCGAGAATCAACTCGTCGATCTGGAAAAGCGCAAGCCCCGAGTCGCGGATCACGATGTCCATGCAGTCGATGGTGCGATCGACAAGAGATGATCCGTTCGACCATGAGACCTGCCAGGGTGCCGCCCTCACGCGTCGCCTGCCGCTGCTGCTCATCAAAACGCGCCGGCGCGGTGATCACGGCACGGCTCACGCTCCGGCCCAGGGCCCTCTCGGCCCGGTTTGCAGGATGATCGCGCTGACCTCCTGTGGCGAATACGCGGTGCCCGCCATCGGCAGCAACACCGCCTGCCCCACGCGGCGATTCACCGAGGCGATCAACATCCGCCCCTTCGCCGCCATGTGTACAAGGGCCGGCGGCGAGGTCGTCACAGGTAACTGAGCGGTCGATAATTCGTTACCCCAACAGGTGTCAAGAGGGCGAACTGGCGAAGAAATGTCCGAGAGTGGTCATTGCGTGGCCGGGCAGCTTGGAAACAAGTCGTCGGCAAGGTGTTTAGGGTGACCTACTTCTGGCACGGCGTTGCTGGGGCACTCGCTTTTCGCTCAAATATTCCTCCAATCCTCTCGAAGAAAGTCTCCTCGCCATGCGCAGCCGCAAGGCATTCACGCTGATTGAATTACTCGTCGTCATCGCCATCATCGCGGTGTTGATTGGGCTGCTCCTACCCGCCGTCCAGATGGTCCGCGCCGCCGCCTCGCGGATGTCCTGTAGCTCGAACCTGCGGCAACTGGGCCTAGCGTCGATGAAGTACGAGAGCGCGCGCGGTCGCTTCCCGCCGGGCCAGGTGCATAGCCCCCGGCACGCCTGGGGGCCATACGTCCTGTCCTACCTCGAGGAAGATAACGTCGTCCGCAACTACCGCTGGGATCTCAATTGGTTCGACCCCGTGAACGCGCCGGTGATCGCCACGCACCTGAAGGTCATGCAGTGTCCCTCCGTCCCGAACCCCAACCGCCTCCAGACCGCCGTCACCGGCGGAGTGACCTACAACGCCGCCGCCACCGATTACTTTCCCTTCGCGGGGGTCGATCCCGCACTCATCTCAACCGGCCTCATCGATGTCCCAGCAGAGAACCACGGCGTGATCGCCAAGGGGACCGCGCCTACGAAGGTATCCGAAATCCAGGACGGGACTTCCAACACCATTATATTCGCCGAAGGCGGCGGGCGACCGGGCCTCTATCGCCGGGGAGTGCTTGTGACTGGCGGCGTGTCCGGCGGGGCGGGTTGGGCCGACCACGCCAACGGGCGGCAAATGTATGGCTCCAGCGCCGACGGGGTCGTGATCACCGGCCCGTGCGCGATGAACTGCGAGAACAGCCGCAACGCCTACAGCTTTCACACCGGCGGAGCCAACTTCTGTTTCGCCGACAGCTCCGTCCGCTACCTCGACGAGTCGATCAACATCCGGCCCTTCGCCGCCATGTGTACTCGGGCCGGCGGCGAGGTCGTCACTGGGAACTGACTCTGCCGTACCGAAGGAGAGCGTGCAATGCGATTGGGACCGAGTTGGCCATGCCTGTTGCTTGGATTCATCTTTTGTACCGTGGGCTGCTGGAAACCGACCGACCGCCTCCCGGTCTACCCGGTCACCGGCAAGGTGACGTACCGGGGCAAACCGGCGGCCAATGCGTTCGTGGCCTTCCACCCCGTGGAGAACAACATTGGGGAGAAAGTGTCGATCTCAGGGCGGGCTGACGAGGCAGGTGTGTTCAAACTCACCACCTACGACGCTTACGACGGCGCGCCGGCGGGGCAGTACGTCGTCACGATCCTCTGGCCGGCTCGCGTCGATGATATCGATGACGGCCCGGACCAGTTGAACGGGCGCTATGCCACGCAGGCCAAGTCCCCCCTGCGGGCGACGGTAAACCAGTCCGCGACCCAGATTCCGCCCTTTGAACTTGGCCGCTGACCCCTGGTCGGTGGGCGAGGAGCGGGTCGTCAGCCACCTGGGCGCTGCCGAGGCCGGAGGCGACGGTTCGAAGGTCATTCACGACTTGCACACGGGCAAGTTCCTCAGCACCCGGTTCTACACAATCGTCGCCGGCAACATCGCAACCTGGCTTGCAGAGCGGAATGTCGAAGAGCATCCCGTCGAGACATTCGTCGGAGACGAGTTTCGCTCGTACCTCAGCTTCGGCATCCTCAGCTTCGGTTTTGCCAGGGCTCGCTGCGGCACCTGCGGCCACGATTTCCTGATCGCGCGTCGCTGGGCGACGACAAAAAGCCGTGCAAGGGACGCGGCATCTGCCCGTCATACAACGGCCGACGGACGCGGCACTATGGTCATTGAATCCGTGGTGATAGCGGCACAGACCGCCGGCAGGAGCCGGCTCAGTTCGAACCGGAGGTTCGCAAGCGGGCGAAGGCCAGGATGGCTTCGCCCGCGTAAAATTAGCCCCTCGCGCACGTCGGTGAGCCCGTCGAGCCGCCGCCGGTATGGGCCTGTGATTTACAGAAGCCATGTTGCACTACCCGATTCATCGGCCGAAGTGGACTCGTCGCTCACGGCTGCCCCATCGCCGGCTTCCAGAGCGATTTGGTCCTGTCTTCGACAACAACCAGCAGGGGCACAATCGCCGCTGGGGGGCTTTTCAGTTTCACATGCGTTTTCGCGATGTTCATCGCCGCTTCAGCGCGGAGCAGCGGCTCGTCAATCGTGGCAGCCAGGACGGTTACCTGCTGGAACGCTTGTTCAATCTTTTCCTTCGATTCTTTCGGGCCACGAGCACCAATCAGCTTGCATAGCCCCATGACCTGGTAGCGGGGATCGGGGATTTCCAAGGCAATTTCCTCAGCCCTCTGAAAGTTGCCGAGCGCAGCATGCATTCCCACAATTTCCAGCAGGAGTTTCTGCTGGCGAACCGAGTCAACCAGACGATGGTCGTGTTCGTAGAGCCGCGGTTTTGCGATCGGCGCCACCGGCGTGGCCTTCAGGTTCGCATGGACTGACCCGGTAATGGAAAGCGCCGCGTCCCGATCTCCCAGGTCCAGATAAAGCGACGCCAGATGCAGAAGCAAGCTGGGGCGTTCCCGATCGAAGAGCGCCAGTTCTTGTGCGTTGCCCAATTCAGAAATCGACTTTCGAAGTTCGTTGAGAAGTGCGAGCGCTTTCTCATTTTCCTTGGCATTCATGTAGTTTCCGGCGACTTCACAGCGAATTGCCAGGACGTCGGCCGGCGATTGGCATTTACCCGCAATTTCAAAAGCAGCCTGCAGCGTTTGGACCGCACCCTTGAGGTTTCCGATGTTTGCTTGTTCCTTGCCGACACACGCCAGGCAGGCTGCCAACGTCGCGGGGTCCTCGCACTTATTGGCGAGCGTCAAGGCTGTGGCGATAAGTTCTGCCCCGGCAGGGTCTTTCCCCGCGTTGAATTTCTTTTCCCCCAGCTTCGCATACGCCTGAGAGGCGAGCGGAACATCTTGGATGAGCGGGAGCATTTTTACCGCCCGATTAAACTGCTGTAGCGAAGCGCCCCCTTGCGCCGCGTAGGAATGCCCTAACTTGTTCGTCGTCTTGTTTCGTAGCCACTCCCGAACTCGTCCCGCGGGAATCCGCTCGACGTCTGCGATAGCTTCTTCCATGCAGCGTGAAGCTTCGCGTTGATCGCCGGCATCGTCATAGACGCCGGCTAACTGCGTTTGAACGATGATCTTGTTAATGAGAGGCACATGCTCCGCCCCGATGCTGCGAAGTTCCTCTGCCGGAAAGGGCTCGGCGTTCGCCATGCCGGGCGCATATGCCAAAAGCACGACTGTCGTGCAGAGTGTCATCGAGCGATGAAGCATCTTCCGGTCTCCGAAGGATAAAGGATACGACGGTCAAAGGCACTTTCGTAACGGCGGAACGATCGACCGTCGGGTTCTGAGCATAGCCGGTTGGGTGCGGGGCTGTCTTGACGGGTGACAAACGGTCTCAAATGCCTCGAGTTCCCTTAAGTCCTGGCCTCAAGATTCCAGTTTACGCTGAACCAAGCCATCATGACGGCTCGCAAAGAGCACCATCAGCGAAAGCAATGGGACCAAAGGCACCATGGTCGTGGTGGCCGTTGTAGCCAAGATCGAAGTTGACAGGAGGCCGAGCGCTTTCCCAAGCCGTGGATACGACAAGCCGACGGCACCTGCGATGAGGCACCCAAATCCCGTGAGGAGCCAACACGCAGCGAGGCCTTGCAATGCAGAGTCGTGGCCAGAACGCGCGGCGGTGTACTGAGCGTAGCCCCAGGCGGTGACCATGAGGGCGTGTGTCACGAGGGCGATGGTGTTCCATGGCAGGGTACGGAACGTCGGCACGATGTGCTTGCTCAGGGATGCCTCAGGCACTGGCCGAGGCATCCAGAGGGAGGCCAGCACGAGATACCCGATCCCAGTCGCCACCCACATTTGCATGAAGTGCGACTCTGGTTCATGGACTATCCCCAGCTTGGTGAGCACGGGAACCAGCACAATGCATGCGCTTCCCGTGCCTGCGATTCCGATCATGATATGCCAAGGCCAGTATGAGGGGCCGCCCATCCATCCTGCCTGACGACTTCGTCGGTCGGCCCATGCGCACAGGCCGCTCAAGCACAGCCACGAGGCCACACTGCCAAACAGGAAGTACACCAGCTTGATCGACGGCCCGCCCCAGTCTCCGACGTGAAGCGGCATCATGGCGTCATGGAGTCGCTGATACCAACGCATCTGGTGGGGTGCATGAACCGACATGATCGTTCCATCGGACGCGTCGAACGTGATGCCGACACGGTGCCGCTGGATGATCGACCAGGGCAGATCTCCCCGCACAGAAACCGTTCCTGGCGTGTGACTTTTGCCTGGCGTCAGGTCGATGAAAACCAGTTCAAATCCGGGAATTCGTGCGACCGTTTGCGCGACGAGATCGTTCAAGAGGAGCTCATGCGATTCGCCGGTTGGTGCCGGAGCAGAAGCCGTCGCTGTCATGCGGGTACCGTCCGGCTTCTCCTCATCGACGTACAGAGACCTGAGGTGGCCACCCGCCGGAATGATGAGAACGTAGAGGCCGAGCCACATTCCAGTGACCGCGAGCATGAGGGAGGCCGGCCCACCAAAGACACCTGCGAGCTTGTGCCAGACGATCAGGTGTTGCCGAAAGGAAGCTCGCGGTTTCAGTGGGCTCATGAGCAGCCGGCGATGCACCAACAGCCCCGTGAGGAGCGACGCGAGAAAGCCGAATCCCGCCAAGCCGACGACCCATCGGCCCTCGTGGCCGAGAAAAATCCGCGTGTGAAGGTTGACGAAGAACTCTGCCAGCCGAATATCACGCTCTGGTATTGACACGCCTTTCGCGTCACGCAAGACGCGAGCGCCGCCGGCCGAACGCAGTTCGTAGGCTCCGTAGGCGCCTCGGGGTACGGTGAGCCGCCGCGGCGGATCGTTCGCGGGCAAGCCGGCCGCAAGGGCTCCGAAGATCTCGTCGTAGGCGGGCCGCCCCGATTCCTCGTCGCCTTGAAGTGGCGGATTGGACCACGCGACGAGCTCATCCTTGTAGACGGCGACTGTTCCGCTGAAGCAGAGGAGGTAGAGCATAACGCCCAGCACGATCCCACACCATGAGTGGAATCGATAGTGAAGGCGATGGTCTGCGATCATCGATTGTGTGGCGCGAGAGCCAATGGGTCACCAAGCCGGTTCATGCAATCGAGGGCGGATTTGAGGATCGATCGCACCTTCTCTTTTTGTTCGAGTTCGAGGTATTCAGCGGCCAACTTGCGTAAGGCAACGCCCTTGGAATACGGATCGGAAATATCGGTTGTGAGCTGCTCGATCTCGCTGAGCAATTCGAGCCCCTCGGGTTCCCGCTTTGCACGTTTCAAGTTTTTGGCAATGCGAATCAGGCCTTCGGCACGGTGATACGGATCGTCGATGGCCCTGGCCACTTCGATCCCACGCGAAAATCGCTGGCACTGGCCGAGATTCCGAGCGAATTCACTGATGACGGCGGTCTTCTCATCGGTATCGGGGGCGGTGAGGGCAATGGCGATGCCTCGCTCGAGCGCCTCTGCTGCCCTGTCGGGAAGCCCCTTCTCGGCCTGTTCCCCGCCAAGCATGACGAGAACCTTCGCTCGCTGGAGAGGGTCGTCGATGGTATTTGCAAGTTCCGAAACCGAATCAAAGACAGCAATCGCGAGGCTCCGGTCACCAATATCCATGAGGTGTGCCCCTACCTCGTTCATCATGATGGCACGATCAAATGGGTCGCGGATTGCCTGCGCCAGGCCGTAGGACTCATACACGAGCGGTGCTCCCTTCTCCGTGTTCGAGTACCGATAGTTGGCCCCGGTTCCACTGATGAGCTCGGCGCGGAGCTCGAGATCATCCACCATCCGAGCCCGCGCGACACATTCATTCAGAAGCTTGTTGGTAACATCGGCATTCTTGTCCTTGCCTGCCTTCCGTGCGAGCTTCCAGGCAGTCTTGACCCAGGCTTCGGTGTCCTCGATGGTGTTGAGCAGGGCGAGTGCTTGCTCGAGGTCAACGGCGGCGATCTCGTTTGCCGTGTCCCCTGCAATCACCTGACTGACGTACGCATGACGAACGCCCCGTCGGGTATCCCGAACGCGGTCAAGGAGCGTCGCGGCGAGATCCTTGTCGTCCAGTTGGGAGGATAGATGGGCGAGTTGCCCGGCCAAGGAACCGAGGTGGTACTGCTGCCGAGTGACCGGATCGTTTGCCAAGACTTCCAGAAGCCGTGAATCCTCATGGGCGTCCACAAACCTCATTCCACAGATGAAGAGCGCGGCGGCCGCAAAGAATATGGAACGGACGGTCATGGGTTATTCTCCAGAAGAGGATTCGAACAGGAGGTCTGTGTTGTCGTCACCGCACCTCAAAAGGCGGAATGGTGTTCGTATCGGGCAATACGGTCGCGCGGAGGGGAGACTTTTCACGGTGTGCGTATCGGCCCTCGAGTCGATCGGGGCCATCCTCGCCGTCGGCCGTCACCAGCGGCCACATGACCGTCACCGCATAGTCTCCGGCGTGGGCGCCGTCAAAAGCGTCGTACGTACTCAATCGGTACTCGCCCGCCTCATCGACGCGAGCATAGGCCGAGTGGGCAAAGCCTGGTGACCCTTTTGCGGGATGAAAGATCACGATCGCATTTGTCGCGGGGGCATCCTTGCTGACGACGTTTCCACGAACAGGGTAGACGGGCTCTCGGCTCGGTGATGAAGAACATCCGAGGGTGATCATCGCCAGGGCCACGAGGAGCCAAGGGAGCTTCCGCTCGCGGCGGGTCACGGAGGATCGCGTATGGACGTCGGCTATCATGGTGGTGAAAATCGGCAAGCCTACGGGGAAGCGGAGCACGTGGTGCCGGTCACTCCAGTGCGGGGACGATCTCGTCACCCGCGCGGGTGCAGAGCGCGCCAAGGACGCGGATGTCGATCGTGTCGCCAAGAAAGCGGCACGATCCATCACCAAAGCCCGTGTTCGCACCGCCTGCGTGGAAGGCGTAGATGTTTCGACTGTTCTCGCAGTTCATGGGGCACGGGCCAATCGTGACAATGCCATCGTTGGTCGAACCGTGAATGCGGAAGCCGCTGCCATGGTGTGCCCAGCCGCCACCACCGGCTCCGGTCTCGGCCACCCTGCGGTGGCCGTGTCGGTAGAGTTCCGGCTTGCCGCCCGCCTCGGTGAACATGATCGTTTTCCCGAGGCCATCCAAAACGTGGCGAGCACGGGGAACTTCGTGGGTTTTCGCGAGCAAGCCCTCGTTCTCGGCCGGCGTATCGACCAATCCGGCGGAGATCAAGGTTTTGTCGATCCCGGCCACGGGAAAGTAGTCAGTCGTGGCCGCGATGAACGCCTGACCGCCGGTCACCCCGGCTTCCAGTCGTTCCCTCGTGCCGGGGATCGAGGGGCAGTGAAAATGCGAAACATGAGTGGCGACGACCGATGCATTCTCGGGTGCGTACCAATTGACGCCAAAGTTGTAGCGATCGAAGAGGGCCGTCTCTTCGAGGAAGGGCAGGACATATGGGCCCCACGAATGCCTGGGTGTATGAACCTGTCCTGGTGGAAAATGGCCCCGTGCGCTTTCAAAGGTAGTCGCGGCGAGTACGAGTTGCTTGACGCTGTTGATGCACTGGGTGCGGCGGGCCGACTCTCGTGTTTGTTGAACGGCCGGGAGCAAAAGGCCAGAGAGCGTGCCAATGATGGCGATCACGACCAAGAGTTCGACGAGGGTGAACCCGCATCGGGGTCGTGATCGGACACGTCGCGCCGGCAAAGCATCGTTGGCGGAAAGAGGTGAGGCGAGGCGCTGGGGCATCTGGCTCTCGATTGGCCTTTGGGGAGCTTGAATCGGAACTGCGGCAGCGCTGGGGCAGTGCTGGCGGTCTCTAGAATTGACACTCAGGGATCGAGACTCAGTCTCGTTCCGGCAATTCTAGTGTGTCAGAAACTCTGTGCAAGAAGCGCGTAGCCCAGGCGCAAAAACGCAAGGGGGCCAGCGAATTCCACCCGTTTCGGGCAGGCTCAGCCGAGGATGCCGCGGTCGGCGAGGAGGGCCATGACCGCGTCGGTGCTCTTTGTGAGCGGCCACTCGTGTGTCGGGAGAACGAGGTCGGGCTCGGTCGGTGCCTCGTACGGAGCGCTCACGCCCGGAAAATCGGCGACATAGCCGGCGTCGCTGCTTAGCCTGACGCTGCTTGGCCTGTGCCTGACCGCCACGACGGCGCCCCGCGCCGACCTCCAGCGGGCCATCGAGCC
>JBGTKO010000081.1:0-7722 GCA_041744595.1 Pirellulales bacterium
ACCGTTGTAGGTGTTGGTGCCAGTGATGATCGTGGTGCCGGTGCCCTGCTTCGTGACAGCGCCTGAGCCGCTGATGACATACGGCACCGTGAGGGCGTCGTTGCGGTTGTACGCAAGGGTGGCGTTATTGACGACGGCTGATGTGCTGGCGATCGAGCCCGACGTGCCGTTGCCGATCTGGAGCGTGCCCGCAGAGATCGTGGTGATCCCGGCATAGGAGTTGGTGCCGGTGAAGATCGTGGTTCCGCTGCCCTGCTTCGTGACAGCGCCTGAGCCGCTGATGACGTAGAGAACGGTGAGGTCATTGCTGCGGTTGTAGACGAGCGAAGCATTGTTGACGACGCTGGTGGTGTTTGCGATCGAGCCGGTCGTGCCGCCGTTGCCGATCTGGAGCGTGCCGGCCGAGATCGTGGTGGTGCCGGTGTAGGTGCTGTTGGCCGAGATCAGGAGTGTACCGCTGCCGGTCTTGGCGAAACCTTGGGTGCCGGTGAGAAACGCGTCGATCGTGAATGTGCGGTTGGCGGCAACCACGTCGATGGTGGGAGTGCCAGGGGTGTTCACGGACAGCGCGAGCGATTCGGCGTTGGTTTGCTGGATCGTGTAATTGAACCCGGTGGCGCTGACCGTGATGTTACCGCTGTTGGCGCTGTTGCCGCTGAGCGTGAGGGTGGCGTTCTGCGTGATGACAGGCCCCAACGTGACGTGGGTATTCCCATTCGGAGAGTTGGCGGTCCAGTTGCTGTTCACATTCCATGTGCCGCCCCCCGTTACATTCCAAGAGGTCTGCGCCAGGGCAGGGCTCGCCAGAAGGGGAAGAACGAGGGCCACGGTGGCAAGAAGATGCGCATGGTGGGTACCGGCATCAAAAAAACGCATCAAAAAACTGACTTTCTTGAAAGACAAACGGCTTGGTCTCGTACGTGCACCACAAGGAACTGCAGATGTCATGCCATTTGGCCCCGTTTCCCGATGAAAAAGCATCGATGGCCAAAAAACAGTGCAAAAGGCATTTTTTTCACGCCCTCCCGTCTGCACTTGTGGTGTGAACCCCTTCCTTAGTGGTGGAGCGATTCACTACACGAGTGGTCGCTGGCGACCACAGAGTGGGGCGATTCGCTCCACTTGCAGGTTTCACATACTGTCAAGACCGAAAGATGTGCGACCAGAAGCCCGACTGCGCACCCATCTTGGCCGCCACTGGGAAACCTTGGCTTTCCCAGTGGCGGCCAAGTGAGAAAAGGCCAGGGATGGCATTTTTTTCACGGGCAGTCCGAGAAGACACCGCTCTCCCCGGTCATCGCACGGCACTTCAAGACCTGGCTTGCCGAGCGGAGGCTCGGTGAGCATCCCGTCGAGACATTCGTCGAGGAAGAGTTTCGTTCCTACTCGCCGGTGTGGCATCCTCCGAGCCTCTCCCAAAACCTTGTCGGCCGTCGGTCGGCTGTGCGGCCGGTGGGTGGCTGACTGCCTTGAGTGACCAGTCTGCCGCTGACCAGGCGCATCTGGCACACTGGGCGACATGCTCGATGACCTACCCATCCGCTGGGATGATCCCGAGGCCGTGGCCGCCTGCGTCGAACGGCTCAGGCCCAGGCTGCTCGCGTTCATCGCTCGTCGGATGTCGGCCGCCCTGCGGCAGCGGGTCGATCCCGACGACATCATCCAAGAGGTGAGCCTGGCGGCAGTTCGACCGGCCGGCGCTCCACCGCAGACACGAGAGGCATATAGCTGGCTGTGCCATGTGGCCGAGCAACGAATCATCGACACCCACCGCCGGCTTTTGGCTACGGCGAAGCGAGGCGGAGGTCGCGTCGCCTCGATCGACGCGTACGGAGCCGGAGATGCCACGGGCGGCGGGCTCGCCTCGATCCTCGCCGCAAGCATCACCTCGCCGAGCATGGCAATGTCACGAGAAGCTCGCGAAGCACGGCTTGCCGAAGCAGTGGCGACGCTCCCTGAGCTTCAACGCGAGGCGATTCACCTGCGGTATGTCGAGGGCCTCGCGACCCGCGACATTGCCGAGCGACTCGGGAAATCGGATGTCGCGATCCGCGTCATGCTTTCACGGACGATCAAGACACTCGAGGAGCGGCTCGGAGCGCCGTAGCGGCACTGTGGCAACCCCGAGGTACGCAGCCGGTAGTCCGGTATACTGGTACCACGCGGCACGACGGTTCCCGCCGACAATACCCAGGGAGATTTCGATGATGCGACGCATGAGCAGCTTGGTGGCGCTGGCAGTGATTCTCTTTGCGGGCATGGCAAACGCAGCCGACGACGGATCGGCGCCGCCCGACATGTCGAAGCCAGTTCAGGTGTTCATCCTCATGGGGCAGTCCAACATGGTTGGCGCTGGCAAGGTCACCGCCGGCGGCAAGGGAGGCGCCGCGGGCTCCTTGGAAGAGGCAGTCAAGCAAAAGAAAAAATATCCTTACCTCGTCGATGCGGCCGGGAACTGGGCCCAGCGAAATGATGTCCGCTATGTTCGCGTCATGCAGGGCAAAGGCCCCGGCGGCATGCAGCTTTTCAACAACGAGTGGATGACCGTCGCCAAGTGCAAGACGATCGGCCCGGAGTTTGGCATCGCGCACTATGTTGGCAATGCGACCGACTCGCCAGTCATGATCCTCAAGGCATGCATCGGCAACCGCAGCCTTGGCTGGGATCTCCTGCCACCGGGCAGCGAGCCGTATCAGTTTGGTGGGAAGACCGAGCCCGGCTATCTGGGCACGCCCGAAAACCCCAAGGGCACCGGCACGAAACCAGAAGGGGTCTGGTACGCCGGCAAGCAGTACGACGACGACGTATCTTTTGCCAAGCGAGTGCTGTCCGATCCCAACACGTACTTTCCGGGCGCCAAGGGTTTTGAAGTAGCGGGCTTCTTCTTCTGGCAAGGGGAGAAAGACGCCGGCAACGCCGCGCATGCCGCCAACTATGAGAAGAACCTCGTGCAGTTCATCAAGCAGCTCCGGAAAGACTTCGACGCACCGAACGCGAAGTTCGTCCTCGGGACGTTGGGCGAGGCCAAGCAGGGTTCGGGTGGCAACACCGGCCACGTACTCAATGCCCACATGGCGGTCGATAGCCGGACAGGAAAATACCCGGAGTTCAAGGGCAACGTCGCGACCGTCTACACGCACCCGATGGCGCAGGGGGGTAGTGGCAACGGTCACTACGGCGGCAAGGCCGAGGTCTATATGGACGTCGGCGAGGAAATGGGCAAGACGATGGTGCAGCTCCTCGAGGCGGGTGGTGCCACGCCCTCAAAGGCAACGAAGGGCAAACGCCTTCCCAAGAAGAAGTGACATACCTCGGTAGCCGGAGCCTGGCGGCATGCCGCACTGGTTGATCAAGACCGAGCCGACATCGTTTTCGATCCAAGACCTGGCGAAGGCGCCGAAGAAGACAACCTTCTGGGAAGGCGTACGGAACTACCAGGCCCGCAATTTCCTGAGGGCGATGAAGGTCGGCGACCTGGCCATTTTCTATCACTCGAATGCCGAGCCCCCGGCCGCGGTCGGCGTCGCGAAGATTGTCCGCGAGGCCTACCCTGACCCGACGGCGTGGGACAAGAAGAGCAAGTATTACGACCCCAAGGCGTCGCCTGAGAATCCCGTCTGGTCGATGGTGGATGTTCGCCTGGTCGAGATGTTCAAGCGAGTGATTTCGATTGACGAGCTTCGGGGTATCCCAGCGCTTGCCGGCATGGAAATCCTGCGCCGCGGGAGCCGGCTCTCCGTCACGCCCGTCACCGCGGCTGAGTTTCGCACGATTGAGAAGCTCGCCTCGGCACCAATTCGTTTTCCACGCCGGTGCAGTTCCGTCCGCCCGTCCTGATTCCATGCAATTCCGTGGAGACGTCCATGCGATTGGCGGAATTCATTCTCGCGAATATCGAGCCGATTCTCGTGGAATGGGAAGCGTTTGCCCGCAGCCTTGTGCCCGGGGCGAATATGACGATTGCCGCGCTGCGCGACGACGCGGGATCGATCCTGCGCGCCACGGCGCGGGACATGCAAAACCGCCAGAGTCTCCAGCAGCAAGAGAGCAAGTCCAAAGGGGACGGCGGTGCCGATACCGTGGCGAGCGACCGGCTCGACAACGCCTCAAACTTGCACGGCGTCGAACGGGTGGGCGCGGGTTTTCACATCACAGATGTCGTCTCTGAATATCGCGCCCTGCGCGCCAGCGTGCTGCGCCTGTGGCAAAAAAGTTTTCCGCAGCCGAACCTGAACGACATTGACGACATCATACGCTTCGACGAGTCGTTGGATCAATCGCTTGCAAGTGGCGTTGGCAGTTACTCCAAGCGCATCGACGAGTCGCGGCGGATGTTCCTCGCGATCCTCAGCCACGACCTGCGCAACCCGCTGGCTTGCATCCGCATGGCCGCCGATCTTGTCTCACTCGATAACGAAGACCCGGCCACTGCCGACATGATTTCGATCATCAAGAGCAACACGGATGCGATGAGGCAGTTGATCAACGACCTGATCGACTTCTCATCGAGCGGGTCGGGCCGAGCGATGCCGCTGAATCGCGGGCCGGTCGACCTCGAAGAACTTTGTCGCGAAGTGATCGACTCGTGTCGCACGACGCACCCGGGGCGCACGGTGCGCTTTCACTCGGACGGCGATGTCAACGGCGTGTGGGATGCGGGCCGAATCCGCCAGATCGTATCGAACCTGATGGGCAACGCCATTCAGCACGGGTCGCCCGAGGGGTCGATCGACCTGTCGGTGACTTCGAAAGGAATGTCTTCCGCGGAGCCCAGCCAGGAAGGATCCACCGTGGTGTTGACCGTCCGTAATGAGGGCGCGCCGATCTCACCGGACCTTTTGCCAAGGATCTTCGATCCGCTGAAGCGTTACGCGACGCGGGATTCTGCGCAGAATCGGACTCCTGGCAGCATCGGGCTGGGTTTGTACATCGTGCGCGAAATTGTCACCGCGAAAGGGGGCACGGTGACGGTCACCTCGACTGCGGAGGAAGGCACCACAGTCACTGTGTGCATTCCGCGGTTCCTCCCTGTCGAAGGTGAGAACCGTGACGCCGCGAAAGCAATTCAATAATCTGCCGCTTCTTGCGGCGGCAGACTTGTTCCACAGTCTGCGAACGGCCCCCAGTGAGCCGCCATCATGATGGCGACCATCAGGACGGAACAAGGAGAGCGAATGAGCCAGAATCCACTCTCCATCAGTGCCACTGAGGCCAACGAACGCAGGCACCTCGCCACGGTCATGAGCAAGGTCACCGACGGCAGCCCGGTCTCGCCGACGTCCATCGGCATCCCTTCGCTCCTCGATGCCGAGAGCACGGTCTTTGGTGCCGGCGTGATGACGGCATAATGGGCCCATGCCCTGCCGGATCGAACCATCATTGCCAGTCACCACCACGCCTTCTGGGCCGCTGCCCGAACCGCTGGGATGGATCGACGCCGCCCTCGATGGCCTCGCCGCTGACAATCTCCTGCGGCCGCATCGTGTCCGAGTTGGCAGGCAGGGGCCGCGGGTGAATCTCGACGGCCGCGATCTTCTCAATTTTGGATCGAACGACTATCTCGGCTACGCCGGTGATGTCCGGCTCACGAAGGCCGCCTCGAAGGCCGCCTGTGGCGAGGGGTTTGGGGCGGGGGCGAGTCCGCTGGTCAGTGGCCACTCGACGGCCCACGAAAACCTCGAGCGGTCAATCGCCGGGCTCCTCGGTGCCGAGGGAGCGATCGTCTTCCCGAGCGGCTTTACGGCCAACTCGGCGACGATTCCTGCGCTGGTGTCCGATGGCGACGCGGTCTTCTCCGACGAGCGAAACCACGCGAGCCTGATCGACGGCTGCCGGCTCTCGCGGGCGAGTATCCATATCTACGCCCACCGCGATGTCGCCGCCCTCGATCGGCTGCTTGCCGCGACGGGACATGCTCGCCGCAAGCTTGTCGTCACCGACACGCTCTTCTCGATGGATGGCACATTCGCCCCGCTTGCCGACCTCTGCGACGTCGCCCGCAGGCACGCCGCGATCCTCATGGTCGATGAGGCCCACGCCACCGGGGTTTTTGGAGAACGAGGAAGCGGCCTGGTCGAGCAGACTGGATGCCCAGACGGCGTGCATATTCGTGTGGGCACGCTCTCCAAGGCTCTTGGGGCAGCCGGTGGTTTTGTGGCGGGGCATGCAAAACTCATCGAGTGGCTGTGTCACACGGCAAGGGCGTGGATCTTTTCGACGGCCCATCCACCGGCTGTCGCGGCAGCGGCAACGCGGGCCATCGAACTTATGCAACAAGAACCCACACGACGGCGTGAACTGCTCGACCGTGCCCGTGCCTTCCGTGAACGCCTTCATGCCCGCGGTATCGACACCGGTGGTGCCGAAGCGCAGATCGTGCCGGTCATCGCCGGCGAGGCAGCCGCGGCGGTGGCGCTCGCCCAGCGGCTTGCCGAGGCGGGCTTCTTTGTGCCAGCGATTCGCCCACCGAGTGTGCCCCACGGAAAAAGCCTCGTGCGGGCGAGTCTGTCGTGGCTCCACACAGAAGACGACCTCGCGAGGCTTGCCGATGCACTCGTCGGCTGACCTCCCCTGGTGCGTGATCGGCGCTGGGCCTTCTGGGCTTGCCGCACTTCGGCACATGCTTGCCGTCGGCATCGAGACCGAATGCCTCGAGCGCGAGGCGAAGGTCGGTGGGAACTGGCTCTTTGGTGCCGGCACGAGCCGCGTGTTCGCCTCCACGAGGCTCGTCAGCTCCAAGCGGCTCACGGAGTTTGCCGACTTCCCGATGCCGAGGCATTTTCCTGCGTACCCCGACCATCGCCAGTGCCTCGATTATCTACGGTCGTATGCCGCGCACTTCAATCTCGAGAGCCACATCCGCACTGGCGTCAGCGTGGAGCGAATCGATCCAGCCGGGCCGCCCGGCGCCGGCTGGATCATCAAGACGTCCGATGCTGCACTGAAACACTATGCCGGTGTCGTCATCGCCAGTGGCCACAACCACGTGCCTCGTTGGCCTACGGTGCCAGGCACGTTTGCGGGGCATCTCCTGCATGCCGCCCACTACAAGAGCCCAACCACGCCGATCGAGATCGCTGGCAAACGCGTGCTCGTGATGGGCGGGGGCAACTCCGGTTGCGATATCGCGGTTGAGTGTTCTCGCCATGCGGCGCATACGGTCCACTCGACCCGTCGTGGCTATTTTGTTGTGCCGCGGTTCATCCTGGGCCGCCCCGCAGACCTTCGCGGCGAACGGCTTTTGAAAATGCACGCGCCGTTGTGGATGCGACGGATCATTGCCCTCTCCGGCATCGCCCGTACTGTCGGCCTTCCCTGGAAGCACGGCCTGCCACGGCCCGATCACCAGCTCTTCGAGACGCATCCGGTGATCAACGCAGAGCTGCTTTCGCAGATAGACTCCGCCGCAATTCACCCGACCGGCGATGTCGCTGCGTTCGACGGCGACACCGTCACGTTCCGTGACGGCCATCGCGATGAGTTTGACATGGTGATCTGTGCGACGGGCTATGAGACGACGCTTCCCTTCATCGACTGCCGTCTCCTTGGCGCGGACGCACCCGACGGCATCCCACAACTCTTCATGAACGTGCTGCATCCCACACGTGAAGACATCGCCGTCGTGGGCTTGATCCAACCCGACAGCGGCCAGTGGGGAATCACGGGAGTCCAGGCGCAGCTCATCGCACGCATGGCCGCGGCCGCGCGGGAATCTCCCCGCGC
>JBGTKO010000082.1:0-26922 GCA_041744595.1 Pirellulales bacterium
ACGTCGCTGGACGCGGTGGAGGCGGTTCCGGAACCATTTTGGCCATCTCCGCCGCACGCGCCTCGGCCCGTGCTGCTTTCGCCTGCGCGATCGCCTGCTGTGCATACACCCTTTCGGCAAGCCGCTCCGCCCGCGTGGGCCGCGCCGCTGCGGGGCTGGCCGCGACCAGCGGGAAACCGCCCAGAAACGCGATCCAAAATGCCGTTTTCATACGTCTATTGAGAGATGTGGTCGTCATGGCGAGGAGGTCCGGGGAAGGCGTTGCCGCGGGAGAGGTTGCGATTGTCGAAGAACCTGTATTGTGCCTACAGTGGTGCCTGAAACGCAACCTCCGGAAGCTCGATGAATTCCTACGCCCTGACCCACCTCCGCCAGCTCGAAGCCGAGAGCATCCATATTATCCGGGAGGTGGCCGCCGAGTTTGAAAACCCGGTGATGCTCTATTCCATCGGAAAAGACTCCGCGGTGATGGTCCGCCTGGCAGAGAAGGCGTTCTATCCGGCCAAGCCCCCCTTCCCGCTGATGCACGTCGATACGACCTGGAAATTCCAGGACATGTACCGGCTGCGAGACGAGTATGTCGCCAAGGAGCTTGGTTTCAAGCTCATCGTTCACGTCAACGAAGAGGGTCGGGCCGCGGGCATCAACCCGATCACGCACGGGAGCAAAGTCCACACCGATGTGATGAAGACGCAATCGCTGCGTCAGGCCCTCGACAAGCATCGCTTCGACGCAGCCTTCGGCGGCGCCCGCCGCGATGAGGAAAAATCCCGCGCCAAAGAGCGGGTGTTTTCGTTCCGCGACGAGTTCCACCGGTGGGATCCCAAGAATCAGCGGCCCGAGCTCTGGAACCTCTACAACACGAAGGTGAAGAAAGGGGAGAGCATCCGCGTCTTCCCCATCTCCAACTGGACCGAGCTGGATGTCTGGCAATACATCCACTTGGAGAAAATCCCGATCGTGCCCCTCTACCTTGCCGCCGAGCGACCGATCGTCTGGCGAGACGGCGTGATGATCATGGTGGACGACGACCGGCTGCCTTTGAAGCCGGGCGAGGTGCCCGAGATGCGAAAGGTCCGTTTCCGCACGCTCGGCTGCTACCCGCTCTCCGGCGCCGTGGACTCGAATGCCACGACCCTTCCAGAAATCATCCAAGAAATGCTCCTGACCACGTTCTCCGAACGGCAGGGTCGGCTCATCGACTCCGACGAAGCTGGCTCCATGGAGAAGAAGAAGAAAGAGGGCTATTTCTGAAACGTGCCATGAAAGCCCCCCTGCGCGAGCAGGGGGGACTGCGGGCTGAAGGCCATCGCCATTGCCATCGTGAGCGGGCTCGCCCAACAACCCGCCGTCCCCACGCTGGCGCGAGGGGCTCCTATGACTTTCCGAATCCAGAATCGCTACACAGAACCTGAACACGGTCGAGCCCATGTCCCACCAGTCAGCTCTCATCGCCACCGATATCGACGAGTACCTCGCGCAGCACGAGCGGAAGGAGCTCCTCCGCTTCATCACCTGCGGCAGCGTCGATGACGGAAAGAGCACGCTCATCGGCAGGCTCTTCTACGAATCGAAGATGATCTACGAAGACCAGCTCGCCGCGATTGAGAAAGATTCCAGCCGCTACGGCACCACCGGGAAAAAGATCGACCTCGCGCTCTTTACCGACGGCCTCGAGGACGAGCGGCAGCAGGGGATCACGATCGACGTGGCCTACCGCTACTTCTCGACCGAAAAGCGAAAATTCATCATCGCCGACACGCCCGGTCATGAGCAGTACACGCGGAACATGGCGACGGGTGCCTCGACGGCGGATCTCGCGATCATCCTGATCGACGCCCGCCACGGCGTGCTCCAGCAGACGAAGCGGCATTCGTTCATCGTGTCGCTCCTGGGCATCAAGCACATCGTCGTGGCCATCAACAAGATGGACATCGTCGGCTACGACGAGGCTGTCTTTGAACGGATCAAGCGAGACTACATCGACTTTGCAAGCCGGCTCGAACTGCCCGATGTCCACTTCATGCCGATCTCGGCACTCGAGGGAGACAATGTCGTCACGAGCAGCCCGAACATGCCCTGGTACACAGGGTCGCCACTGATGCCGTTTCTGGAGACGGTCTACATCGGCTCCGACCGCAACATGGAAGACTTTCGGTTCCCCGTGCAGCTCGTGCTCCGGCCGAACCTCAACTTCCGTGGTTTTTCCGGGACGATCGCCAGCGGCATCATCCGCAAGGGAGACGAGATCATGTCGCTCCCGTCGCGGAAGAAGAGCCGCGTGAAGTCGATCGTGACCTTTGACGGCGAGCTCGAAGAGGCGTTTGCCCCGCTCTCCGTCACGCTCACGCTCGAAGACGAAATTGACTCGAGCCGTGGCGATATGCTCGTGCGGCCCGGCAACGTGCCGAAGGTCGATCATCGCTTTGATGCGATGGTCGTCTGGATGGCCGAAGAATCGCTCGTGCCTGGCAAGGAGTATCTCTTCAAGCAAACGTCGAAGGTGGTGCCGGGGCGGGTGAGCGCGCTCCGTTACCGAATCGACATCAACTCGCTCCACCGCGAGCCTGCCCCCACGCTCTCGCTCAACGAGATCGGCCGCTGCGGCATCACACTTTCGGCGCCGATCGCGTTTGACCCGTATCGCCGCAACCGTTCGGCCGGTGGGTTCATCATGATCGACCGGCTCACGAATGCGACGGTCGCCGCCGGCATGATCCTCGACCGCGAACCGGCGGATGGCCGCAAGGACCACTGGGACGACGAGCCTGCGGTGGGCGAGCTCGAAACCGAAGCGGGCGAAGTGACCATCGACGAGCGGGCCTCGCGATTCGGCCAGAACCCGGTGACCGTGCTCCTGACGGGCCTTCCGGGATCGGGCAAGACATCGATCGCGCGAGGAATCGAACGCAAGCTCTTCGATGCGGGGCACGCGGTCGCTGTCCTCGACGGCACCAGCATGCGGCAGGGCATTTCCCGTGACCTCGGGTTTTCAGTCGATGAGCGGAGCGAGAATCTCAGGCGAAGCGCCGAGGTGGCGAAGCTCTTCAATGACGCCGGGCTCATCTGCCTCGCGTCGTTTGTGGCCCCAGACGCCGCCGTTCGCGAGAAGGTCGCCGACCGTATCGGCCGCGACCGTTTTGTCGTGGTCCACCTCGCGGCCCCGGTTGAAGTATGCCGCACCCGTGACACGAGCGGCCGGTATGCCGCTGCCGACGCCGGCGATGTCGCCGATTTTCCTGGTGTCAGCGCTCCCTACGAGCCACCTGTGAATCCCGACCTCGTCCTTCCGACGCACGAGTGGCCGCTTTCGAAGAGCATCGACGCGGTCATGGCCCTCCTCGCCGACCGCGGCATCCTCGGCTGACGCGCAGCGAGAAGGACTTCAGAGTAGAATTCTTGGCTGTCTTCGGGGCAGGCACTGTTGACTGACGGCTTCAGGGCCGCCACGGTCGATGGATCAAGTCCGGCCGTGGTTCCACCTCGACAGAATGAGGAATATATTCATGCTCCACGCTCCCAATCGTCGGGACATGCTGAGACTCAGCGGTCGATCCATGCTCGCAAGCTGGCTGGCGATCCATGCCAGCCGAGCCGGTTACGCCACCGACGCAGCAGAAGCTCGCATGGCAGAGTGGGCGAGCCAATTGGATGAGGTCTCACGCCAGCTTGCAGCTCAGAAAATTTCGCCCCTCGCATGGCAGGAGGCAGTCGACAAGCTCTATGGCTCGGCACCGATGGAGTCGCTCCTCGAGATGATTGATTTCCGGCGGCTGGCCGATCGTCTCTCGAATCTCGACATCGGCCACAAAGGCGAGATCTTCGAGACCATTTCCCTGGGAACCATTCCCAAGGCCGTGGTCGAGACCGACGCCGTTTCAGCGATCGTCAAGGTGGCCCATGTGAAGAAGGGGCGGAGCATTCCGCCGCATGGGCACAGCAGCATGACCTCGGCGTTCCTGTGCATTTCTGGTGAGTTCGACGTGCGTCTCTACGACCGGCTCGACGAGATCGGTGACGACATGATCGTCCGCCAAACACTCGACCAGAAGAACGCCGGCCCAGGAACCTGGTCGAGCATCTCCGACTATCGAGACAACGTCCACTGGATCACCGCCACGTCGGACGATTGCTTTCTGTTTACCTGCAAGCTCATTCGCCTGGAACCCGATCGAAAATTTAACTCGCGGATCAATCTCAACCTCCGAGACGCGCGGCAATTGGGAAACAGCACCTGGCGAGCGGCGAAGATCTCGGGGCTGGAATCGTCGCGCCTCTATTGAGTGCGGCCGCTGGTGGCCTACGCTTGGTGACGGCGAACGGCCTGATGCCCATGCGACGACTTTCCTGGCACTTCTTCGACGGCAGGCGACATTGACCCGTTTCCGCCAGGTCCCGTATTGTCCCACCCGTCGGCTGCGGCATCACGGTCCCGGGACACCGTGAGCCGCCACACTCGCACTCAGAGCCAAGGCCCCACGCATGAACATCGACTCCATATCGTCCATGCCTTCAATTGAGTCATACCTCGTTGGTGTTCCCTCCCCAGTGACGACCGTGCGCATGACCCATCTCCGGGCACCAACTACCATCTTCTTTCGTCACCTCCCGAAGACGGCAGGCACATCACTCATCACGACACTCTCGAACGTTTTTGGGGATGCCCACTGCCATCGGTTCCTTGGCACGGGCGTAGATTTCGGTGAAGTCCTCGATGCCGGAGGTGAGTTACTCAGCCTTGTCTCCGGACACGTGCAACTGAACGTCGTGGAGGAAGGTGCCTGCGGGAGAGAGTTCACGGTTATCCGTGAACCGATCGCCCGACTCCTTTCGATGCGACGGTTCTTCGAGGGGCTGCCTGAATCGGAACGCAATCGGCTCTGCCTCGGCAACCGTGTGAGCGTCGCTGACCTGCTGACCGCGAGGAACGCCGAGACCTATGGCCAGGTCCACAACGGCTTGACGCGTTTCTTCTGCGGGAACACCGGTTTTGCCGACCCGAATAACCCCGACTACTGGGAAGGGCTGCCGCCGACGAGCGCGATCGACGCAGCAGATGCCACGCTCGGGAGATTAGCCGTGGGCCTCACGGAAGACATGCCGTCCACCCTCCGCGCGCTTGGGACCATACTGCGTGTTCCATACGACCTGGAAATCCCGGTTGAGAACGCCACGACGGACCACGACGACGACCTATCACCGCAGGACCTCCGAGCCCTCGTCGAAGTGAACACTGCCGATATCGCGCTGTACCATCGTGCGCGAAAGCGACTGGTAGCGGCCCCAGCCCTCGGGCACGTCGTAGGTGCCGACTTCGACCCGCGGACGCTGTTTGATCCTCAGCCGGGCGAGCACTATGCACCCCCGCACATCCCAGGACGTCAAGGCTTTAGCACCTGCGAAGCATCCCCTTCGGCCCTCTGCTGGCTCGGCCCCGAAGGTCGGGGCAGAATCCACTTGGCTCCCTCTGATCGCCCGCTGGCGCTGTCGCTCGTCGTCTACGGAGTGGTGCCGCATTACCCCATGGATGATGTCACCTGCACACTGGACGGCCGTGCCTGGGCCCGCGAACACCGCCGCGGTAACAACCACAGCGTTTTTCGCCTTGCGCCGATCCCCCCGCACTCCGGACCGGTCGAGCTTGCAATCAAGCAGCCCTGCTCTGTGACCTTGTCGCTCGTGGTTCCTGGGTCGCCAGACAAGCGCAGCCTCGGAGTGAGTCTCCTGCGAGTGATCTGCGAGGCGGCCTAAGGCTCCACCAGGAGCATGCCCGCGACCCAAGCCTTCGGCGCCTTCTTTGCGTTTTCCGTCAGCGTGCGAGCCTCCGCCCGAATCGCGTGCGACGCCATCGCCCGATAGCCTGCACGCCCCGGCACGCAGGCCTTCAAGACGAAGGGCCACAAATGGCCGCGTTGAGGGGCTGCCCACAGGGGGGTAAACTTCTTGCCCTGGGGAAGATTCACCATCGGGCGGAGCTTTTCGTTTATGGACATATTGTCAACCCTTGCCCGCCGGTTCGGATGGGCTTTGGCGTGCGGTGCGATCCTGGTTGCGGGCGGCTGCGGCTCTGGCGGCACGGGAGAAAATGCCCGTGGCCGCAAGGCTTTGCCACCCGTCAAGGTGATCGCGTTCGACGAAAGCATGGCAGTCCTCGAAGGCATCGCCGCCGGCACCGTCGTGGGTACGGTCGTCCAAAACCCGTTTGAATATGGATACCGCAGCGTCGCGATGCTCCACGCGCTTGCCGCCGGCAACACCGACATGATCCCCGACGACAAGTTCGTCAACGTGCCCACGCGGGTCGTGCTGGCTGATGACTCCCGCAAAGAGTTTGCCGGGGCAACCGTCGTGCCCGTGGCAACGTTTCGCGATGAACTCAAAGCGCTCACTGCCGGGGGCACCATGCCGGCGGCCACGAGTGGCCCCGAGTATGCCTTTATCACAAACTGCGTGGCCGACTTCTGGAAGATCGGCAAGGCCGGCGCCGAAAAGGCCGCGGCCGACCTCGGCGTCAGGGTTTCGGTCATCATGCCTGGCTCGATCACCGACCAGACTCGAAAGATCGAAGACCTGATCACACGGGGTATTTCGGGCATCGCCATCAGCCCGATCAATCCGGCCAACCAGGGGGAAGTGCTTGCCAAAGCTGCCGAAGCGACCAATCTCATCACCCATGACAGCGATGCGCCAGACTCGCCGCGGCGGGTCTACATCGGCATGGACAACTACGATGCGGGGCTTCTCTGTGGGAAGCTCGTCCGCGATGCCCTCCCCGACGGCGGCAAGGTCATGCTCTTCATCGGCCGGCTCGATCAAGACAACGCCCAACGTCGACGGCAAGGGTGCATCGACGGCATCCTCGGGCGTGAACCCGACCCGAAGAGGCGGGACGATCCCGGCACCGTCGTCACGAGTGACGATGGAAAATACACCATCCTTGGGACGATGACCGACCAGGTTGATTTCGCCAAAGCCAAGACCAATGTTGAGGACTCACTGCTCAGGTATCCCGACATCGCGGCGATGGTCGGACTCTTCGAATACAACCCGCCGCTCATCATGGAGGCGCTCGAGCAGGCCGGGCGGCTCGACATGCCGAAGACACCATGAGCCCCGCCGTGCCACCGCTCCTCGCGGCTCGCCGAATCTCGAAACGCTTTCCAGGCGTGCGGGCGCTCGACGAGGTTTCGCTGACCGTGGCCCACGGTGAAGTGCTCGCCATCATCGGCGAAAACGGTGCAGGGAAATCGACGCTCCTGAAAATCCTGGCGGGTGTTCAGGCACCCGACGCAGGCGAGATTCTCTTCGACGGTGCGGCCGTTCGGTTCCGGCGCGTGGAAGATGCCCTCGCCAAGGGAATCGCGCTGATCCATCAGGAGTTGAACCTCGCTGACAATCTCGATATTGCGGCCAATGTGTTCTTAGGGCGGGAACCCTGCCGATTCGGCCTGCTTGACATCAGCCGCATGCACCGCGAGGCGACGCACTGGCTTTCGATGGTGGGCCTGCGCATCGATCCGGCAACGCCGCTGGCGACGCTACCCATCGGTCGTCAGCAGCTCGTCGAGATCGCCAAGGCCCTCTCCACGAATGCCCGGCTCCTCATCATGGATGAGCCGACCAGTTCACTCACCGCTCACGAGACCGAAACCCTCTTTGAAGTGGTCAAGGGTCTGCGTCAAAAAGGCGTGAGTGCGATATGGATTTCCCACCGGCTCGGGGAAGTGAAGGAACTGGCCGATCGCGTCGAGGTCCTTCGCGACGGCAAGAACGCGGGGGAGATTCCGGACCGCCCGGGCATCGAGCATGACCGGATGATTCGGATGATGATCGGCCGTGACATCGACCGGCTCGCCCGCCGACCGAGCCATCCGCTGGGCGGCATCGTGCTATCGGTCAACGGTCTCCGAACGCCTGCCCACCCGGCCCATGAACTTTCGTTTGACGTACGGGCCGGTGAGATCGTCGGCATCGCCGGCCTCGTCGGTGCCGGCCGTACGGAGTTGCTCACGACGCTCTTTGGGGTGACACCAGCGGTCGCCGGAAGCCTTTCGGTCAATGGCCGCGCGATCACGCCCCGTTCGCCAATCGACGCCATCCGAGCGGGTATGGCGCTCGTACCCGAAGACCGCAAACTGCAAGGGCTCGTCCTCGACATGGCGGTGCGTGACAACATGTCGCTTGCCTCGCTTTGGACCGAGAGCCACGCAGGCTTCATCAATTTTCGAGCCGAGCGACAGTTGGCGGCCGAAATGATTCCTGCCCTTTCCATCAAGACACCCGGCGACGGGCAGATCGTCAAGCTCCTCTCCGGCGGGAACCAGCAGAAAGTCGTGCTCGCAAAATGGCTCGCCATGAAGCCGAAGGTTCTGCTGCTCGACGAGCCGACGCGGGGCATCGACGTGGGCGCCAAGGCCGAGATTTATGATCTGGTCCACCGCCTTGCAGGCGAGGGGCTCGCCGTCCTCTTCGTGTCGAGCGAAATGGAGGAGATTCTGTCGCTTGCCGATCGAGCGCTCGTCATGCACGAGGGCCGGATCGGCGGCAGCCTTGGCCGTGACGAGCTGACCGAAGAGAACGTCATGCGGTTGGCAGCCGGGACCACGGCAGCGAGGATGTCGGCATGAACACTGCTGCCACGCGACTCTGGCATGATGTCTGCCGACCGGTATCTCCAAAAATCCTGGGAATCCTCGCCCTCCTGGCCGTTGTCTGCCTCTACACGGCCCTCGCGAGTGAAAACTTCCTGAAGGTCAACAACCTCGAAAACATCGTCCACCGCACGGCACTCTTTGGGATTCTTTCGATCGGCGTCGCGTTCGTCATCATCACCGGGGGGATCGATCTCTCGATCGGCTCGGTGGTCTGCCTGGTTGGCGTTCTCCTTCCGTGGCTTCTGGTGGAACATGGCTGGAGCGTTCCTCTTGCCGTCGGGTTTGTCCTGTCTCTCGGCGCGGTGATCGGCCTCGTCCACGGCCTGCTTGTCACAAAACTCGGGCTCCAACCTTTTGTCGTGACGCTCTGCGGTCTCTTGATCTATCGCGGCGTGGCCCGCGGTCTCACGCACGATCAGTCGCAGGGTTTTGGGACGGCATTCAAGGGACTGCGGTCACTGGCCAAGGCACGGTTTGCGATTTTCGGCGACGACGGTTTTCGATTGCCTTCCACGACGATCATCTTCCTCGTGATCGGCGTCGTGGCCGCCATCGTGCTCAATCGCACGGTCCTCGGGCGGTACCTCTTCGCCCTGGGCCGCAACGAGCAGGCCGCCCGCTACTCCGGCATCAACACCGACCGGATGAAACTCTTCGCGTATGGAATCTCGAGCACGCTGGCCGCCCTCGGCGGCATGCTGTTTGTGCTCGACCTCAACGTGGCCCAGCCGAGCGACTTTGGCAATTTTTATGAGCTTTATGCGATTGCCGCCGCGGTCCTCGGCGGCTGTTCGCTCCGGGGGGGTGAGGGTTCCATCTTTGGGCTGCTTGTCGGGTCGGCGCTCATGGTCGTGTTGTCGAACATGATCATCCTCGTTCACGATCGATACCAGAGCATTGAGTTTGCCATCATCGGGGGCGTGATCCTTGCCGGTGTCGTCGCGGACGAGATCGTGCGTCGATTGGCACGATGGCGAAAGGCAGCATGACCGCAACCGAGGATGGTTCGCCAACCGAGACACGCCCTGGCGGCACGCTCGACGCGACCACCCCGACGTTCGGCCTTGCGACAGCCATCTTCGTCGTCGTCTCGAGCATGATCGGCACGGGTGTGCTCACGACGAGCGGCTTTACGGTTGCCCTTGTCGGCAGCAACCAGCTCATGCTGCTTCTGTGGGTCGTGGGTGGGATTCTGGCCGTCTGTGGTGCCCTCACGCTCTGCGAGCTGGCCGCCGCGATTCCAGAATCCGGTGGCGACTATGTGTTCCTGCGAGAGGCCTACGGTCCTGTCGCTGGATTCCTCTCAGGATGGGTTTCGTTCTTGATCGGGTTCGGTGGGCCGATCGCGGCATCGTCTGCTGCGTCAGCAAAATACGTCCTCGCTCCTCTGCAACTCGATGTCGCCGCAGCAGCACGAGTCGAGGTCATGATCGCTTCGGGGATCGTGATCGGCCTGGGGATCATCCACTGCCTCGGCCGACGGACAACCATTCGCGCCCAAGGAACGATGACGCTCGTCAAGCTCGTCATTCTCGTCGCGCTTGCGGCAAGCCTATTGATCGCAGGATACGGTCGCTCGGAGAACCTCGCCGATCGTCCCGCGGTCACACCAGGTCTTTTGGTGACCATGGCCGCATCACTCGTCTACATCACCTACGCCTATTCCGGCTGGAGCGCCGCCGCCTACGTGGCCGGTGAGGTCACTGATCCTCAACGACTGGTTCCCCGTGCGATCCTCATCGGTACGGGCATCGTCACGGTGATCTACCTCGCCCTCAACACGGCGTATGCACTGGCACTCCCGGCAGCCGAGGTTCGCGAGATCGCCATTACCCAAGGCTTCGACGCTGTGGCACCAATAGCCCAGCTTGCTGCCGCGCGGCTTTTTGGCCTGCAAATCGCCACCCCACTGTCAGTTGCCATCGGAATGACGCTCGTGGCGTCCGTGAGCGCCTACGTGCTCACGGGGCCGAGAGTCGCCGCCGCGATGGCACGGGCCGGTCATTTCCCGGCGATTGCGGGAAGGGTCACGCCCCAGGGGGCGCCGGCGATTGCGACAGCGATGCAAGTCGCATGGGCGCTCGTGCTTCTCTGGACCGCATCGTTTGAGGTGATCCTTCTCTACGCCGGTGTAGGGCTTGCCATCTTCTCGATGCTCTCGGTCGCCGCGGTCTTCGTGCTCCGCGTGCGGCGGCCCGACCTTCACCGACCATTCCAGATGCCGGGCTACCCATTCGTTCCAGCCATGTATCTTCTTGGCACAGGGCTCCTGACGGCCGCTGTCTGCATCGAGCGGCCCGTTGTGGCCGCCGTGTCAATCGCCACGATTCTTGGTGGTATCCCGGTCTACTGGCTCTGGAACCGTGTGCGGAATGCTGCAGCCAGGCAGTGACCTCTGGACTTCGCGCGTCCTCCAAGCCCCTCTGCGTAACCAGAGACGACTGCAGGGAGGGAGCCGTCCCGTTCCACCGTGACCTGGCTCGCCCAACAACCCGCCGTCCCCACGCTGGCGCGAGGGGCTTCTATCGATCGAGCGAGAGATGGAGCGAGGGAGTGTCACCCGACGCGGACGGTGAACACGGCTGGCCACCGGGCCACGCCCCCGTCTTTGATCCCGCGGAGACGGGCGGCGATACCCTCGGCCTCTGGGAGCGTGCGACATAGCGTAAAACAGGCGCTGCCGCTGCCGGTAAGCCGCGGCGTGAGACCACCGGCATTCGTGATGTCAGCGAGAAGCCGGTCGATATCGCCTGAGAGCGTACGAGCCGCGGGCTCGAGAGCGTTGCGCATCAGTGGCATGGCTGCGGCGAGATCGCCGGCTGCAATCGCCTGTGCCAGCCGCACCGCCTCACCGGCATGATTCGGGTCTGGCGTGCATGCGGCATAGACTGCGGCCGTCGAAAGCCCAGTCGATGGACAGGCGACGACGGCAAACATCGGCTGCAGCGCGGGCACGGGCATGATCTGCTCGCCACGACCCGCAACGACCGCAGGGCGGCCTTCAAGGAACCAGGGCACGTCGCTACCGAGCTCGGCAGCGATTGCCACGAGGCGTTCGCGCGGCCACTGGAGGCCCCAGGCTTCGACTGCCGTGAGGAGCATGGCGGCGGCATCACTCGAGCCGCCGCCAAGACCGGCCTGCGAGGGCACTTCTTTCACGAGCTCGATGTCGAGAGCCGGTTCGATGCCCGCCGCTTCGGCAACCGCGGCGGCGGCCCGTACGACGAGGTTCGTGGCATCGACCGGCACGTCACGAACAAGGGCGTTCGCCCGCGGCTTTGACAATTGCCCCCCGCACCGCACCGAAAGTCGTATGCCTGGCGGGCCGCCGACGTGCACCAGAATCTTGTCAGCCAGATCGATCGGCACGATCAGTGACTCGATTGCATGAAAACCGTCCGGCCGCCGCTCAAGGACCGCAAGCGACAGATTCAGCTTCGCGGGACAGCGGCGGGTAAACATGCCCGATGGGCGGTGGGCGTCCACAGCCGGAGGGGCGAGGTCGCTCACCGCCAATTGGAAACAAAGGCGAGCGTCATGGTCGCCAGCACGAGGCCGATCGCCACCAGCACCGCCAAGAGCATCGCGATGCTCCGGCCGGCCCAGAGGTCATCCTCGATCATTTCTGTTCGGTCGGCCCGATCGAACGACTTGTTCCACACGGGAAAGGCGTGCTCATCGTAGACCCAGGCCGTGCGTTCCTGAAACCGTTTTTCGTTCATTGTCTTTGGTCGGATAAGGCTTTTGGCCGCGGCTCGGGCCCGTTGCCAAAGGGTATGATTCAACGAGATTTTCGCTCCCAGAATCTAGCCCCTTCAGAACGGCTTCGCCAGAGAGGTCTTCTGGACCCTTTTTATCCGCGCGTCTATGCCCGCCCACGATCCTCTCGCCGTCGTCGATACCTCAGGCGAGCCATCCTCAATTGGGTTGCTTCCGCATCTCCTCGATCCGGCGACCGACCTCGCGAGCTGGCTTGCGGCCGAAGGTCAGCCCGCCTGGCGAGCCGCCGCCGTCCGCCGCTGGCTGTTTGCCCGCCGGGCCGTTTCATTCGAGGGGATGACTGATCTCCCGAAGGGCCTCCGCGAACGGCTTTCTGAAAACTTTCGGCTTTGGACCACGACGATCAAGACTCATCAGCGGTCAGACGACGGAACCGAGAAGCTCCTTCTCGAGTTTGCAGATGGCCAGCGGGTCGAGTGCGTGCTCTTACGGGATGGCGTCAGGCGAACTGTCTGCATCAGTTCACAGGTAGGCTGCGGCATGGGCTGCGTGTTCTGCGCCAGCGGCATCGATGGCGTCGTGCGGAACCTCACCGCTGGCGAAATCGTCGAACAGCTTCTGCGACTGGCCACGCTGCTCCCAGAGGATGAGCGGCTCAGTCACATCGTCGTGATGGGGATGGGCGAGCCCCTTGCGAATCTCGACCGCCTCATACCCGCGCTCGCCCTGGCCCGCGATCCCGATGGCCTCGGCATCTCGCATCGCCGAATCACGATCTCGACGGTCGGCCTGCCGCCGGCGATCGACCGGCTTGTCTCGCTCGATGCGGGCTACAACCTCGCTGTCTCGCTCCATGCTGCTGACGACGACCTTCGAACAAGGCTGGTGCCGGTGAACAAGGCGATCGGCATTGAGGCCGTGATGGCCGCGGCTGACCGCTACTGGGAGGCCTCCGGCCGGCGGCTCACGTTTGAGTATGTGCTGTTGGGGGGCGTCAACGACGCCACGAGCGACGCATCCAAACTCGCGGCCCTCCTCCGCGGACGCGGGGCGCTACTCAATGTGATTCCATACAATACCGTCGCCGGGATGCCCTGGCAGGAGCCTTCCCGAACGTCACTCGAACGGTTCTTAGGGGTTCTTGGCGAGGCGGGCGTGAATGTGCAGGTTCGCCGTCGCAAGGGATCGGATATCGAAGCCGCTTGCGGCCAACTCCGCCGCGCTTCGTTGCAGCCAGTTAGCTGAAATATCCCAGGAGCAAGACAACGGCGAGCACCATTCCGAGGACGCCTCCGAGCCACACGGTCCAGTGGACCGTGGTCAGGCCGATGGCAGCGGGATCTTCATGGTGGGTTGCCGCGAAGATCAGGCTGGCGAGCGCCAGAAGCGGGAGCCCGAAGAAGATGCCCGGCACGCGGTCGGCAAACGATGCCATGAGCGGGACAACGATCGCGACGAGACACGCACCCGACATGGCATCAGACTCCGTTCCGAATTGACTGGCTATCCATTGCTGCGGCGATTCAAAAACCACCACAAGTCGTGGTGTACCTGAGCCATTGGAAACCGTCTAGCCGCTTCGTTTCGAACCGCCTTCCGCAGCTTTTTTCGCCTCTGCCTCCGCCTGTTCATGCCGCATTGGCCCAGCCCACGCGTCATAGATCACGAGCAGATTTAAAAGCCCGGCAAGCGTCGTGTAGAGCGACCCGATGTCGAAGAACCGCCCCAGGCGTCGCCGCCACAGCGATAGCTGATCGCCGGGCTGCCGTGGCCTGAACTGGAGCCCCTGAAAATCGCCGGGACCGATTTCAGGGTCGCTATCGATCACCTGCTTCTTGTAGGCCTCTGAGACGAATTGCCCTTGCAGGAGTGGCGGGGCAAACCAGCCATTGCCAAGCGGCTGCCGCATGGAGCCTGCGACAAGCGATGCCTGCACGAGGGATGGAATCGCAGCCGCCCCGATACCAGCCTGCCCGAGAAACTCGAGTCGCTTCTCCCCGGGCCGCCACGAGGCATAGACCACGTTGCCCCCCCCGATCCACATCCCGATGACAAACGTGCCCATGAGCGACGCCATGAACATGGCGGCTTTGAATCGGCGGCCTTGGTAGAGCTGCCCGAGCCCGGGAACGAGCCATGAAAGGAATGCCGCCAGAGCGGGATTTCTCAGATCGATCGTGGTGCCATCGTCGGGCGAAATCGCGACAAAGCGGGGGGAGAATTCGGGTGCCCGTTGGGCCACGGTGGCGTTCCTCGCGGAATGTTTCGAGTCGCATGGGAGTGTACGCCATGGTCCTCGGCACCGAAACGCCCTGGTTCCCAACGGGCCTTGGCGCTGGTACGCTCTTTCGCCGTCCTTGTACGGAACCCGCTTGTGATCCCTCACGGCGGGAAACTTCCTCTGCCTCGCATGCCAGGGATTCCGATGCGATCTCGAATTCTGATTGCAACTCTCTCCGCGCTCGTCCTCGTGGCCAGCCCTGGGTGTTCGGAAACCAAGAAACCGCGTCGGACGGCGTCTGCGTCCAAGCCCAGGTCTTCGACCCCTCAACCACAAAGGTCGCTGCCGTCACTCGGCGGCTCCCCGTCGTCCGGCCAGGCCAAACGCCCGAAAGGCCCACAGACGATGGGTGGCTTGATGGTGGATGCCTGGAAGCAGGATCTCGCCAGTTCCTCCAGCGACAAGCGGATTCGTGCGGCCAAAGAGCTGGCGAACATGGGTTCGTCGGCCAAGTCTGCTCTGCCGGCGCTCGAGACCATGGCCGGTGATCGGAACCCCCAGGTGGCCGCCGCAGCTAAGGCGGCAATCGCTGCGATCAGGAGATAGCCGGCAGGAGTTGGCCAGGCTGTCAGCCCCAGAGGCGACGGACCACTCGCACCCGCGTCGGTTGCTCGGTCGGGGTTTCTGGCGGTTCGCGATGGGAATCCCCATCCACTCCTTGCGGCGAGAGCTCTCGCCACACCGCTTCCACCGTGGCGGCATCGACACGGTCAAGGCCACTCGAATCGGAAGCCGCGAGGGAGAGGTGCGCGAGCCGCCGGATGACCTCTGGCACGCCCATGGCAAACCGCTGGATCGTCGATGAGGCGGCCGCCGTAAATAGCTTCGTCTCGCGGCCCGCACGCGCGAGGTTCTCGGCCAAAAAGGCTGCCGCCTCCTCGTCGTTCCACGGCGATAGCTCGATCCGCACCGCCGCCCTCTGCCGCACCGCCTCGGGTACGTTTGATAGCCCAGTGGGCCGGGCCGTGGCGACAATCACCGTCGTAGCAAACCGCGGCTCGGCCGAGGCTACAAGCCTTCCAATAGCAGCCTGGGCGTCTGCCGGTGCTTGATCGATGTCGTCAAAGACAAGCACGGTGGGCCGACCGAGAAGCGTGTTCTCGCGAAGATGGTTTTCGAGCTTGAGCCAGGGTCGCAGCGGCTCTGCACGGCTGGGCTGATCGAGGGGCAGGCGGTCAAGCAAAAGCTCGATCCACTCTCCCTCTGGAAGGCCGGCAAGTGAGAGCACGGTCACTTCCGCTCCGAGGCCGCTGAGCCGACGGGCCGCCGCAATCGCAAGGTGGCTCTTCCCCAATCCGGGCTCAGCCACGACCAGCCCACAACGCTGCCGCTCGGTGAGGAGCCACTCGAGCCTCGCGAGGGCCTCCTCCTGGGAAGGACCACGATGAAACGTAGCCGGCTCGGCCGGGCCGGAAAACGGAGACGCCGCATGCGAAGCTGGATCACGTACCATGCCCCGGAGTGTAGCGGGGAAGTCCCCCGAGGTCAGGACGAATTCAGCCCTGTTTTTACGGTTTCTCCATATCGCCATCGAAGCCCACCTGGGCGAGCAGGTGGGACGGCGGGTTGCGTTCTTTCGGTTGGCAAAAAATGAGTGAGCGTTTTTTTGTGACGATCCCGCCTGTGGCCGGCCGGGCCCTGCTCTTAGGCGACGAGGCGAGGCACCTCGCCCGCGTGCTCAGGGCAAAAGTCGGCGACGCCGTCACGCTCTTTGACGGTCACGGCAGGACGTGGCCCGCGCGGGTGGTCACGATCGGCCGGAGCGAGGTCGAATTCGAAACGGATGAGCTGGTTGTCGAGCCACCACGTTGCGGGCCAATCCTCACCCTTGCCGTCGCGCTTCCGAAGGGTGAACGCCAAAAGTGGCTCGTCGAGAAGCTCACGGAGCTGGGGGTGGACAGACTCGTGCCGCTTGTCACTGAGCGTGGCGTGGCGGAAGCAACGCCTTCGGCCATTGAACGGCTCGAGCGGGGTGTCATCGAGGCATGCAAGCAGTGTGGCCGGAACCGGCTCATGGAAATCGGTGAGCCCACGACGGTTGCGGCGATCATCGCCGAGAAGCCTGCCGCGGTGATTGGCCTCCTCGCCGAGCCGACCGGTGAGCCACTCGCGCTAGCCACCTTGCAAAACGCACCCGAAGTGATTGCGCTCGTCGGCCCCGAGGGAGGGTTTACCGACGCCGAGCGAACGACCGCCGAAGCCAACGGTTTTCATGCGGTCAGCCTCGCCCCCCACGTCCTTCGCGTTGAAACCGCCGCCGTGGCGATTGCGGCTGCCGCCTCGTTGTTCAGACTGACTCCGGCACCGTGAGACGACACTTACTCATCGCAGCACAGACACCGCTGGGGCACGTCGACGCGAGCAAGGCGACGGGATGCCTGGACCCAGGTGTCATGGCCGGATGCCATGCGTGGGACGATGGCGACGGCCGCCACGAGAATGCCGCGAATCGCCCGCATCACGTTGAAATGGACACCCATCATGGATTCACCGCCTCTCCGCCGTTGATGGAATGAATTGCCCGATGGACGGCCGGATCGATTTCTGAAGTCAGCAAGACGACATGGGCATCCGCAAACAGCACGGTGGCCCCGCCACGGTGCCAGCTCTTCGGGCCTGCGAGTCCTGACCAGTGGATGACGTAGTCAGGGATCTCGCTGTTGGGAGTGAGGAACCCGTTCGTAAGGCCGTTCCCAAAGGTCGTGGCTGCCCAGGACAGGCCCCTGCCTCGCATGGCCGGGCTTGCAGCACCACGCCAGCCCGTCAGCGACCGCCAGTTCGCCAGGATTCCGTCGATCGCCGCGTTTGTGGGCGTGCTGCCGACAGGAGGCGCGAGCGTGCCGGAGTTCCAGCCAGACGAACCGTTCAGCGTGTATTGGTACGGATACGGTGGTGGGGCTCCGGCCGCAAACGTCGCATCCTGGCCGATACTTCGGACTGCCTCGCTCGCAATCGCCGTCCGCGATGTTCCGTCGGTCACCTGCGCGAGCTTCACTCTGGATTTTTCATAGACGATGCCGTCGGTAGGGCGACTGAAGTTCCAAAACATGCCACCCTGCCCGTTCGCCGTGCCGCTTCCGATGCTCACCATGTAGTTGTTGCCGGCGTACGCGTATCCACTCGAGACGTTGATAACCGGTGCCGTGTCACTCGGACACAAGAGCATCGTGATCGGGGAGGCGAAAAGACTCGCGAAGGCCGGATTCGGCTCTTGCGCCGCAAAGTTGCCTCGGAAGGCAGCCTGCTGGAAGTCAAAACGATCGGCGAGCGATCCCTCTTCGATGTAGGGCAGCACGCGGGAATGCAGCGACCAGCCTCCGCCAACTGACCAGTCGGCGGAGGCCGCGGGTGGCCTCGCGTCGGTGGGGGGAAAGTGCCGCTTCGCGCTTTCGTAACACAGGAGTGCGAGGCCGAACTGGCGGAGGTTACTCGCGCAGCCCATCTGGCGAGCGGCTTCCCGGGCGCCCTGCACCGCCGGAAGGAGAAACCCGACGAGTGTGGCGATGATTGCGATCACCACAAGCAACTCAACGAGGGTGAACCCACGTAGCGCATCGGAATCGGGTGCGAGATCAATCTCGGTATCACAGAACGTGTCGGCAGCCGCCCCGGCATCGGTCACATCGTGGCAGTCGAGGTCAAAAGGGTCGTCGTGTGTGAGCCGGTCGCGACCGCACTGCATTGCAAGGGGTGTCATCGTTGTTGGTCCTGGAAAAGGTATGTGACTGGTGCAGACACGCTTTCACCGTGAACCCAGCACGGCAAGCGTGAACACGCACACCAGAAGGCTCACCGGCAACACGCCGGGGCCTGAACACCGCGAATGAGGTCGCAGTTCAGCAGCCGCGTGGTGGCGGCAGATCGGGCGGGCTGCCCGTTCCAAGAACACTCGAATGAACGAGCGGGAGCACGCCGACCTGTGGCCATGGCAGCTCGCAGGTGACGATGGCTGGTGGTGGTAGTGACGCGCCGATCGCGGACCACCAGGACGCGATTCCGCCGCAAGCCAGCATGTCCCGAAGTATCACGACCCCCGAGAAGTGGGCGTCGTTAGCAATGGGCTCGACCGGCTCGCTCTGGCAGGCGACATCCACGTGCGCGGGCTTCGGTTCGGCAGCCAGCGACTGGTAGTCGCTGCAAATCGCGTTTTCGACGTCATCCTCGTCGGCCGAACAGCACGACGGCTCAGGTGTGGCAGCGTTTGGTGCGGAACAACATCCACTGGATGAGGCGGCTGGGGCGGCGACGGCCACCCGTCGAGTGAGCGCGTCGATCACCGACGGTTCAATGCCGCGGGCTTTGGCCCACGCAAGCGTCTCGGCCGGCGTGTTGCAGCAGCAGTTTGTGAAACACCGCTCGGCTGAGTCGCAGCCGCAGGCTTTGTCCATGCAGGGAAACGGCTTCGAGCGATCCTTCCCAGCGAGCTTCTTCTCGGCTGCCGAGCCAGCCGGAGGCGCGGCCACGGGCAGCGGCAGACCCGACGCGACGAGCGCATACAGGGCGAGCATCGCCCAGGCAGTGACGCGTCGGGTACGGTTAGCCGCGTGCATGAGCCCGAGAATCTACACCTGCCGTCACACCGGGTGAAGCCGCCACGAAAAAGGGCTCATAGCCACCGCAGGTAGTTGACGGCGTCAGTCAGTTCTTCCGAGGCGTCGCGCGGATCGACCGGTTCCAGCCCGATCCAGCCGGAGTAGGCCCGCTCCTCGAGCGCAGCAAAGACCGACGCAAAATCAACGTGGCCAGTGCCGAGAATGACCGCCCGGCCGCGGCCGGCAAACGCGCCCGGCACAGCATCGGTGGCGTGGACACTTGCCACATGGTCGCCGAGCGTGGCGATGGCCTCGGACGGACCGTGGCCATGAACCACGAGCGATCCGGTGACGATGTCGCACGCAAGGCTTCCCTCCGGCAGCGCCGCGATGAGCCGAGCAAGGTCGGTCGGGGCCGCGCGGCCTGCTTCGGCGCAGAGCGTCGCGCCAATCTGCTGCGACCATGTTCCGATATCAGAGAGCACATCGACCAGGAGCCGCCACTCGGGGCCTTCATCTGAAGGCGGGATGTCACCCACGTGGTTGAGAACGTGCCGAGCCCCCAGGTCATAGGCGAGTTGAAGGGCCCCTTTCGTGGCGGCGATGCGACCTTCGAGCCGCTCTGCATCGCCGTAGCCACCCCGCGTCGGAAACGCGACCGCTGAGACGACGAGGCCCTCGTCACCGAGCCACTTGCGAATCTGTCGCAGACCGGTCTGCGAGACGGCGTCGGGATCAAGACCGTGGCGCGCATCGATCTCGATGGCGAAAAAGCCAAGATCGCGAGCTGCCCGCAACGCTTTGCGGAGATCACGAGCAAGCGTCACGGCTGGGACGGAGAGACGGGTGGTTTCCATAGTCGTGCCCGGAGGAAGCCTCAAGAGTATCCTGTCGCCATGAAAAAGCTCGCAGCCGTCATCTCGACTCTCGAACGTATCGCTCCTCTTCGCCTGGCGGCCGAGTGGGATTCTGTCGGTCTGCTTGTCGCTCCTCGCAGTCAAGATGTGCAGCGGGTGCTCACCTGCCTCACGCTCACGCCCGAGGTGGCCGACGAGGCAGTCCGTGAGCGAATCGACCTGGTCGTCACGCATCACCCGCTCCCTTTTCGGCCCGTCAGTCGGATCACGGCTGACTCGGGCACGGGCCGCGTGCTCCTCGCGCTCATCGGTGCGGGCTGCGGCGTGTGGAGCAGCCACACCGCGTGGGATTCAGCCGAAGGCGGCATCAACCATCAGCTCGCCGAGATGCTGTCGCTCGAGGGCGTCGGTCCCATCACGCCCGACCGTGACGATCCATTGGTCGGTTTCGGACGCTCAGGCCGTGCGTCGGACGGCATGAGCGTTGAGGCGGTCGCGGGGCTCATCGCGGATCGTCTCGGGGCAACACATGTGCAGCTTGTTGGAGACCGAAACCGTGACGCGGGCCGCGTGGGGATCGTCTGCGGCAGTGGCGGTGACCTCGTCGGGGAGGTAGCCGCTGCGGGTTGCCACACGCTTGTCACCGGCGAATTGAAACTCCACCAGGCGACCGAAGCGATTGCCTCTGGGCTCGCGGTCATCGCCGTGGGTCACCACGCCAGCGAGCATTTTTCAATGGCCTTGCTCAGTGCACGCCTCGCGGCGGAACTTCCCGGCCTCGATGTCATCTCCGCCACCACCGATCGCGACCCGATCGGCTGGCTCTGAATGGCTTTGGCCGCTGGATCGTGGCTCACCCCTCGGAGGCCGCGACCCCATATTTTTTGAACGGCTCCATCCTACTGCCTACACTGACGTGCTTTCCCCCGGCTGCCCCTCATGCCTCGCTTTCTCACTGCACTTCCCGTCTACAACGAGGTCGTCCACGTCACCGGCGTGCTCGACGAGGTGGTGAAGGTTACCCCTGACGTTCTCGTCGTCGATGACGGATCAATTGACGGCACGACGGCGTTGCTCGAGGATCGCGTGGCGAGGCGGGGCGACATCCGCCTGGTCCGTCATCCGCAGAACCGGGGCTACGGCGCCGCTCTCGCCACGGCGTTCCGCGAGACGCTCGCCGGCGACTGGGAAGGCCTCGTCACGATTGACTGCGACGGCCAGCACCAGCCCAGGCTCATTCCACGGTTCGTCGCGGCGGCAATGGCCGCAGGTGACACCGCCATCATCAGCGGCAGCCGCTACCTGCAACACTTCGACGGCGATGACAAACCGCCAGAGGCCCGACGGCGAATCAATGCCGAGATCACCGCCGAGATCAACCGTCGACTCGGTCTCGGCATCACCGATGCCTTCTGCGGCTTCAAGGCCTACACCCGCAAAGCGATCGAAGCGATGGATGTCACCGAAACGGGCTACGCGATGCCGCTCGAGGTGTGGGTGCGGGCGGCCGCCCGCGGGCTGACCATCAGCGAGCTTCCGGTGCCCCTTGTTTACTTGGACGAGACGCGGAGCTTCGGCGGTTCCCTCGACGATGCCGCCACCCGACTGGCGTATTATCGAAAGGTGCTCGATCGGGCCGAAGCCGCCGTGCAACCGCCCCCACGACGTATGCTTTCTCCTCACCCATGACTGCCCGCCGCCGCACCCACGAGCCACCCGAACCATCCGGCGCCCGGCTCATCGCACCGCCGATCGTACCGTCGCCCGGCACCGGCTCGATCGAGGCGCTCGTCGACAATAACCGCCTCTTGCGGACGGCGCTCGATCTCGTGATCGGTGACATGCGGCTGCATGAACTGGTCGCGGCGACCCGCCGTGAGCTGCTGATGGTGGCGAGTGAATACACAGGGTCGTACCGGGATGTGACCCGGCCCTCGGACATGGCCGATTGGATACGCCGTCCGTTGATCATGGGTGGCCACCAGCCGGAGCTCTTTCATCCGGGGGTGTGGCTCAAAAACGCCGTCCTCGATGCCTATGCCCGCGAGGTCGGGGGCACCGCGATCAATCTCGTCATCGACTGCGACCGCTGTGGCCACACCGAGGTGGCCGTGCCGGTTGGCACACCGGAAGCGGCCCGCTTCGAGAAGGTCGCCTTCGACGCCGCGGCGCCCGCGATGGCGTGGGAAGAGCGACAGGTCATCGACCGGGACTGCTTCAAGTCGTTCGGAAACCGCGCGGCCGACCTGCTCATGCCACTTGTGCCCGAGCCAATCGTCCGCCGCTGGTGGCCTGCCGTGGTGGAGCGTGCCAAGGCCAGCCACCGGCTCGGCCTCGGGATCGCACAGGGTCGACACATGCTCGAGGAGAAGTTCGGCCTCGAGACTCTCGAAGTGCCGGTCAGCGAACTGGTCCGACTGCCGACCGTCATGGTGTTCACCGGCTGGCTGCTTGCCCACGCGAGGCAGCTCCACGACGCCTACAACGCGGCGCTTCGGTCGCATCGAAAGGCCCGGCGGGTCCGCAGCCTCGGCCGTCCAATGCCTGACCTCGACGTCCAGCAAGATCCGGCCGGAACCTGGTTCGAGGTGCCCTGGTGGATCTGGTCTCGCGACGATCCTCGCCGCCGCCGCGTCTTCGCCCACCTCGCGATGCCCGATGCACTCGCGCTGTCTGACCTCGAGACCGTCCGCGTGGAGTTGCCGATCTCGCCGGAGACATCGCCCGCCAAATGGATCGACGCGCTCTCGCGGCTCGAGGAGCATGGCTATCGGCTGCGACCTCGGGCGCTGGTCACGACCCTCATGGCCAGGCTTCTCTTCGCCGACGTCTTTGTCCACGGCATCGGCGGCGCGGCCTACGACTCGATCACCGACGACATCGTCCGACGGCTGGTCGGCTCCGATCCACCACGGCATGCCCTTGTCTCGGGCACGCTGAGGCTACCGCTCGAAGGGGTGTTTTCGGGGATCGACACTGCCGATCCGGCGGCCGAATTGGCCGAAGTGCGGCGGACGCTCCGCGACATGGCGTATCACCCCGAGCGATTTTTCCACGATGCGGATGGAGTTCCGGCGGAGGTGCAGTTGCTCTTGGCCTCGAAAAGGGAGTGGGTGCAGACGGTCGCCACCCCTGCCCTGGCCCGTCGGCGGTGCCATGAAATTCGGGCCGCCAACAGCCGCTTGGCGGCACACTCCGAGGGCATCGTGAGGACGCTCGAAGCCAGGGCGGTTGCCCTCGAGACCGCCAAAAAGTCCAGGGACATCCTTCGGGCTCGGACGCATCCTTGGTGTTTTTTCCCCGAAAAAACGCTCCGTGAGTTCCTCCTACTGGAAAACGCCTGACGAACCGGTACCTTTTTCGGTCAACGGATTGCAACTGCATTCTCCAGGGAAAGGAGGCATCATGCATCGGGTGGATTGCTCCCCGAGCCGGTGTCGATTCAGAAAAGGTTTGCGAAAGCCACCTCAGCGGTCTTCGGCCAAGCGGCGAGAGAAAGCCGCCGAAGCGGTCGCGGAGGTGGTCAAACCCAAGTCCCACAGGCCCAAGAAGTCTGCCGACGGCGTGGCCACGGTGAGGCTCGCCCGAGCGACGACCCAGCGGACCGCCCCAGCACGGCGACCAGCTTCGAAGAAGAGCGGGGTGGAAACGGTCGAAATCAGACCTTCCGCAACGATTGTCAATCGACGCCCGCTCCCGGCAAAACGCCCCCCGGTCCTCCATGTGCCGCACCAGCCTGTGGTGCCCTTCGCGCCGCCGGCATGGATGCTCGCGGAGTGCCATGTGTCGCCTGCCCGTGCTGGTGAGCAAAGCGAGATTCTCCAGCTTCTTTCCGGCCTGCCGACGCCTCCATCGCGGGCGGAGTTTCACGCGGCGGTCGATCACCCAGAGCACGACTCAGCCAACCGGCTTGTCGCCCGGCTCGGCGGCCGCATCGTCGGGCATGCCGAGATCGTGCCCCGGAGTATCGTGCTTGGTCAGGTCGCGGTACCAGGTGCCGTGGTCGATCGCGTTGCCGTGCTCCCGGAATGCCGCGGTGCCGGGCACGGTCAGCGGCTCGTCAAGGCGGCCGAGGAGCGGATGCGTCAGAGCGGCGCCGCCGTCGCCTTCTCACGGACGCGGATTGCCGCATCGTTTCGTGAGATGGGCTGGAGCGTGCTCGGCCGCGACTGCGCGACACCGGGCCGGCCGACCGAGATTCTCGCGAGGCTCCTCGAGGGCCCACAGTGGAACGGTGAGACGGTCACGATGCGGCAATGGCGGCATGTCGAGCTGCCGGCGATTCTCCGCATCTACGCGCAGAACGCACGCCGCTTCATTGGTCCGCTCGATCGTGATGAGAATTACGGCCGCTGGCTCGTGAGCCGTGGGGCGTTCGACTCGATCCTCGTCGCGCTCGTCGGACAGGACCGCTACGAGATTCATGAGGAGAGTGCTCGGATCGTCGGCTACTGCATCCAGTCAGGGACGCGGGTACTCGAGATCATGGCCGATCCAGAGTTCGCTGGGCTCGAGCGGGAGATCCTGGCAAGGGTCTGCGCCGAGGCCATCGAGAATGACCGCCAGGAGATCATCTACGAGAGTAGCGCCTCTGATCCGCTGCACGCTGCGGTTGCCGGCGGTGATGGCCAGGTCGCGCAAGGCGATCGGATGATCGTGGCCCGCGTGTTTCAACCGAGGATTCTTTTGGAATCAATCGCGCCACAGATTGCCCAGCGGGTCGTTGCCTCGGGCGTCCGCGAGACGGTCGAGTTGGGCCTCGACGCCCCCTCGTTCCGTGGCTCGGTCATCGTGGCCGAACAGAAGGGCGAGTCGAACGGAGGGCGACAGGCGACGGTCCATCCGGGCCGTGTTGGTCGGAGTTATCTGAAACTGGCCGACGAGGAACTGGCGAGGCTGTTGCTCGGGCAGTGCGATCCGGTCGAGGCCGTCGCTGCTGGCCGCATGGACCCATCAACGCAGATGGCTCAAAAGCTCGCGAGCCAATTGTTCCCGCGGCAGCCACTGTGGTGTCCGATGTGGGACGATCTTCCTGCTTGAACGGCTGCCGGGCAAGGATGCCCGGCCCTCGAGACGGAACGGAGGTTCCGCAAGCGTCGGCGGCCCGGAGGGACGAGCGACGCGTGTAGATAGCTGTCCGATGTGGGACGATCTCCCGGCATGAACGACTGCCGGGCAAGGATGCCCCTTCGGCGAAAAGAAAACGTCAACGGTCGTCGTAGACGCTTGTCGTCTCTTCCTTCGTGATGGGAGTAGGCTGGTCCTCGCTCACGAGCCGGACCTGGATTCGCTGGTGTCCAGCCCGGAGGCCGCGGGCACGGACTCGGTAGACCGCCTCCTCGCCCGCGGCGAGTTTGGCGAGCGGCTCGAAGATGACCGTGAGGTTCTCGACGCGGTGACCACCGGGGCCACTCGCGTTCACCGGTTCGAGATCGCCCACGAGCGATGCTGCAACCTGCACACCCGTCGCCGCCTTCGTGCCCTCGTTGACCACACGGATCACATACTCCGTGATGCCGCCGACTTCGACAGGATCTTCGCTGTCGGCCACGTGGAAGGAGACCGCTGCTAGGCCTTCGACCTGGCACGAGTGAACGGCCTGATCCGATGGGCCGTCGGTGCTCCGCGCAGCGGCCACGATCCGTTGTTCGCCAGCGTTCACGGGCATCACGACCATCTCGACATTTCCCGTCTCGCCGGCCGGTAGCTCCTCGAGGTTCCAGAGGACACGGTGCGTCCGTTCGTCATGCCAGCCGGCATTGTTGGCCTTCACGAACTTCATGCCGGAAGGGAGCTGCGCCGCCAGCTCGACACTTCTGGCCGCCGCCGTGCCTGAGTTGACCATCGTGATCGTGCACTTGGCAGGACGCTGGAGAAAGCGACGTGTCGGCATGTCGATGGCGATCTCGAGCGTGGGTGCGGTGACTTCGAGAGGTACCTCGAGTGTTGCCTCGATGCCGGCGTCGGCGCGGGCCACGAGCCGCATTGGAGTACGACCGGGGCTGCGAGTGCCGAGCACGAGGTCGATCGTCCGCGTCTCGCCTGGCCGGAGCTGGCCCACGTCAAACTCGAGCTCGCTGCCGGAGCGATGGGATACGGTGTCTGGCAAATACCCTTCGAGGACAACCCCGGTGGCGGTGCCAGTGCCGGGGTTCGAGAGCGTGAATGTCACGGGAATGTCGCCGCCGATGCGGACTGCTGTTGGGGCGGGGCAATCGATCGCGAGCGCGGGCTTGGTGGCAACGGATCGCATCGTGGCATCTGCACGAAAGCTCACACTGGCGATACTGCCGATCTCCCCCTCGGATTCGGGCATCAATTCCATGAGCACCCGCACTTCGGCTCCGGGCGGCAACGCGCCGAGCGCCCACACGAGGTCGCTTGCCCGCTCCGCCGGTGACGCTGGGGGCGTCGTGGCAATGAGGGAGGTTCCGCGCGGCACTGCATCGCGAAGGGCGACATCGTGGGCCGTGGCGGTGCCGACATTGCGAACGATGATCTCATAGCGAGCAGGTCGGCCGACCTGGATCTCACGCGGTCCACGCTTCTCGACGGCGACCTGAGGCGTCTGAACGCCTTCGAGCTGGATCGGCCCCGGCACAGCCTTCCCTTCGACAACCGGAGGCGGGCTCAGCGGCGACGGGGATGTGTCGGCCGCTTCGTCGTCATAGGCAAGCTGCGGACCTGTGGACGACTGCGGCGGCGCGAACGGTGGCAACGACGACGCTGATCGCATCGAGTTATTGAAGGATGGCGGACTCGTGGATGGTGGCGGGCCAATCGGTGGTGCGGTTGCGAACGGTGAGGGCGGAGGCATACCGACCGGGATGGCAGCGGGCGGTGGCTGCGGTGCCGCGAGCCTTGCCGGCGGCACATCC
>JBGTKO010000083.1:0-3221 GCA_041744595.1 Pirellulales bacterium
TCGAGCCCGGAACCACGGTACATACCGACGGCTGGCTGGGCTACGAGGCCCTGAACTAGCATGGCTACGGCCACGAGGTAACCTTTCTGCGCGGGCGCGCTGAGTCCGCCTCGGAGCTTCTGCCGCAGGTGCATCGAGTCGTGTCGCTACTCAAACGCTGGTTGCTGGGCACGCATCAGGGCGGCATCAGTCCGCAGCATCTCGACTACTGCTTCGACGAGTTTGCCTTCCACTTCAATCGGCGCCATTCGCGCAGTCGCGGCAAGCTGTTCTCCCGGCTAGTCCAACAAGCGGTCGCCGTTGCTCCGGCCCCCTACAAGTCCCTGGTCGGCGGCTCCGAGAAGGACGATTTTTGAGACCACAAGATGTAGTGGTCACCTGAGTCAAGTAGATACCAAGCTGGACAAGAGTGAATTCCGCCGAACCACACCTCTTGCACTCGAAGAGAAGGGAGGCCTGGTAAAGCCAGGCCTCCTGCACCGCTCCCGGCTAAAAATCGTACCGGACGCCAAACTGCATCCGGCGCATTGGGATGCCGCCAGCGCCGCCCAGTGACGTGATGCGCCCGGCGTTGCCAGGCCCGGCGTCCACGTTACCGTTTGGGTTGGCGAGGTTCGTTCGGTTGAACGAGTTGAAGTTCTCCCAGCGAATCTGGACCGTGTGACCCTCGCGGATCTGGATCATCTTGTTGAGCGATAGATCGAACGTCGCGACGCCGGGACCGCGCAGCGAGTTGCGTCCGGCGTTGCCGAACTGGAACGGTGCCGGAACCGCGTACGCCGAAGGGTTGAACCAGAGTTCGCGCGACTGGCCACCGGCGACGTCAGTCGGTTCCACGCCGCTTACCACGTCGGGCCGCAGACCGGCGTCCGCGTTGAGGGAGGCATTGTTGATGAGAGACGGTGAGAACGGCCGCCCGCTCTGGAACGAGGTGATGCCGGAGAAAGCCCAGCCCGCCAGCACGTGTTTGGCGGCGCCCGAAAGGTTCTTTCCGAATGGCAACTCCCAGGTGTGGCCCAGATTGAAGATATGGGCGCGATCGAAATCGGCCAGGCCCCGGTTCAAGTGGCCGTCCAACAGCAGGCCCTGCGGATTTCCGATCGCCTTTGACCACGTGTAGTTGGCGAGGAAGGAGAAGCCGGCCGAGTACCTCTTTTCGAGTTTCGTTTGCAGCGAATTGTAATTGTTGCTGCCTTTCGTGCTCGCGTCGTTGATACCCTGCGTCAGCCCGAAACGGTTGAACAACGGACGCCGTGGATTGAAAGGACCGGGCCCTGGAATCGCCTGGTTCAATGGAATGCCCTGGCGGAGGTTGTGCCCGACGTTGCCGACGTAAGACACGGTGCCCACTAGCTTCTCAGCGAGCAAATGTTCGACCGAGAAGTTCCAGGAATCGACGTAAGAGTACGCCAAATCGACTGGCCGATAAGACATTCCTATACCATTAGGCAATTGCAGCAGGCCATTCGCCGGCACTTCAGGAAAGACCACCGGTGGAGGGCCATCCGACAGCCGGAAGACGCCTGTAAATGGGTTGGGCTGCGGAATTTGCTGATTGATCAGAGTCGGGTAGCCGTTCGCGGTATTATTGAACGTGGCACCGAAAATCTCCTGAAAGTAGCTGCGGCCCAGCCCGGTGCGAATCACCGTCCGGTCACCCAACTGATAGGCGATCGACACGCGGGGTGAAAGGTTCGTCCATTGGGTCTCGAAGTTCGATGAGCGGCTATTGTCGCCCACGCCGGCTACGACGACCGTGTTGGTGCTGACGTCGTACTGCGACCCTTGGCCCCTGTTCACGCTATAGTTTGGGAACCAAGTGTCCCACCGAAGACCGAAGCTCAGCGTCAGCCGGCGGGTCGTGCGCCAAGTGTCCTGGACGAAGTAGAAGAGACGATTCTGCGCGTCCTCTGCGTCGGTCGCTGTCTGCGCGAAGCGCTCGAAGTTGCTTGGCAGCCCGAGCAGGAAGGTCGCTGGCCCGAGACCCGAGCCGGAGACGTCGGGACTGCCGGTTACGGCAGGACCGAATGTGAATTGGCCATTCCGCCGCCGGTCGCTAGGTATCCGGACGTTTCGCGCGTGCCGGAAGTCGCCCCCCCATTTGACCGAGTGATTACCAGTGATCTTCGTCCAGTTGTTAACGAACTGATAGACCAATTCGCGCTGGCGGAGGGGGCAATTGCACTGATTGACCGCGAGGCTATAACCCTGCCGCCAACCTCCGCTGCCGTCAATCACGAACGAGGGAATTCCGGAGGTGTCCGGCCGGTTGGGCAGATTCACGCCCGGGATGCCCGCCGCTTCTCCGGCATTCGTTCCAAAATCGAGGGGCAGCACGTTCACGCCATACCGAGAGAAACCGGCCCGGAAGTCAGTCAGTAGGCTGGGGGTCGCGGTGTAGTTCACGCTGCTCACCAGGTTCTGGTTCCGGACCGCGGATTCACCTGCGAAGCCGAGGCCGCCGAGAGCAGGCCCGCCGGCGTCAACGCCAAAAGCGGGAGGCGAGTCCTTCCGGAAATCGGCGAACGTATAGCGCACGAAATAGCGCAGCGCGTCGGTCGCGTAATGATCGACCTTGCCGCCAAACTGGTCGCTATCGAAGGCCTCGGAAGCCTGCACGGTGAAGTTATTGTTGATTCCCGGTAAGTTCGGGGCAGGCAGCATGTTGATCAAGTTGAGAGAGGGCGTGTCGATCCGCGAAAGCGGAATCCGGTTGTTTTCAAACCGCGTGCGGTCCGCCCCGCCTGCGGTGCCGCTCGCGGGGTCGAAGATGGGAACGGCGAACTCGCCCAAATCGCCTTCCCTCGTCCGCTGCGTTGGGACCGTCGTCAATAGCGAAGCGCCGGTGCGACGCCGGGTTCCCTGGTAGTCGCCAAAGAAAAACAGCTTGTTCTTGGCGATCGGCCCTCCGAGCGAACCCCCGAATTGGTTCCACGTGAGAGGCGGCGGTCCAGTCGGCTCGCTGAACGGATCGCGGGCGTTGAAATTATTGTTGCGGTGGAACTCGAAGAGGCTGCCGTGGAGTTCGTTCGAGCCGGATTTGGTCATCACCTGGATCACTGCGCCGCCCGCCTGAGCGAACTCGGCATCGAAATTCCCGGTCGTGGACTTGTACTCTGATACCGAGTCGATGTTGGGATTCACAATCACGAGGCCCAGAACGGGGTCGTTGTTGTCCATGCCGTCGATCGTGAAGTTGGTCGAGCCGAACTCCTGGCCGT
>JBGTKO010000084.1:0-18673 GCA_041744595.1 Pirellulales bacterium
GGGCGCCGGTTTCATCGTCGGTCGTGATATCGACCGTGGCTCGCAGGTCGCCACTGGCCACTTGCCTGGCGACGGCCATCGCGGTGCGTACGGGGCTCGAGATCGTGCGGGCGACGACGAGCGCCGCGAGTGTCACGCCCACGATCGTCGCGATCGACAACCCGATGAGAGCGGCCCGCTGAAAGCGAACGAGGCCGTAGGCTTCGGAGGCGTCTTGCTTGACTGACAGGCCCCAGCGGAAGCTCGGAAGATAACACCAGGCCGCGACCGCTTCGGTGCCACGGTAGTCAACGAGCGTGCCGTAGCCGCGGCTGCCACGGGCAGCTTCGAGCACGCCGCCGGTGCGTCCGTTGTCGAGTGGGATCCGATGGCGAAACGCCGCGTTTGGGACGTTCCGCAAGGGTGCCGTCACGAGGACGGCGTCACCGACGAGTTGGCCGGTCACGATCTCACCGGTCTCGCCGAGCCCCGTGACGTCGGAAAGCATCTGCCAGATCCGCTGCGGAGAAAGCCCGAGCGCGAGCACGCCAGCAAGGCGTCCTTCGTCAAAGATCGGGCATGTGACGAAAGCCAAGGGGCGATTAACCGACCCGTAGATTTGAAAACCGCCCAGGTCTGACTGGAGGAGCTTCATCGCGCGATCAAAACCAATCGCAAGCTCCGAGCCGGCGAGCGGACCGGAAAGAATCGACGTTCCGGGTGGAATGGCACCATCAAGGGCGTAGAGCACACGGCCGGTCGTGTCCAACAGCAAAAGCTGGTCGTAGCTGAATGCCTTGGCGGCATAGCTGAGGTAGGAGTCAGCCTCGACGACGGCTGCCTCGAGCCGTTCGCCGATGTCGTCGGCGTCTCCAGGGGCATCCGCGGCAGCCGTGAGGGTTCGGACGGCCCGCACGATCGTGGGCCCACGGGCGAGGGCTGCTGCATCACGGATACGCTCGCTGGCATACGACTCGAGTTCCCCTGCCTTTCCGGCAGCCGTCTGGACAAGGGTGTCACGGACCGATCGCTCGAGGGCCGAGGTCGCAATCCGCGCGGTGATGGCAGTGAGGATCGCACAGGGGATCAGCGCGATCACGAGGAACCAGAAGAGAAGGCGGCCGGCGATCGAACGCCGCATCGCCGGCGCTGCCAGGAGATTGGGCGTCATCGGATGCCTCCCGGCGAGGTCGCCCGTTCGAGGTCAGTCGGTGCGACCCAGCGTCCACCCCAGCCTCGGTACAAATCGGTGACGAACTCTTCCCAGTCGATTCGCGACCGGGAGAGCGGAAAGGGCACGGGCCTGACCGAGCCGCGGCTGGTCCAAACGATATCGACCTGGCCGTCGGCACGGATGCGGCCAATGTAGACCGGCCGCCAGGTGTGCTGGGTCTCCGGGTCGATCGCGATGACGCCTTCCGGCGCATCGAGGCTCTGATGCCGCAGCGACGCCCGTACCTGCCGAACCTCGGTGGTGCCAGCCTCCCGTACGGCCTGGGCCCAGAAGTACACGCTGTTATATGCTGCAACCATCACGTCGGATGTCGTGCGATCGAGGCCATACCGTTGCTGGAAGGCACGGACGAAGGCATTGTTCTGCGGCCGTTCGATGCTCTGAAAATAGTTCCATGCGGCGTACTGGCCGGCCATGTCGGCAGCGGCATCGCCTCGCAGTTCGTTTTCACCGATCGCGAACGTCACGATGGGAGTCGTCGTTGGATCGACACCAGCGGCGCGGATCGCACGGGCCAGTGGGAGGGCAGAATCGCCCGGCACGCTCGCCAGGATCACGTCGGGTTTGGCGGCTGCAATCGCTGCCGCGGTGCTCGCGACATCCGTCGAGCCGAAGGGCACGTATTCCTCGCCTACAAGCTCGGCGCCAAGGCTTACCAGTTGATCTTTGATGATCGCGTTGACGCACTGCGGCCAGATGTAGTCGGAGCCGACCAAGAAGAATCGGCGGGCGCCGAGTGTGTCGTGGCACCACTGAACCGCCGGAATGATCTGCTGGTTGGGCGCAGCGCCTGTGTAGAAGATGTTGGGCGATTGCTCCATTCCCTCGTAGGCCATCGGATAGAACAAAAGATGGTCCGCTGCCTCCACGACTGGCAGCACTCCTTTACGGCAGGCGCTCGTCCAACATCCAACGATCACCGACACCCTCTCCTCGCGAATGAGCCGCTCCGCCTCGCGGGCAAACGTGGTCCAGTCGGAGCCACCGTCGGCAATCACCCAGCGAATCGGTCGGCCAAGAAGGCCACCAGCCTTGTTGATCTGTTCGAGCGCGAGTACCTCGGCGTCGATCATGGACTGCTCGCTGATCGCCATCGGACCGGTTTGCGAGTGGAGAATGCCGACGACGATCGGGCGGCGATCGACGAGAAGCCAGTCGAGCAAGAGCCAGGCGACGACGGCCGTTGCGAGAAGCCCAGCCGCCGTGATCCGGGTGGACCAGCGGTAGCGCTCCCGCGGGTACGCGGGCCGCGCGGCCAGGTCATTCAACGACGATGGGGCGGGATTCATGGGCGCGGGAAATGGCCAAGCGAGGAGGGCGAAGGAGGGAACAGCCCTGTCACGTGCAATCTTTGGTTATCTTTCCTGACCGGGCGCCAAACCGCAAAAAAATGCCAGTTATTCCGCGCGTAAGGGCGCAAGGGGCTGCCGTGGGCCTTCTTCGGTTCCTCACAAGAACTAAAAGCTGGCCTAAATCGTTCGAAGAGGGTATTCTTTGAGAGTAGATTTTGCGTTTGATTTTGACTGGATGGGCTGTGACCATTCCCCGGACGATCTCCAGAAATCCGCGAGGAGAGCCTCTCTTGCCCCCTTCGGTGCCACGAAACGATGCACGGCAGCCGGGTTTACAGCCGGCCATCGAGCGGATTGTCGGCATCTCCGAATGGGCTGATCAGGTTCGGCGATCGATCGAGTTGGTGGCTGCCCATCAATCGAGCGTCCTCATCATGGGCCCGAGCGGCACGGGTAAGGAGCTCATTGCCCGTGCGATCCACTCGTGTAGTCCGCGTGCCAAGAAGCCGTTCATCCCGGTTGACTGTGCGGTCACGACCGGCACGCTCTTCGCAAGCCATATGTTCGGCCACGTGAAGGGATCCTTTACGGGCGCTACGTCATCGACTCTCGGCTGCTTCCGAGCGGCCGAGGCTGGCACCATCTTTCTCGACGAGATCGGGGAGATGGAGCTCGAGCTTCAGGCCAAGCTGCTGCGGGTGCTCCAGCAGCGGGTGGTCGTTCCCGTGGGCAGCCATGATGAAGTGCCGGTCGATGTTCGGGTGCTTGCGGCAACCAACCGTGATCTTGCCACCGAAGTCAACGAGGGTCGATTTCGCGAAGACCTTTTCTACCGACTCAACGTCGTGGCAATTCGCACATTGCCTCTCTGTGAGCGGCCTGAAGATGTGCCAATCCTTGCCGAGCGGTATCTCGCCGAACTGGCTTCTCGCCACGGCATGCCGATGTGCACACTGGCTCCAGAGGCCGTTACGATCCTCCAATCGTATGCCTGGCCGGGCAATGTCCGTGAGCTCGAGAACGTACTCGAACGGGCGGTTATGTTCTCTTCGGGAGAAGAAATCGATTCGGATTCACTGACCGGGCTCATTGCCAGTGGCGATGACGACAGGCGGCCGAATGGCAATTTGGGTCACATGGCCATGGCAGCCAGCCGTGGGATCGTGTCACCAACATCATTGCCCGGTGTATTTCGGGTCGAGCCCAAGGTTCAGTCCTCGACAAACCCCATGGTTCCGTCAGCCGACTCTGCGGCTGCCGCTCGTCCTCCATCGGATGCGGCTCCAGGAAGCACGGAAAACTGGCCGACGCTTGCTGATGTGGAGCGGCTCCACCTCGAACGAACACTGGCGGCCACCCTTCACAACAAGTCGCTTGCGGCCAAAATCCTGGGTATCGACCGATCGGTCCTTCGCCGCAAGCTCCAGCGATACGGCCTCGACGACGGCGTCTGATGCCGGTCGCGTGGCTGTGCGGCGACCGGCTATCGGCTGCTTGACGAGCTTGGGAGACGTTCGACGACCAGTGGGGTCTCGAAGGCAGGCTGTCCCTTCGAAACGAGGACAACCAGCGGGGTTGTTTCCGGCGACGTGAAACGGCGATCGACCCGAGGCAGCGGATGATGATGCTTCCTCAGCATCATCTCGGGAGCGATCGTTTGGACGATCACCGCACGGTAACGGCCTGTTTGCAGGCCCTGCCGCCGTCCCGTTGCCAGGGAAAAGCTGCCATCGATTTTGATCTCGCCACGGGCCACCGATCCGCCCTCCTCGGGCACGAGTTCCACCATTCCCCACGAGACTGGGGCACCGTCCGAGAAGGCCACGGTTCCGGTTGCGACCGAAACCCAATCGGCTGAGCCGCACCCGGCGAGAAAGGCAAAGGTCGAAAGACCGAGGCCCACGACGACGCTCGCCCTATTGCTCCGATGCATGGCCATCATGGCGATGACAGAGGTGGCCGAGGATGACAGGGTCGAGCGACGGTGAGAGGCTCACGACACGGCCATCGGCGAAGGCGAAATGACAGGTGTCGGGATGCCAACTCCCGAACACGACCGTGGCCATACCGGCCACGTCGTCGTCCGGTCCGTCGGCGATCGGGCCTCCTGGGCCCCCGGCGCGGCTCATGTGATGGAAGCTCGACCCGTCGAGCGCCGGCCCGCAGTCTGGCGGAGACAGCACCATCGAACGGCGGACATGGAGCTCTCCCGCCAAGATGGTCCGCGACAATCCGTCCGTGACGTCGCGTGCGCGGATCTGATCCTGCCACCGAAACGTGCCGGGCAACGGGCGGCTCGAAATGATGATTCCCGTGCCGTTGCCCCCCTGAGTGAAGTCCCCTTCCGCCGATCCGAAGCCGGGCGTCAGATCGCCATGATTGCCCGCAAAGTCGGTAAGGCCGCCGCCTCCCGATTCCCAGCCAGGGAACATACAGCCGCAGGGGGCGATCGTCGGGGGCAACATCACAGAGGGCACGATCGCGCTCGAGGGGGAGCGTCGACTCGGGCAGAGCAAGGTCGGCACGACGAGCTCGTGAATGGTCTCCGACTGTAAGGCGTAGGGGAGGCGAGGATCCCAGGCCGAAGCTGGCGCAACCTCCTCGAGCCAGGGCAGGACCCGCAACACCCAGGTGGGGCCCATGTCGGCAAGCCATGGGTCGCCGATACGGTCAGTGAGACGGGCCGGCGGAAACGATCGTGTTGCCACCTCAAACTGACTGGTGGCCATCGCAACTTGTCGCAGATGATTCCGGCAGACTGTCCCTCGGGCCGATTCCCGTGCTGCCTGGACGGCAGGGAAGAGCAGGCCGCAGAGGGCCGCGACGATCGTGATGGTGACCAACAACTCGATGAGAGTCAGGCCACTCCGCTCGTCGTGGTCTTGCATGCCGTGTGAGTGAACCACGCCGTTGTCCCCGTCCGGGCAGCCGCCTCTGCAATGGTGGCAAAGCCCAAAGGGAGTATAGCTCGTCCGAGAGCTCTTGCCCGATCGGCGAGCGGGCCACGTGACCTTCGGGACAACGCTACCCGGCCTTGGCGCGGAGTGCAGGGGCCTCTTCCTCGGGCACCCGCAGCTTGAGGGTTGCTGCGGTGGCTGGCGGAGCCCTCCGCTCCTGGGCGAAGCCTCGGTTTCCGGTACTCAAGAACTCGCGCAAGTGCTGGATGGCTGCGCTCGTGAACTCCCGCCCGAGAACCTCGAGCACTTCCCGCCAGGCCAGACCCCGCCGGTAGATGACACGGTAGGCAGCCTTGAGGTCGTTGATATCGTCGATCGTGTGGCCGCTGCGGCGAAGGCCCACCGAGTTGAGCCCAACCACACAGCCGGTCTGACCGTCGAGGAGCATGTAGGGAGGCACGTCTTGGACGACCCGGGCATGGCCTCCGACCATGGCCAAGCGACCGATGCGGCAGAATTGGTGGACAGCGACCGCGCCCGACACGAACGCCCTGTCTTCGACCGTGGCATGGCCGCCGAGGAGCGCGGCGTTGGCGAAGATGCAGTGGTTGCCGACGGTCACATCGTGGCCCAGGTGCGTGCTTGCCATGACGTAGTTGTGATTTCCAACGGTCGTTGCGGCAGACGGCTTCATGGCCCGATGGACCGTCACGTGCTCGCGGAACACATTGTGATCCCCGATGACAACGTGTCCGATCTCCGTGGGGCGGGCGACGTGCTGAGGCCCGCCACCGATGACGGAGTGCTCACAAAATTCGTTGTGCGACCCAGCCGTCACCCCGGACTTGATGATTGCCCCGGAAGCGACCGTGCAGTGATCCCCGATCTCCACGTCGGACTCGATCGTGGCAAACGGGCCAACGGTCACCCCGACCCCGAGCCTGGCTCCGGGACTCACCACGGCCAACGGATGGATACTCACGGGAGTCCTTTCAGGCAGATTGCACCGGTTTGGCGGACCAGTTCGGAGGACTTATCGGCTCGGACCACCGCGGATTCAATGCCAGTTTCAAGCGGACAGGCACACTCCTCCCACATCTCCTGGCTTGCCATCTGCGGCTATACTGCGGCGACCTCGGAGATATCCCCGGATGACTCGTGACGAACGCTACGCGGCCGCTGAAAAACTCAAGGATGACGGCGATCTGGCTGCCGCTGTCGGCGCCATGGAAGCCCTCGTTGCCGACGAGCCTGGTTTCGCACTGGCACACTCGGCCCTCGGGGCCTGGTGTACGAGGCTCGAAAGGCACGCCGATGCCGTACGCCACGCCCGCCGGGCTTGCGAGCTCGAGCCGAATGACCCCTTCAGCTACACGGCACTCTCGGTGGCTTGCATGCGGGCCGGCATGATTCCCGAAGCCGAAGACGCGCTCGCGCGTGCGAGGATGATGCAGGGAGGCTGACCCTGGTTAGTCGCCTGTCGTCACGGCGGCTGCCGGCACTGTCTGCTTCGAGCCCAGGGCATTTTCCACCGTCTGGAGCCGTTCGCGGTCGCTCGCGTTCAGCCGTTGCTGGTTGAGGCCAGCCTCCCGGGCCCGCTTCAAAGCGGCACGGGCGGCCGCCTCATCCCCGTTGGCGAGCTCGGCCGCCGCAAGATGGAGGAATTTGGCAGCCGAGGGCACGAGCACGGCCTCGCGAAGGTCTTCGGCGGCGCCGCGGGTATCGCCGGCGGCAAGGCGGACGAGGCCTCGCGTGTCCAGGAGATCGGGAATGGCTCCCAACTCGTCTATTGCAGAATCGATGAGCTTGCGGGCCTCGCCCACGGTCGTCGGAGCGGCCAGGTGAAACGCGAGGTTGTTGGCGACGATTGCTCGCTGCGTGGCGTCGAGGTCTTTGCTCGAGAGCAAGTCACGATAGAGCTGTTCGACATTCCCGTCACGGCCTTCGAGCGAGACGAGCTCCGCATCGATCAGGCGAATGACGAGACTGCCTGAATCGACTCGCTTGGCTTTTTCGAGTTTCTCGCGAACGCGGGCCGCAGCTTGCAGTGCGACGGCATCGTCGGTCTGAGCAGAGGCGATCCGAAGCGCGAGCGTGAGGGCCCGTTCGAGCGACATGTCGTCCCAGCGGGATTCGAGCAATTCGAACGCCTCATCGACGCGACCCTGCCGCCCCAGGAAGTCGATCCTGGCGAGGACCCCATCACCACCGAGCCCCGCATACCGCTCGAACACGCGGTCAGCAGCCTTGGAAAAACCGAGATCCTCCATCAGTTTGCCGACCGCGGCCAACTGCCCTGGATTGTCGTCGGGTATGACACCTCCCGGCATGAGCCGCCTCGCAAACTCGACCGCCCTTGCTTTGTCGTTCTCGGCGAGCGCCAGCTTCGCTTCCAGCGCGAGCGTGACAGCCGCGTCTGGTGCGACCTGCGTGAGCCTCCGGAGCCACGTTTTGGCGGTCGATATCTCGCCGTGCTCGATGAGCTTTTCAACCAAGAGGGCAATCTGGCCGGCAGGCGTCGCCTGAGGGGCAACGAGGGTGACGAACTCGTTGCGAGCATCGTCCCAACGTCCGGTCTTTTCCAGGAGCTGCGCCCTGTGGAACCGCTGCGCCGGTGTGATGGGCTGCACGGAGGCCAGTTCGTCGAGCAGTGTGATGGCCCGCCGCCAGGCAGCAGGCTCCGGGCGATTGGCCAGGAGTGTGATTTCGAGGTCGAGGTCCTCGGGCGTGGCCCTGCCGTCGGAGCTGCGATTTTCACTGAGAAGGGCAAGCGCCTTTTCGAGTTCGCGGTAGGTGCCTCGCCCAGCAGTCAGCTCCGCCAGCATCCGGCGGGCCCAGGCTTTCGCCGCACGGGCTTCGTCCCCCTTCATGGACAGAATCTGGTTCAGCAGTTCTCGGGCCTCGGCCGCACGGCCTCGGCGGCCTTCGAATGCGGCCAGGCTGCGGATCGCGTCAAGGTTTGTCGGTGACCCTGCGACAGCCTGCCGAAGGAATTGCTCCGCGTCGGAGGTACGACCGAGCATCTCGTAGCCCTGGGCTAACGTCAACTGTCGCCGAGGCTCTGGCATCAACTCGGCAGCTTCCAAGATCGCCTTCTCGGCGCCGGCCGGGTTCGAGGTACTGAGCCGATACGAAAAGAGCGCGAGCCAGACATCCGGCTCATTCGGAGCCACCCGAGTTGCTCGCTCGAGAACTTCGCCGGCCCGTTCCAGCCGGCCCGAGCGAGCAAGCAGTTGGCCAAGCCAGAGCAGATCCTCTGGGTTCTGCGAATCACCCGCAACACTCTGCTCGGCGAGGGCAACCGCATCGTCCAGCTTGCCAGCCCGGAGGTCTGCCTCCGCGGAGATTCTTTCGAGACCAGTAGCCCCCTCGTCGCCGAGCAGCGCCATTGCTCGCTGGGCCTCCTCGAGGCGATTGGCGGTGTAGAGCATCGCCACGAGCCGTCGGATCACGGCCGGGTTCGCCGGGCCGGCCGCGACGGCCCGCTTCAACCGGTCGATCGCTGCAGAGCGTTCTCCGCGGAGGTTTTCGATCTCGGCGGAAAGGATCTGAATCTGTGCCCATCCCGGTCGTTCGGCCTCGGCCTCGATGAGAAGTCCTCTGGCGGCGTCCAGGATTTTTCGCACGTCAGTCGGAATTTCCCCTGACTGCTGGTTCCCATCCTTGACTGCTTTGGTCAGGATGTCCCGCGCCTCAAGAATTCTGACACTTGACTCCGCAACCCGTGCCCGCGCCGAGCTTGGACCCGCGAGAGCCGCAATCTCAGTGACGGCCGCCCTCGCCTTGTCGAGGTCGCGGGACGCGATCGCCATCTCGAGAATTGCCTCACGGGGCCGAAGTTCTCCTGGCTGCATCGCACCCACGGCTCGCCAGATCCGCTCCCCTTCTGCCATGTCACCACCGGCGAGGTGCATTGCGGCGAGCGTTTCGAAGACCTTGGCGCCATCGGCTTTCGGCAGGGTCTTCGCCCGTTCTTCGATCGCAGCGAAAGCAGCCTTTGCCTGCTCACGAGACTGCCGGGCTGCCACTTGGATCTCGACGAGCATCATGGGGGCCGCGTTCTTCGCCGCCTCTGGCGCACGGCCGAGCGTCTCGAGGGCAGCATCAGGACCATCCGTCCTCAGTTCGAGTGTCACGAGGGCAGCCCATACGGTTGGCTCGGCGCTCCCATCTGCCGCTCTCGTGAGGATGTCGCGGGCGGCCTGCTGCTCACCTCGTCGCATGAGCGATTCAGCCCGCAGCAGACCGAGCTGCGAGAGCGGATAACGGCCAGTCTGCTCGAGGGCGATTAAGAGCGAATCGATTCCACTCCAGTCCTGTTTTGAGGGGTCCACGGAAGACTGTCTGGCGATTCGGAGCTGGAGAAGCGGATACCAAATCTGGGGGATCTCGACGAGCTGCTCTTCCGACAGGCCACGGGCGAGCACCTCGAACTCGGCGAGAGCCTCTTCGGTCCTCCCCGCAGAGAGCATCCCCTCGGCGGCACCTGCTCGTGCTGGGACGGACGTGGGGTCGTCCGTCAATATCCGCCGATTGACTTCGATCTGGGCGTCGAATTCGGCAAGCTGAGCGTGGCACTTTCCGAGGTAGAGATCGATCTGCCGAATGAGATCGGTGTTGCCGAGCGCCATTGGCCGCACCTGCTCGAGTTTGGCCTTGGCCTCGGTCCATCGACGCTCCGAAAGAAGCAGCCGTGCTTCGAGCAATCCGACGGCTGGACTCGTCGCGCCGTGGAGTTCCCGGGTTCGGGCGATGGCTTGGCCGGCTTCCGTCAGCTTATCCTGCTGGAGAAGCACCTCGGTCAGCATCAAGAGAAGCGAGGCACGACTCGGGTTTTGTTCGAGGCCGGCAAGAAGAACTTGTTCGGCCTTCTCGACGTCACCGGCCTGGAGGGCGATCGTGGTGAACGCGCGGGTTGCCCGTTCATCTGCAGGAAACAGCTCGAGAGCCCTTTCCGCGGTTGCCCGTGCAAGGGTCATATCGCGACGGGCGAGGGCGAGTTCGAACTCCGCAAACATGAAGTTGGCGTCGTCAGGGGCAATCGCCCGAGCCTTGTCGACCGCCTCAGTTGCTTTGTCGAGCCGGCCCCGCCCGCGCTCCCAATTGGCGAGAGCGAGCCAAGCCCGAGGGTCGTTCGCATGCTTGGTCACGAGTTGCTCGAGCACGTCGCGGGCGTCGTCGGGCGACGAGAGCCGCTCTTGAAGGATCGCCGCAAGCATGATGTAGGCATCACTCGGCGGGGAGTTCGTGTCGGCCGCTTCGGTCAACCGGCGCTCCTTCAGGTCGTAGCCGATGAGGTTTGCGACGATGTCAGCGGCCTCCTTGTATTCCCCAGACCCCAGGTACGATCCGGCCTTGAGGAGTTGGACACGTTGGGCCATCTCTCGATCTTCGTCGGAATTCGAAGCGTCGTTCCGCAATCGCGCCTCGAGGACGGAGAGATGCTCGAGAGCATCGCTCGCCCGACCCACTTGGACCTGAAACTCGGCGAGTTGCAGCCGAAGGGCGTCGTTCTCGGCGTTGCGCCGGACCGCAGCTTCGAGGGCATTGAAGGCGCGATTGATGTCATTGCGGCTGGCCCCTGGCGCAGTGGCACGGGCCAGCAGGAGCTTGGAGTACTCGGCGAACGCCTCGTCGTCACCAGGCCGCAGCGCCACATACTGCCCGAGCAGGTCCATGGCCTCTGCCGTCTTCCCCTCGGCGAGCCGACTTTTTGCCAGATCGAACTTGCCTTCAGCGTTTCGCAAGATCTGGAAGCGGCGGAGGACGTACAGGCCGCCACCTGCGGCGCCGATGCCCAGCATGAGGATGAGAAGAAGTTTGAAGTTGATCCGCTGCACTGGATGGCTCCGCAAGGCGGTTTCTGAGGCTGGTGGCTGAAGGCACGAACGCTTCGGCATGGTCCGAGAGCAAGGCTCACGACAAGCAAAACTCCCGAAACCCGTTAGTTTAGCAGCGAATTGCGAGAATCTCGCGAAAGAGACCAATCCTTCCGATGGTCGGTCGGGAGAAATCCAGGCAAAGTCCAGGGGCTTACGGAACCGATATTGACGATGAGGCGGAGTTTACGGGTCAGGAGGGCCTTGCGACTGGCCTGGGCCTGACCCTGATGACGTTTCTGGAGCCATGGCTTACCGATGAGCATTGCAAGCGTTCTTCCACGGGTACTCGCTGTGGGCTCGAGCACCCGCTTCGTCATCGTATTCGTGCTTGGTTGTCTCGGCACTGCCTGTCTCAACGCAGAGATCCGGGCCGGTTCGCCTGGCTCGCGGCACCACTGCCAACACTGTGGATGCCGGAATGGCCATTGCAGTCCGCATTGCCCGGTCAGGCCCGGACTGTACGGCTTCTACGGAACGCAGTGGCGACAGTGGCCTGGGCAAGTGGTCATCTCGGCTGAGGATGCCAGGGGTGCGACACCCGCGATGCCACCTCGACTTTCCATTCCGGGCCCCGACGAAGAGTCGATGCGACCGAGGATCGACGAAGCCGTGGTACCCGTCCCAGAGGCGCCAGTTCCAGAGGCACCCGTCCCAGAGGCACCCGAAACCCTCTCGCCGTCCCCCGCGGCGAGGCCCTCGCCCCTACCGCCGGTTCCCGCCACGCCGAAACCGAGCGGCCCACCCGATGACAATCTCTTCAACTCACGGTACCGTTCAAAAGCAATGAGAAAATTCGCGATCGGCCTGGGCGAAAACAATGCCCAGGCGGACGATCGAGGCGTGCGGGCTGCCACGCATGTGATGCCGGCAGATATGAAAACGGTGCCGCGAGTGCCGTTCGACCCCGTGACCGAAACCCGCCGACTTCGCGGCGAACAGCGCTCACGGTCGTTGGACAAATGAAGTGCGAGAGGCGGGAGTCGAACCCGCACGCCTTACGGCACAGGAACCTAAATCCAGCGCGTCTGCCAGTTCCGCCACTCTCGCAAGCCATGGCCAGTGTTTCGACCGGCTCACCGGAAGTGTACCCGCCACGAGCCGTCAGTGGGCTGACGCCTCGCGATCGGTCGCCTGAAGGAAACGGTCGAGATTGCCCGCGCCCGAGGCCGATCGGGGTGGCCACGATGCTACGAGGACGTCGCGAACAGGGGCATCGCCGCCCGTTTCCTGAAAACCGTAACGTATCTCTAGGCTCGAGACCTGCCGGTCCTGGGGATGGGTCGCGTTCCACTCCCTGACAAGGGCCCGTGCGGCGGGCTCGGCAAACACCCGTGCTTCTGGCTCGTAGAGGTGCCAGAAAAAGTTGTGCCATCGGTGGTGCGGTAGCGACGTGAATCCACCGACGGGACGTTCTCGCTCCACAGGGCGACCGAGTCGCAGGACATCGACTTCGCTGCCGTCGGTGAGGAGGGCCCGTCCATAGACCCATTGTGCCCTGGCAGGAACATTCCCAAACATCGCCCACTCTTGATGCAGGGCCGTGAGATTGACCGCCATCGCGAGAGGAACGGGGAGGTGCTTCTGCCGCCACGGTGGGACGTGGAGGATGAACGCTGATACCGCGATCATGCCGGCAGTAGCACATGCCCAGGATGCGGTCCGGCCGAGCGATGCCACGCGTTGATCATCGGCGACAGGGGCTGAGTACCAGAATTCCCGCGGCAGGAGTGGAAGCCATGCCACGATTCCGACGGCGGGAAACAGTCCCACGGTCATGCCGAGCCAGATGGCACCATGAAACAACGTAAAGATGGCCACCATCGCGATCCGAACACGCGGCGATGGAAAGGCGAGGAGCATGAGCGGGAGTCCGATCTCACATGCGACCACGATCCACTGAAGCGGCCGGGTGAGCCATGGCACGCTTGTGATGAACATGCCGAAGGACGTGCCATGGTCGTGGACGGAAAGGGCGTGCGTGAGCGCATTCCCCGTGAACCAATCAGCGTTGCATTTGGAGAGACCGGCTCCGAGATAGACCGCTACGAGCTGGAGCACGACCGCAATGGTCGCGGTTGAGAAGGCGGCTGCTGCTGGGGGCTTGGCTGAGCCGGTGGCCCGACGGCGGACGGCATCCATCGACCATCGCTCGCCGAGTGGTAAGAACATCGCCCAGAACATCTGGCAAGAAAGCCACACATCCCCGGAATTGACGGCTGGCGATCCGCGGCGAATGAGGCTCACGATCGCGACCCAGCCGAGGAACGTGGCGATACGGGTGTGCCAGCCGACGGCGAGCGCCGTTCCTGCAAGACCTTCGAGGGCAACCACCGCGCCGCTCCAGGCCGATGAGTCGTGAAGAAAGGCCAAGGACCAAAGCGTGGCGGTGCTGTGGTGCTTGAAGATCGCGTCCAACGGAAAAATCCCGTCGGGTCCGAGCATGATTGCGACGTCGGGGGCTCGTATCACGGCGTCTGCGACGAGCAGAAGGCCCATGCCGATGCGGTATGCCGCAAGGCTGCGAGTGTCGAGGGTAAAGGCCGCGCGGATGTGGCAAAAAAACGCGGCGGCCAGACGGCGGGCGGAGCAAACGGATGGCATGCGGGTGTGTCGCGAGCGTCGGTAGGTGGCTTCCTTGAACCCCCGAGACGCTCAAACTACAACAACGCTCGGTTTTCGAGCGACCCCGATGGCGGGCGTTTCGCACGGTTTGGCAACTCTCGAGGCGAACAAGTTCGATGCATGTCCCCCTGGTGGTGCTCGGTGGCGGTCCCGGCGGCTACGCCGCAGCGTTCTTAGCGGCCGATCTCGGGATGGAGGTCGCCCTCGTCGATCGTGACGAACGGCTTGGTGGCACCTGCCTCCTGCGAGGGTGTATTCCGTCGAAGGCACTCCTCCACGTGGGCCGCGTGCTGGCGGAATCCCGCGAGATGGCCGAGTGGGGCATCGAGTTCACGCCTCCCAAAATCAACGTCGAGGCCCTGCGGGCTCGCAAAGACAAGGTGATCTCCACGCTCACCGGTGGCCTGGCCACGCTGGCCCGCCGCCGCAACGTCGCAATTGTGCATGGCGAGGCGAGGTTCACAGGATCCACGGCGCTCGCGGTGACCAGCGCGGATGGCAAGAACACGACGATCACGTTTGACCACTGCATCCTGGCGAGTGGCTCGCGACCGGCTCGCATTCCGGCCTTTGACATCGGGAGCCCTCGGGTCATGGACTCAACCGGGGCGCTCGAGCTTCGCGACATTCCCGAGAAGCTGCTCGTGGTCGGCGGTGGCTACATCGGCCTCGAGATGGGGACGGTCTACGCGGAGATCGGCTCGAAGGTCTCAGTCGTCGAGCTCACCGACGGCCTCCTGCCTGGGGCCGACCGAGATCTTGTGAAGCCGCTCCAGAAAAGGCTCGAGAAGCTTTTTGCAGCGATCTGGTTGAACACCAAGGTGGTCTCCCTCGCCGATACCGGCTCGGCTGTGAAGGTAGCCTTTGAGGGCCCCGAGGGACCGTTCACCGAAGAGTTTTCCCGTGTTCTCGTGTCGGTTGGGCGGCGGCCCAACTCCGACGGGATCGGCCTCGAGAACACCGGGGCCGTGGTCAACAAAAGAGGATTCGTCGAGGTCGATGACAAGCAGAGAACGGCTGATCCGCACATCCTCGCCATCGGCGACGTGTGCGGTGACCCGATGCTCGCCCACCGGGCGAGCCACCAGGGCAAGGTGGCGGTGGAGTCCCTTCACGGCGAACCGGCGATCTTTGCGCCCAGAGCCATTCCCGCGGTTGTCTTTACTGACCCCGAGATCGCGTGGGCAGGCCTCACCGAGCAAGAGGCTGCGGCTGCCGGCCGCACGGTCGAGGTCAGCAAGTATCCCTGGGCAGCCAGTGGCCGTGCCCAAGCCCTCGGTCGCACCGACGGCCTCACAAAAATCCTGGTCGATCCTGAGACAGACAGGGTACTCGGTGTCGGGATTGTCGGGGCTGGTGCCGGCGAACTCATCGCCGAAGGAACCCTCGCCATTGAGATGGGTTGCACGGCCCGAGACCTCATGGAAACGATCCACCCCCATCCAACCCTCGGGGAAACCATCGCTTTTTCCGCCGAGAACTACTTCGGCCTGGCGACCGAGATCTACCGGCCGCGGACCGAGGCCGCGGGCCATTGAGGCCGGGGCTCACGTGCCGGTATTTACGTAGCCCTAAATTCGCGGGATACTTGAAAATCTTGCCCGGAACCACCGGAGATCGACATGTCTGCTCCCGAGATTGACCAGGCCGGAATTGACACGAGCGTAGGCGTCAATGGCCAGCCACTGCCCCGCGGAGCCCATGTGCCCATGTCGATCGGCCAGATGGGGGACGGCGGTACCGGCCAGCCCGAGCTGACCGACGGCGTTGCTTCGGTCGATACCGATCCGACTGAGACTCGTGAGTGGCTCGACTCCCTGCGGTATGTGATCAACAGCCGCGGCGGGGATCGGGCTGCCTATCTTCTCCAGGCCATCGAGCAGGAGGCCTACCGGCTTGGGGTGCCCATCCCGTTCGTCGCGACCACGCCCTACATCAACACGATTCCGGTCGATCGTCAGCCTCAGTTTCCGGGCAACCGCGAGATCGAACGTCGGATCAAGAGCATCATCCGTTGGAATGCGATGGCGATGGTGGTCCGCGCCAACCGCGAAGACAAGAGCATCGGCGGCCACATATCCACCTTCGCATCGTCGGCCACGCTTGTGGAAGTCGCGATGAACCACTTCATCCGTGGCCGTGGCGACGACTACTCGGGTGACCAAGTCTACTTCCAGGGGCATGCGTCGCCGGGCATCTACTCTCGGGCCTTCCTCGAAGGGCGGATTACCGAGCAGCAGCTTGTAAATTTCCGGCGAGAGCTCGCCGACGGGGGCGGGCTGTCGAGCTACCCGCATCCCTGGCTCATGCCAGGGTTCTGGGAGTTTCCGACCGTCTCGATGGGCCTCGGGCCCCTCATGTCGATCTACCAGGCCCGGTTCAACAAGTACCTCCAGGACCGAGGCATCAAAGACACGAGCAAACAGCATGTCTGGTGCTTCATCGGAGACGGCGAGACCGACGAACCGGAAACGCTCGGCGCGATCACGCTGGCCGCCCGCGAGGAGCTCGACAATCTTGTTTTTGTCATCAACTGCAACCTCCAACGGCTCGATGGGCCCGTGCGTGGCAACGGCAAGATCATCCAGGAGCTCGAGGGGGTCTTCCGCGGCGCCGGCTGGAACGTCATCAAGGTGATCTGGGGCGACGAGTGGGATCCGCTTCTCGACAAGGACGCTGAAGGACTGCTCGTCAAACGGATGAACGAGATCGTTGATGGTCAGTACCAAAAGTATGTTGTCATGCCGGGGAGTTACATTCGCGAACACTTCTTCGGGGCCGATCCGCGACTCACGGACATGGTTGCTCACCTCTCCGACGAAAAGCTCAAGAAGCTTCGCCGCGGTGGCCACGATCCAGAGAAGGTTTACGCTGCCTACGACGCGGCAATGAAATGCCACGGCAAGCCGACGGTGATTCTTGCCAAGACCATCAAGGGCTACGGCCTCGGCGAAGTGGGCGAGGGCCGCAACGTCACCCATCAGCAGAAGAAGCTCAACGAGGAGGAACTGCGGGCCTTCCGAAGCAGGTTCGGGATTCCGATTTCGGACGACGAAGTGGCCAAGGCACCTTTTTACAGGCCGTCTGAGGACTCGGAGGAGATGCGATACCTCCGCGAACGGCGGGAGTCTCTCGGTGGGTATGTGCCGACGCGGCCCCTCGAGTCGCCCAAGCTCGAGACGCCGAAACTCGACGACTATCGGGCCTTTATCGAGAAGAGCGCCGGCCGCGAGGTGTCTACGACCACCGGCGTGGTGACGCTCATGGCGTCGCTCCTCAAAGACAAGAACGTCGGCAAGTACATCGTGCCCATCGTGCCCGATGAGTCGCGGACCTTCGGCATGGATCCCCTGTTCAAGCAGTGCGGCATCTATGCCCACACCGGTCAGCTCTATGAACCGGTCGATTCCGACCAGCTCTTGTACTATCGCGAGGCGAAGGACGGTCAGATTCTGGAAGAGGGAATTACTGAAGCGGGGAGTATGTCGAGCTTCGTGGCGGCCGGCACGGCCTATGCATCTCACGGCGTGCCGATGATCCCGATCTTCATTTACTATTCGATGTTTGGGTTCCAGCGGATCGGTGACTTGATCTGGGCCGCCTGCGACTGCCGAGCCCGAGGTTTCATGGTCGGCGGCACCGCTGGGCGGACCACGCTCAACGGCGAGGGGCTTCAGCATCAGGATGGCCACAGCCATCTCTTCGCGATGGCCTATCCGACCGTGCGTGCGTATGACCCCGCGTTCGTCTACGAGGCAACCGTCATCATGCTCGAAGGGTTCGAGCGGATGTATGCGAAGGGCGAAGACTGGATCTATTACATCACCGTCTACAACGAAAACTACGAGATGCCCTCGATGCCTGCGGGCTGCGAGGAGGGAATTCTCAAGGGCATGTATCGGCTCAAGGATATGGCGGCGAAGGCCGAGCCTGTGGCGAAGGTGCCGCCGGTCAATCTTCTTGGCTCGGGGGCGATTCTCCGCGAGGTCATCCGGGCCGCCGACATCCTGGCCGAGCAGTGGGGCATCGCGAGCACGGTCTGGAGCGTGACCAGTTGGAAGGAGCTTCGTCGCGAAGCCCAGGTCTGCCGCCGCTGGAACATGCTTCACCCTGAAGCGACGCCGAAGAAGAGCTACATCGAGTCGCTCGTGGGCGATGCCGAGGGCGTGTTTGTAGCTGCCAGCGACCATGTCCGGGCGGTTCAAGAACAGCTCGACCCCTGGATTCCAGGCGGAATTTTTGCCCTTGGAACCGATGGGTTTGGCCGTAGCGAGAGCCGAGCGACGCTTCGGCGGCACTTCGAGGTCGATGCCGAGTGCATCGCGGTTGCCACGCTGTGGCGGCTGGCCGAGACCGGGGCCATCGGCCGGCATGTCGTCACCGAGGCGATTGGGCGGCTCGGCATCAATCCGGATAAGATTGATGCAGCGTTCGCCTGAGGCTGATATCCGTTCAGCGCGTTTTTTATTTTTCCCCTCCCTCAATCTTCACGCATGGCAAACGAGTTCACGCTTCCCGACCTGGGAGAAAACATCGCCTCCGGTGACGTCGTCACGGTTTTTGTTTCCGAAGGGGATGTTCTGAAGCCGGGGCAGGCTCTGCTCGAGGTTGAAACCGACAAGGCAGTGATCGAGGTCCCATGCCCCCCAGGGGGGCTCATCGAAAAGGTGCTCGTCACGAAGGGCGACACCGTGAAGGTAGGGCAGGCCCTCGTGGTCTTGGGCACGGCTGCAGGTGCCGCGGCGCCGGCAACTCCAAAACCCGCAA
>JBGTKO010000085.1:0-1803 GCA_041744595.1 Pirellulales bacterium
CACGGATCATCAGCACCACACGCCACACCGAGACAATGCCGAGCAGGCAGAGGTTCGCCAGGGTGGCATCGCCGGCGCTGAGCCAGCGTTCAACGGGAATGGCATACAGCCAGGCCAGCGGCGCGGTCATCCAGTAGAGCGTGAGAAATGCCCTCGCGGCCCGCGGCGCGGAATCAAACGTCTTCCAGCCTGCCAAGACCAGCCAGAGCAGGCTAAAGAGGAGCGTTGCTGTGGCCAGCGAAGCAACCAGTGGCAGAAGCAGATGCCACGGCTCGCGGAGGAGGTCTTCGCCGTCATACTCACGGGCGAAACCGGCAGAGAGCACAAACGCCAGGCCCAGCCAGACCGCTTGAGGCGAGTTGGCGACTTGCAGGATGGCCTGGCGATTCCCGATCAAATACGTGGCGATCGTCGCGAGGCCCATCGACGTTTCCTATTGGTATTCCAGATATCCCGGCGGAGTTGGTTGCGCCGGGCTGATGCCGCCGCGGAGTAGACCGCGGAGAGAACCTCTCGAAAACCCTCTTCGAGCTCGGCGACGGTCAATGCGTCGGGCTCGTACGTGACATCAAACAGTGTGTAATGGGACCAGCCTCGCACTGGAAGGAGTCGCCCTGCCTTTGCCAACCGGTCATAAAGCACGGTGCCGGGAAAGGGAGTTTGCAGCGTGATTTGTACCTCGGCCAGAGGTGAGGCGAGAACGAACTCCACAAGCCGGGCAAGTGAAGCACGGGTTTCTCCTTCCGCGCCCACGATGAAGCAGCCATTGACGACGACGCCGGCCGCTTGAATCGCCTCGATCGCCCGCATAATCCGCGTGAGCTCGGTCCATTTGACCCCTTGCCCAGGATACCGAAACACGAGCGACTCGATCCCCACGAGCACTTGCATGCAGCCCGCGGGGGCGAGGCGGGCGAGCAGTTCCGGCCGCTCGCCCAGTCGCCAGTCAGACTCGGTGAACCATCGCGCGGCCGAGGCCGTGAGGACGTCGAAGAACGCATCGAAATCGCGTGTGCCGGCGAACGTGTTGTCATCGGCGAGCTCAACGAGCGGCCGGCGGGAGTATGTCCGAAGTCCCTCGAACTCACGGGCGAGATTGGCTGTCGGCTTCTCCTGGAAGCGGCCGAGCAATCGGCTTGCCCCGCAGAACTCGCATGCCAAGGGGCAGCCGCGTTCGGTTTGAATCGTGAACCGTGGCGGAGATTCGCCGAGTAAGTCGAATCGGGGACGTGGCCAGTCAGTTTTGGCGGCCCCGAGGGGCGGCCGGTAAACCGCGCGGAGACGGCCTGCTTCGGCATCGGCCAGCACTTCGGGCCATGCGAGTTCGCCGTAACCGACAACCACGGCATCGCAATGCTGCGCCGCTTCGTTCGGGCAAGCCGTGGCATGCAGCCCGCCGATCACGGTGGGAATGCCGTGCGATTGCACCTGCCTGCTGAAAGCGTACGCCTCTTCGATACTCGCCGTCAGGGCGGAAATGGCGACGAGATCGGGCCGCGCCGCGATCACCTGGGGCAGCAATTTCTCTCCGGCCGTGGCGCTTGGGTGGTAGCTCGACGACCAATGCTCGGGATTGCAAGCCGCCAGTGTGAGTAACCCGAGTGACGGCAATTCCGCCAAGGCTCTGCCACGCCTGGCGAGTCCTGGCAGACGCATCCCGAGCGCGAGCATTTCGGAATCGCGTATGCGAAACCCAGTGAATGGAACAAGAGCGACGTGCGGCATGGATTGAGGAAGGGCTGGCGTTCGCCCCGCAGTGTCGCACAGCGAACCGAGCGATGCCCCTGTGGCACGCAGCGGGGC
>JBGTKO010000086.1:0-9487 GCA_041744595.1 Pirellulales bacterium
TCAACAGCGACAACCCCACGGCTCAGATCGGATTCCGGCTCGTGAACGTTCAGGCGGTGCCGGAGCCTACCACGATGGCGATGGCTGGTGCTGGGCTTGTTGGCCTGGTTGGCCTCGGATGGAAGCGTCGTCGCAATGCCATGGTCGGTCCGGTCAGCGCCTAACCGACCGCCGGCTGCCAGCAGTCTGTGGAAGGTAGCCATGGAGGGCTCTTTCCACGGGCAGTTCGCAATCAACCCGCATGCCCCGCCCCTTGCACTTGCAAGGGGCGGGGTTTTGCGCGCCTGACAGTGATGGTGCGATCTCGGCTTTTTTTAAATGGGGTGGCCGCACGGGTGGGGCGAACGACGAAGACCGTGAACCCGCGAGCCACGAATGTCCAAAGCCATGCCTTGGTCGATCCTTCCTTCGTCGGCGACTCATCGACATTCAGCGTGGGTTCGGCCGGCAGCGGAGCACAGGTCGATTCCCCGCAGCGCGGGCATTCGAGCCTGTGGAGCCGGTACTCGGTGATCAAGGGCTCAGTCTCCGGCAGTTCCCACACCTGATGACGACGAGGCTCTGCGTCATCACCAGAAAGCCCGTGCCGCAGCCCCGCCAGCACGCGTCGCCCTGCGAAAAAACGCCGATTTCGGCTCACGAAACTTTTTTGGTCCGTACCGCATCTACACTCGGGCGGGGTTTTCCCTGCGGTGTGACCTGAGCCCAGGAATCAGCTTTTCAAGGACTTTTGTATGAAACGCCTTCTCATCGTCTTGGCCCTGGCACTCGTCTCGCCACTGACACCGACCCGTGCCACCGAGATCAGTTTCGCCGAGACGTTTGCCCTCGCCACCGACCGCGAGAAGGCGCTCGCCCAGCTCATCCCCGGCTCCGAGGATTTCTACTACTACCACTGCCTGCACTACCAGAACACCGAACAGTGGGAAAAGGTGCCCCCGCTCCTGAAGGCCTGGATCGCCCGCTACCACCACACGCCGCGGGTCATCGAGATCGAAAACCGCCAGGCGCTTCTGCTCTACACCAAGGACTCTCAGAAGGCCCTCACCCTCATCCGCGATCGGCTCAACCTCCACTTCCATCACGAGCGAGAGGAGCTCAACCGCAAGCCAAACCTTCCGACCGCGCTCGACCCCAAACTTTTGGACCATGATCGGCTTGTGCAGCAGGCCTTCGAGCGGCATACCAACACGGTCCAGGGGTTTGAGGATTCTGCGTTCGATGAACTGCTCTCTCGCCAGCTCACGGGCGAGCAGCTTCGCGACCTCCTCGGACGGGTGCGGGTTCCCGATCATCCCGGGCTCGCCAAGCTTGTCGTGGCCGACCTGAAGTTCAAACACAGCGGCGGCTTTGGATCACTCGCCATCCACAAACTGCTGCTGCTCGCGCAGCTCGACGAGTGCCTGAAACTCAAGGTCGACCTTCGGAACGATCAGAACTTCGTCGCGACGTATCTCCAAAGGCTTTGGCCGTCGAACGACACCAACTGGCGGCAAGACCAGGCCGCCCAGGAGGCCTATCTCGACAGGCTCTGGGCCTATGTCTCAACGCTCGCCCCTGTCCACAACTCACTCAAGGCCCACGTGCTCTACCACCGGCTCGTCCTCGACCGGTCCCGCGGTGTCTACGACGCCGACCGTTTTCTCACGTACTTGAAACTCCCACGGCAGACCCGGTACTCAGAGCCCAGGTACTTCGAGATCGAGGCCAATCGCAGGCATCCCGTGAACCTCCAGCAGGATTTTCACGCGGTCACGATGCTCCCGCCGGTCGGCGACGACGAACCGCTCGTACGGAGCTATCTCGACCACTTCTTTGTCGACGCCGAGAACTACGACGCCTACAAGCCCTATATCCTTTCGGACTACCTGAAGCACGCGTTTGCCGAAGCCAAGGTGGTCCGCGGCCTTGGCGACCCCGAGACCTGGTATTCGCTCCTCCCGCCGACGCTCTACCAGCAGATCAAGGACCGCATCGATCTCGACTTTGCGTTCACGAACAAAACCGAGTTCGCCGCGGACGATCTCGTGAGTCTCGACCTCGACATCAAAAACGTCGACACGCTCATCGTGAAGGTTTTTGAGGTCAACACCCAGAACTACTACCGCGAGAAGCTCCGCGAGATCGGCCCGAATATCGACCTCGACGGTCTTGTGGCCAAGGACGAACAGACGTTTGCGTACAAGGAGCCGCCGGTCGCCAGAGTCCGACGGCATTTCGAGTTTCCAAAACTTTCCGCCCGCGGCGTGTACGTCATCGACTTTATCGGCAACGGCAAGAGCAGCCGGGCCGTCATCAAGAAAGGACGCCTCCGCTACCTTGTCCGCTCATCCGTCGCCGGCCAAATTTTTGAAGTGTTTGACGAGCTCAACAAGCCCGTGAAATCAGCCAGCCTCTGGCTCGCCGGCAAGCTCTACACGGCCGACAAGGAAGGGCGGATCATTACGCCCTATACCAATCAGCCTGGCTCGCAGCCCATCGTGCTCTCGTCGGGCGGGTTCTCCACGCTCGAACGATTTACTCAAATCCCCGAGCAGTACACGCTCTCCGCCGCCTTCCACGTGGATCGCGAGCAGCTTTTGGCACTGCGGCCCGCGACGGTTCTTGTTCGGCCGCAGCTTTCTCTTGCCGGCACGCCTGTCACACCCAAGGTGCTCGAAGACGTGAAACTCGTCATCACATCGGTCGATGGCGACAACGTGACGACCGTCAAGGAAGTTCCAGATTTCAAGCTCTATGAAGACCGCGAGTCGACGTACGAGTTTCAGACGCCCAAGCGGCTGCGCAAAATCACGTTCACGCTTCATGCCCGCGTCAAGAACCTGAGCCAAAACCAGCACCAGAATCTGGCCGCGAGCGAAGCGTTCTCGCTCAACCAGATCGACGAGGAAGACAAGACCGAGGATCTTCACTTTTCACGCAACGGCGACACCTACGTCGTGGATCTCCTCGGCAAATCGGGCGAGGCCAAGCCCGATCGCCCGGTGAAGTTCAGGATCAAAGTCCGCGGCTTCACAGACATCCAGCATGCGTCGCTTCAGACCGACGCCCGCGGTCGTGTGACACTCGGAATTCTGCCTGACGTGGACCACGTCGTAGCGACCAGTCCGCAGGGCATTACGCACACATGGCATCTCACCAAAGCCGCCCACACACTTCCTGGGGCCATCCATGGCGTGGCCGGCGAGCCCCTTGAGATTCCCTATGCCGGCACGGGCCAGAAGGTAAACCGTCGTGAGGTTGCCCTCTTCGAAATGCGTGGCGGGAATTTTTATGTTGATCGTCTTCAAGACCTTTCGATCAATGGCGGCCTCTACGTCACCTCTCCAAAACTTCCGGCCGGTGATTACCGGCTCTGGATCAAGCCCGAGAACCGATTCGTCACGATCCGTTTCACCGAGGGAGCGCCCGTGCCCGGCTATGTTCTCGGAAAGTACCGGCGGCTCCAGGTGGTGAACCCAAAACCGCTGGCCATCAAGCCGGTGACGGTCAACGACAAGACGGTTCGCGTGGAACTGCAAAATGCGACGCCCTCGGCGCGGGTTCACATCTTTGTGACCCGGTTTGAGCCGGCCTATTCGGCCTACGGCGACCTGGCCTCGATCGGGCTGCCAGATCCCTACACGATCACGAACCCACTGCCGTCATCGCAGTATGAGGCGGGCCGCGACATTGGTGACGAGCTTCGTTACATCATCGACCGGAAGTTCGCTTCAAAATTTCCGGGCAACATGCTCGAGCGGCCGAGCCTGCTCTTGAACCCGTGGGCGATCCGCAAGACCGAGACGGGCGCGCAGGTGGCCCAGGAGGGGGCGGACTTTGGCGTGCGAGAAAATGGTGGCGGGGGAATGGCGGAGGGAGGCCGCGTCAGCCGCGAGAGCGGCCGCGGTCGCAGCGACTATTCCAATCTCGACTTCCTCGCTAACTCCGCAGCGGTGCTTCTGAACATCGCTCCGAATGCCGACGGGGTCATTGAGATCAAACGCGAGGAGCTTGGGCCCCGGCATCGGATCACGATTCTTGCGGTCGATGCTGCAAACACAGCCAGTCGATATGTCGACCTCCCGGAGCCAGAAGCCGAGTACCTCGATCTCCGCCTCGCCAAGAGCCTCGATCCCGAGATCCATTTCACGCAGCAGAAGCGGATCACGTTCGTGCCTGCGGACGGCACGCTCGTGGTTCCGGACATCACGAGCACACGGTTCGAGGTCTACGACAACCTCCCGCAGATCTTTTCACTCTATGCCACGCTCGGCAGTGACGCCGAGAAGGTTCGTGAGTTTGCGACGATCGCCAAGTGGCCGACCCTTTCGCCCGAGGCCAAGGCCGAGGCGTACAAGAAGTGTGCGAGCCACGAGTTGCATTTCTTCCTATTCAAGAAGGATCCGGAGTTCTTTGCGAAGGCCGTGAAGCCATACCTGGCCAACAAGCGGGACAAGCAATTCATGGACAGGTGGCTGCTGGGTGAAAACGTTCAGGAGTACGTCACCCCCTGGAAATTCGCCCAGCTCAACACGCTCGAGCGGATTCTCTTGGGAATGCGTGTCCCCGGTGAGCAGGCGACGATGGCCCGGCTCGTCCGCGAGCAAGTCGATCTCTTGCCACCGGACCGAGAGCGGTTTGACTTTCTCTATGACACAGCGATCAAGGGCACGTCGCTCGATACGAGTGACGACCTCGGGATCATGAGTCAGCGCGAGTCGAAGTCAAAAAAGGGCTACACCCGCGCGGGCGAAAAGCTCGCGGAGGGAGAAGCCTTTTTCGCCGCTGAGCGGGCTGTCAATGCCGCCCCAAGTGCGCCGCCACCGGCTGCGGAGTTTGCTTCGCCCGGGCGAGGGCAGCAGGGCAGCAACGAGCTGAAGTCCCCCCGACAGCTTGCTGCCGGCAAGGCCAAATGGGCCAATGTCGCCGATGAGGACATGCAGGACTCGCTCGACGCCTTCGCCGACGACAGCTCCCTCCGCGGCCGTGCCGAGCAGTACTACCGCCCGCTCGACAAAACCATGGAGCTCGTCGAGAGCAGCTATTTTCATGTGCCGATCGAAGCACAGACCACCGCTCTCGTCGGCCCGTCAAAGTTCTGGCAGGACGTCGCTGTCCACGACATGACAAAACCGTTTATGTCCACGAACTTTGCCGAGGCCAGCCGCAATCTTCCCGAGATGATGGCGGCTCTTGCGCTCCTCGACCTGCCGTTTGAGCCATCAAAACACGCAACTGCCTTCGATGGCCTGGCGATGACGTTCACGGCCAAGGGGCCGGCGATCGTGTTCCATGAGGAGATCCAGAAGGCGACGAACGTCGCCGACACCGCGCCGATTCTCGTAAGCCAGAATTTCTCTCGGCACGGCGAGCGGTACCGGCAGGAGGGCAGCGAACGGCTCGACAATTTTGTCACTGACGAGTTTCTGGTGCATACGGTGTACGGCGGTCATGTCGTCGTGACCAATCCCACCTCGAGCCGCAAGCGGGTCGATGTGCTCCTCCAGATTCCGCAGGGGGCGTTGCCCGTCCTCGACGGCCAAAACACGAAGAGCGTCCACCTCGACCTCCAGCCCTACCACACCGAAACTGTCGAGTATTTCTTTTACTTCCCATCCCCAGGAAAGTTTTCGCACTATCCCGTGCAGGTCGCGACCAGCGGCGAGATCCTGGCCTTTGCCAGCGCCTTCGAGTTCAACGTCGTCCCGGCCCTCACCGCCGTCGATAAAAACTCCTGGGCCTATATCTCTCAGTACGGCACGAATGACGACGTGGTGGCGTTCCTGAAGGCCAACAGCCTTTTGAGTATCGATCTCGGCCGGATCGCCTGGCGGATGAAGGACAAGGCCTTCTTCCAGACGGTGACGACGCTCCTCGCCGCTCGGCATGCGTACAACAACGTCCTCTGGTCCTACGGCGTCCTCCATGACGAGCCGGCGGTGATCCGTGAGTTTCTTCAGTTTACCGACGGTTTTGTGTCGCAGTGCGGTGCGTATCTCGAGAGCCCACTGCTCACTATTCAACCAGTCGTTCGCAAGGCGTATGAGCTGATGGACTATCGGCCGCTTGTGAACGCCCGCGTGGGCCAGCTTGGCCGTAATCGCGAGATCCTGAACGATCGCTTTCATGCCCAGTACGAACGGCTCATGAAGATTCTCACGTACCGCCGGGCATTCTCATCCGACGAACTGATGAGCGTGACGGCCTATCTCCTGCTCCAAGATCGCATCGAGGAATCGCTCGCATTCTTCGACCGCGTGAACGCCGACGAGCTCGAAACCCGGCTCCAGTACGACTACTTTTCAAGTTACCTCGCGTTCTCCAAGGGCGAGCCAATGGCCGCCCGAACGACGGCGATGAAGTACGCCGAGTATCCAATCGAACGCTGGCAACTGGCGTTTGCGAGTGTCGTGAGCCAGGCTGACGAGATCGAGGCTGCGGCCACGCAGGTCGTTGATCCGACCGACCGCAACCAGATTCAAACCGCCCGGGCCGCCAAGGCTCCTGCCTTCGAGTTCACCGTGGACTCCAAGAAAATTCGGATCAACTCCCAGAACCTTTCCGAGGTACGGGTGAACTACTACCTCATGGATATCGAGGTGCTCTTCAGTCGGAACCCGTTCGCCCAGCACGACTCAAAGCAGTTTTCGCTCGTGGTGCCGAACTTCACGCAGGTGGTGCCGATCAACCAAAAAGCGCCGGTCACCGAGGTGCCGTTGCCTGACGCACTCGCCACCAGAAACATCCTGGTGGAAATCGTGGCGGGTGGCACCACCCGTGCCCAGACTTCGTACTCGACCGCGATGCGGGCCCAGCTTGTCGAAAACGAGGGACAGCTTCGGGTGACCCGTGAGTCTGACGGGATGCCCCTGCCGAAGGTCTACGTCAAGACGTATGCCCGCATGAAAAACGGCAGCACAAAGTTCTACAAGGACGGGTACACGGACCTCCGCGGACGGTTTGACTACACCTCCTTGAGCACCGACGAGCTCGACCACGTCGATCGGTTTTCTCTCTTGATCATGAGCGACGAGCACGGCGCCGTCGTTCGCGAGGCGACACCTCCAAAACAGTAGACCGAGTGCATCGTTCGGCTGTCGCACCACAACCCCATCAAAGCCACCGGTTGATGAGGCTCGGGGTTGTCCGTGCCGGAGGCGACGGCGTAGGAAACAAGCGCAGCCTGGAGGGCGGAGCGCCGTTTCCTCCGAGTGAGCGAAGGCCATGGAAGCGAGGCCGCCTGCGGCCGAGCGATGGCCGAAGCGAACGTCCGGCGACCCGGCACGGGGCACCCTGAGCCGGCACATCACCGAGCGGCAACCACGGCGTTTCGCGGTTGACACGGCACGACGAAATCCCCTATTTCCCCCGGTCCGCCATCCGTGCGTCGTCACGACCGGTCTCTGAATGCACCTGCGCGCGATCACCATTCTCTCGTTCCTTATCGCCACGGCTGGCTGCCGGTTCCTGAGTGGCACCGCGGCCTCGACGGCTTCAGTGGCGTCCGCCGCTCGCGCCTCCGCGAAACCGGCGCGGCGGACGATCCAGCTCGAGCTGGTATTCGTGCGGCATGATGCCCACGATGAAGCCATCCAGAATGAGCTCTGGACGTTCACTGACGAGCAGTTCTTGCCATCCGACCTCCGCGGCAGCCTCGCCGCCAACGGCCTGCGGACAGGAATCGTTGGCGATCACATGCCGCCGCACCTCAAGGCACGCCTCACCGCTGATGCCACGACACCAGCCGCCGGAAACGAGCTTGCGACCGATGCCGCAATTTCACGCCGAAGGCTCCAGCTTCTGCCGGGTCGCCGCGGCGAGATCGTGACCGGTGCAGGAATTCGCGAGCTCGTGCTCCTCGAACGGGTCGCCGATGGCGTCAGTGGGGCAACCTACAGTGATGCCAGCACGCTGCTCTCGATCGACGCGACACCGGCGGCCAACGGCTCCGTGAGGATCACCGTGGTGCCAGAAGTAAAACATGGGCCGCTCGAAAAGTCATGGGTCGGAGAGGATGGCATGTTTCGCCTCGAGACCGGCCAGCGAAGGCACCGCCTCGAGCACCTCCAGTTCACCGCCACGCTGCCACGCGACGGCATGCTCGTTGTCGGCTGCGCCGGGGACGACTCTGCGTCTGTGGGTGATTGCCTCTTGCGGGACCACGAACGGGGCAGTGGGACGAGTGTTCGGCTCGTGACAATCCGGCTTCTGGCCGACACCGTCGATCCGCTGTTCGCACCTCGTGAGGTGGAAGCAAGCTCCTCCGATGACACCCCGCTCACGATCCGCTGACGGGGTAATCTGCGACGACCGGTCTACCCAAGGGTCGTAGGCAGCCTGGGCACTCGAGGAACGCTGGCCAGTCGAGAGCGACCCCCGGCACTCTTCTGGCGGGAACGGACCGCCAATGCCGATCTTTCCGACAACGGCCGGCCTCCGCCGCCGCGATCGCGCACAAGGGTTTTCGATCCATGGCCGACGACACTCCTGCTGAATCCGCCGGTCGTCATCGACCCAAGACCACGACCGTGTTTGTGGCAGCGTTCGTCGCTGGTGCCGTTGCGGCGATCGTCGTCAACCGGGCGCTCGATCTCCATCTCGCCCAGTCGAAGCCACAGGTCGAGAGTGAAACGATTTTCGTGGCCCTGCGGCCGTTGCCACAGGGGTCACCGGTGACGGTGTGGGACGTGGCGCTGCGGGATTGGCCCCTCGCGATGCTCCCTTCGTCGGCCCTTCGGGCCAGCGATTCCTTCGAGGGGTCAGTCCTCAAGTATCCGCTTCGTGAAGGTCAGCCACTTTTGTCCGTGCAACTCATGCCCGCCACGAATCCCGTGGACACGACGGCAGCGGCAGCCGAAGAGGCGTTTGTGCCGCCCCCGTCGGTAGCCGCGCCGACGACCCTGGCTCGGCCCGAGAACGACGACATGGACCTCTGGATGCCCGTGAGCCCTGCATCGACACCAACGCCAGAGGCTGAACTGACCACGCCCGTCGAGAAGGTCGTTGCCTCGCCGCCAACATCGCCGAGCGACCACCAGCCGCGGCAGCAAGATGCCGTCGCTACGAACCCTCCAGCCCTGGTGGATTCGGCTGCCGAGGACGCGGCGATTGTGCCGATCGAAGTCGCTGCTTCAGGTGAGACTGCTCCAGCGACTGACCCGTCACCGTCCTCGTCTCGACAACGATTCGAACTGGAAACGCCCGCGGTGATGGACGCCGATCCTGTCACCGACGCTGAGTCTGCTGTGATCGCCCCGACTCCGGAGTCCATGAATCAGAAACCAACGCGGGTTGCCTCTGATGTCGAACCGCTGCTTGACATGCCATCGCGACCTGCCATCGATCTGGACGCGATTCCCTCGGTGATGGCCCGCTCGGAGACACCCGCAGAGCCGGCTGAGCTGTCGCCCTCGACTGGTCCCGTCCGGTACCTCGTCGTGCCGGAGCGGATTGCCCGCCAGGCCGACACGTCGTTCGTGCCGCCACCGGCGGTCGAGCCCGTGCC
>JBGTKO010000087.1:0-10355 GCA_041744595.1 Pirellulales bacterium
GTCAATCGCCTCAATCTCGTGAAGCAGGTGGCTGGCCACGAGCAGGCTGCGGTTCATCGCCCAGTCACGGACGAGTACCACAAGGTCATGCCGGGCCACTGGGTCGAGCCCCACAAACGGCTCATCGAGGACGAGCAAGTCGGGGTCGTGAGCGATGGCACCGGCGAGCTTGGTTCGCTGACGCATGCCCTTCGAGAGTGTCATGAGCGGCCGGTCAGATGCCTCGCCGAGGCCAACTCGCTCGAGCGCCGTCGCTGCTGCCTTGCTCGCGTCGGGGCCGGCGACGCCCGTGAGCCGCACAAGGTAGCTCACCCACTCCCGTGGCGTGGCGCGGCGTTCGAGAAGGTCAGTCGCGGGACAATAGCCGATCCGCGAGAGCACGCGAGAATGGCCAAACGGCCGCTCACCAAAAATCGTGATGCGTCCCATCGTGGGCCGAAGCTGACCGGTGACGAGGCCGAGCAGCGTCGTCTTCCCGGCGCCGTTGGGGCCAAGAAGGCCGTGCGCACCGGGGCCGAGGACGACGTTCAGGTCGTTGACCCCAATGACCGTGCCGTAGAGTTTGGTCACATGTTCGAGCGTGATCATGGTGTCGCCTTCCCGTCAGGCCCTGGTCGGGGCGTCCACGCGCAGGAAGAGCACCACGATCGCCCCGATGGCGACAACCGTCAGTGAGACAAGCGACGGCAGCACGACCGCAAACCGCTTCTCGATCCCGAAGATCCACGCCTGGACCACGCCCTGCGCGTGGAAGAGCGAAAGCCATGCCCAGCGATCGGTGGTGCCATCCATGCCCGCTGCCTGCGCGAGCCATCCAAGCCGCCGATCAGCCTGCTGTCGCCGGGAGAGAGGCGGGCTCTCGTCTGAGCCATTATCAAAAAATGGTGCCCGAAAGGCTCCTGCTGCCTCCGGATGAGCGCGGGCAGCCATGTCGGCACCGGTGAGCGCGCCGTGGGTGATCCAGCAGGCCACCCACGTCGCAAACCATGCGAACGTGGCGATGCGGCTCTCGGCCGTCATCGATGAATAGGCAAGAGCCAAGAGGACTGTCGGGATGGTGACGGCCGCGGCGGCTGCGATGATCCGAAGCGGCAGGTCCCAGGTCGCAGCGGCTACCCACACGCTCGGGCTCACGAGCACTCCCAGCACCCAGAGCGCGAGTGCCGGCAAGAGCGTGACGAGGCACACGATCGTCGTGAGCACACCGATTTTGCCGAGAATGTAAGCCGTCCGCGAAACCGGTCGCGAGAAGTAGACAAGCCATGCCTTGGCCCGGAGGTCACCGGCGATGAGCCTGGGTGCGACGAGCCCCACGACAACGGCAAGGAGCATGGCCTGCGGCGCCCGCATGAAGGCGAGCAGCAGCCGCGACCAGACTAAGCGGCGAGCAGCGTCTGGGTCTTCCAGTCCGCCGCCGAGGGACTTGGCCACGAGCCCACCGATCATGCCGAACCCATTGAGTCGGTAGGCTGCGGCTTGTCCTGTCACGAGGACACCATTGTCAACTGTCTGCTCAAACGCAAAGAACCCACCAGCGAAGATAAGCGCCGGGCTCCATGCAAAGATCATGATCCGCCTGAGCCATCGGCTCTTCCACGTGAGGCGGATGCCGGTCGAGGCGATCACACCCGCAGCCCACCCGCGACGTGGCGTGCCTTCCCAGCCGCGGTAGCCGACATCATGCAGGGGCATGGATCGCCTCCCCGGCATCGGCTGCCGCAAGGGCCGCCAAGAACACGTCTTCGAGTGGACGTCGCTCGGGTTCGAGGGACGACACCGCCACGCCAGCCCCCACAGCCTCTTCCCAGACCGCTCGGATCACCGAAGTGTCTGCCGCATCGACAATGACACCCTGGCCATCGGAAGCCGCCCGTGCAGTGACACCGCGACTTTGGAGTCTCGCGAGCAGCGCATCGAGAGGTCCTGTGCCACGCAGCCGCATGTCGGCGGTGCCGCTGCCGGTCAGGTCGGCGATTGAACCGGCCAGCCGCACGCGGCCTCGAACGAGCAGCACGAGCCGATCGCAGATCGACTGCACGTCGCGGAGCACATGCGTGGAGACGAGGATCGTCTTGCCATGGTCACGGGCGAGTGAGACAAGTCGGCCGAGCATGGCGCGGCGTTCGAGTGGGTCGAGGCCGTTGGTAGGTTCATCGAGAATCACGATCGCTGGATCATGGACGATCGCTGACGCAAACGCGACTTTTTGTTTCATGCCGACCGAGAGCGTTTCGATCGCGCGATACCGTTCCTGGCCGGCGTCGCACCAGTCGAGCACTTCATGGGCACGCCTGAGCCCTTCGGTTGCCGGAAGGCCGCAGAGCCTCGCCGCATACTGCACCATCTCGATGCCAGAGAGCCCAGGCACAGTGGCATCATCCTCCGGCACGACGCCCGTGAGCCCTCTCACCTGGGCGGGCCGCTTGGCCGGATCGAGCCCGTGAACGCGAACGCTTCCACTGGCCAGTCGCACGAGGCCGAGAATTGCCCGCACGATTGTGCTTTTGCCCGCGCCATTAGGGCCAACGAGTCCGGTAATCCCTGGTGGCAGGTCGAACGACACATCCTCGAGCACCGTGCGGCCTCCGTACCGCTTCGTGACGTTCTGAAGTTGCACGGGGATTCGGGCGGCAGCGTCAATCGTAGTCACATCGGGTTCCGTTAGCAGACCGTGGAACAAGTCTGCCGCCGCAGGAAGCGGCGGTCGCCGACCATAAAAAACCTCGGCTTTTTTCATGGTCGGCCTGGGTGGAAAAAGGCCATGGATGGCTTTTTTCACCGAAAGCTAGGGCGAACCGTCACGCTCGGCATTGTACCTCTCGACGTCTTCGCGGATGCGGACGACATCAACGGGCTTGCCTTCGAGCACACTGAGCTTTTCGAGCTGGGCCGGCGTGAAGATCGCCCGCAGTCTCGTGCCGAAGCGGTCGGTTTCCTCCTGGAATCGATCCGCGTAGTCGTCCTCGTTGCCGCTCGCACCGTTCCCACGATCGGCCAGGGCTTCCGTCAGCTCGTGAAGGAGCTTCTCAACCTCTTCCATTTGCGCTCGCGACAGGTCGAAGTATGCCATGACCCGTTCTCTCTCAAATTGCCCCAGGTAGGAGCCAGGGCCGTAGACCTGGGCGATGATCTCGCAAAGCCGGTCCGAGCGGGGTGGTGAAAACAGTCCTGCCAGCATCTCGGTCGTCGCCCGTCTCTTGGCCAGAAACTGCTGACGCTCCTCCTCAGACATCGTGGCAGAAAGAGCCCCGTCTGTCTTTCCTGCTACCAGCATGGCCTGGAGGACTCGCCGCTGTGCCTCGGTGAAGCCGAGCTCATCCTGCACGCAGGCCGAAGCGAGAAACATGAGCGTGTTCTCGGGTATGTCGCTATTCAACCAGCCGCGAAGCGGGTGCTTCCCAAGCGGAATCCTCCCCCCCGCCGATCGCTCGGAGGCTTCCCGGCTTTCGGGTCGCGGCGGGACGTTAGTGTTCTTGCAGACCAGAGGGACTCGAACCTTCCGGCCGTTTGCATGGTACGTGAGCCGAAGCCTCGCCTCCGGCGGCAGCCTCTTCGCACGGGTGCGCGGTCCAACGCCCGTTCACTTTGATTTCATCGGCGAAGTAGCCGCGGAGAGACCATGTCCCAGGTTTTCGCCTGGTCCGGCCGAGGGCTAGCGACACACCCAGATCGGCCAGGTCGTCGCTATCGATGATGCCATCGAGCGACGCGAACGGACGCTTGACCACGACGATCTGCTCGGTTCCACCGGTTTCGATCGCGAGCGTCCCACGAAGTGTTTTGATGGTTTTGAGCTTCACCGCATCCGGAACCCTGAGCACGAGCCCGGTGCCGCCGCCGAATGCCTTCTTGTCGTCTCGCAACTCCGCGATGTCAGCCGTGTCGATTTCGAGTGAATCGTCATCGACCTCGACAGGGTTGCCGTTCTCGTCGATGAGCTCGTCGATCGTGACATCGCCGCAGCCGCTCGCGAGTGTCGCCGCCTTCCCCTGGAGCACGATCATCACTTCGAGCCAAGGCTTCTTGCCAATCCATGCGTTCCATGTGACATCGACTTTTTTTGTCAGGTCTTCGAGCAACTGCCCGGCTTCGGGAGTGCCAGGGACTTCGTCAGCGGGAACGACGCCTGTCGGTGCGACGGACATCAGGCAAAGCAATGCCATGACCACCCACGTTCGCGAGCGATGACGCATGACGACGATTCTCCTTGGCCTCATGCCCCGCCACGGGCGTTCTTCACGAGCGCCCGAAAGGTTTTTCGCACGGATTTGTGGAGTTGAGCAGCGAACGTCCCATCAAGGTCATGGGCGGCAACCAACTCGACCACGTCGGCAAAATCTTTGTGGGTTCGGCGGATACTGCCTTCGCCGCATGCGATTTTCATTTCAATGAGCCGTGCGAGCGTCGCAACCGGAAACCCTTCGACCGTTTCGGTCGTGGCAGGATCGCGAGGATCTGGGAGCGTCACGTCGCTCCCTTTGCCTGCCCGTTCTCCCGCGATGAGGAACTGAACGACCACTCCCGATGCATCGCGAAATTCCCGCTGCTCCGCATCCCACTGAAATCCAGTTGATTCGAGGCACGTGCGAACGCGCTCGCTGACGCCTGGAATGATAATCAGGTCGATATCGACGGTAGTGCGTTGATACCCGTGCAGGCACACTGCCATTCCGCCGACCACGGCGTGCGGGATGCCTGCCGCGGTCAAAGCCTGGTGACACCGCGTGGCCGTCGCCCAGAGCGACTCCTTTTCCAGCATCGCGTATGTCTCCTGCGCCGTTGCCACAGGCTCAGGATAGGACCGTACGCTACCCTTCCGCAACTTCGCGATGAACCCAGCGCCGGCTTCGCTCGTTTTGCGCGGCACAAGTTCAATGCCGCGGGTCGATCGAAAGAGCCGAAAGGGGTATTTCAGAGCAGCGGGTTGGATGTCTCGAGTTCGGGATAACGGGAGAAGTCGCGGTCGGCGGTGTACAGCACATCCACGCCGTGCGCGAGGCAGAGCGCGGCAATGCGGGCGTCGTGAATCTTGGGGCCAGCAAGCTTGGCGCGAAGAGCGAGGCGAGAAAGCCACGTGAAGTAGGATTCGCCTTCCGCGAGTAAGAGCAGCGAGCGGCTTTGGAGCCAGTTGCTCACAAATGCGACCGCCGTGTCGATCGGGGTCGGCGGGGCATAGATCCGAGGGTGGGTAACAATGCTGAGAAATTCGTGGACGCATGGCCAAGGAATGGCCCACGGCGCGGCACCGTTTCCCAGGTGAGCCAAGGTATCAATCGCAGGCTGGTGAAACGGGGAGTCCTTCCTGTGGGCATACACAAGGATGTTCGTATCGAGCGCGATCATCTGCGGTCAGCCCTTGGCGTCATAGCTCAGCGCCCGCAGGTCGTCCCACGGCAGGGATGCGGCTTCCGGGGTGAGTCCCCGGCCCGACATCAACCCAACATCACGGGGAATGGGCTCGGGCCGCGGAACCGGTGGTTGGGTTTTCAGCCACAGTCGAAGCGCCTCATGCACGGCAGCCCGCAGGGAGATGCCGTCGCGAGCCGTCCTCTTTTTGAGGGTGGCGACGAGATCGTCCGCGAGGTCAATGGTCGTCTTCATGCTAATATGGTATGCCGTAATACTCAATACGGCAACCCATATTGCAGCCTTCATTGGCCGTGGATTTCAGGACCACAGGCGGTTGAAGTTGGCTCGGCAGAGGACGGGACAGGATTCACCCAGCAGCGTCACTCATGCTCGGAGAGCAGCTTGTCCCAGCTATGCCATTCAGGCATCGCTGGTGGCGGTTGGTTCTCCGCGTTCTTTCGCAGGAATTCGGCCGACACCACCTCGTCAGCCGGCACGTCGCGACCGTCGTCCGAGAGGATATACAGCCGGTCGAGCGGTGGCAGCCGTATGTCCTCCTTCGTCGCGAGAATGCGGAGTGCGTCAGCCCTCACGTGCTTGAGGTACGGCAGCGAAAATTCCCCCTTGCGCTTCACGAGAATCGATGCGATCTCGACAGCGTCGGGGCCGATCAAGTGCGGCGTGGTGCAGACTGGTGTGCGGTTCTTCTCGGACGCAAAGACCGTTGCCGCTGCCACGGTCTTCGTGTTGGAGACACAGGTCAGAAACAGCCGGCCTTCGCGGTTCACGAGGATTTCTGCGGCCAATTCGCTCTGCGGGAGGCCGATCGACAGGTCGCCGCGGTGCTTGGCCAACGCCTGGACCATCTCGTCGGTGAGCTCACCGGATAGCTGAAGCGGACCAGGGTATGTCGCCAATTGCTCGAACAGATCGAGCGGCATCCAATCCCAGGTGAACTTGCTCTGCTCGGACGGCCCGAACCAGTTCAACTGAAAGTTGAAACTGATTGGCGCCCACACAGAGAGTCCCCCGACGTGGGCCAAGATACTTTCGATCGTATCGGGTCTTACCCAATCTGCTGGCATGTGCAGTGTGCCGCGATGACGACACAACATGTTGACAACTTCGGAAGACGGGCTGTTGCCGAATCCGACTGTGGCCTTCTCTGAATCCGACGCGCGTATCAGGAAAAACAGTTTCAGCGGGCCAGCGTGCTCCGCCAGGGCGGCGGCTACCTCCTCGGAGATCTGATCCACGCCGATGAGTGTGAGCCCTCCGCCGCGGTGGTCTGCCAGTGCTCGCGCGACATCGAGTGGGTACGCAGGTAGTCCCCAGATGCAGAGGTCCCCCGGATGTCTCGCGAGCCATCGGACCGGTCCGGCTGGACTGTCTTTGGGCAAGAAAACGGTGAGCGAGCCTTTCGAACCCGCGAGTGCCTGCGCTGATTCGTCGGTGAGCGGATCCCGCAACGTTACGGAGAGATGCCCCCTGTATCCCGCGAACGCATCCAGGACAGCTTCCGGACTCGGATCGAACGTGACGTTCCATAGCTCAATCTTGGCGTCCTCATAGCGGCTCAGCGACTCTGCTGTTTCGGCGGTGAGATTGAGGGGCTTATCGGTGCGGCCCAGTTTCAGCGTGAGCCGCCCTGGTTTCTGCGCCAGCGCCGTTGCTTCGTCTGGTGTCAATTCGGACAACCCGAGCCGCAGTGCGCCGCGGTGTGAGCTGAGTGCTTTGGCAGAGTCACGATCAAGGCGTGTGAGATTGCAAAGTTCTACATCGCCCTTGAAAGTCCCCAACGCGCGAGCGGCTTTGGGATCTATGTCCGTGATGTCGAGCCGCAACTCGGTCACGCTTCCCTGCACCAGACCTTGAATCGCGTTGCCAGACAGCGTGTGGCAATCAAACAAGCGAAGGGCTCCGTGGTGCCGACCCAGAGATCGTGCCGATTCATCGGAGAGCGTCGTAAGTTCATGGATGTCCATGTGCCCTCGATGGTTCGATAGCTCCTGAGCACACACGAGGGACAATTCCGAAACGCTTACGGACAGAGGGCCTCGGACCGCGGCGAGCGCCGTTGCGTCTTCCTTCGATAACGTTGTGACTCCTTTGATCCACACAGTCCCTACGTGACCGGAGATGACGGCACGGTTTGCTTCAGACAAGTGTTTCGTCGATCGTTCAAGCAAGCGAGGCTCCGCAGGCAACGCCCGAGGAGACAGGACATCGAGCCCCGGCTCGCCGCCGATGGCGGCCGGTGGCAGGCATGAGAATGCCAGGATTGCGACCACGCGAGCCGTGGATCGGAGCGCCGTGCCCGGCACTCCCAAGAGAGCTGCCACGCCAGGGAGCCCGTGAGTGTCCGGTTGTCGGCAGAACCGACGATACATGGCCGTCCCCTTCGTCACTGCGTGAACATTGAAACCTGCATTGTCCCGCAGCGCCTGCGTCCTTCCTACACCAGTTGACGCGACGCATCCTTGCCCAATACGGATTCCGCGAGGGGCTGCCCGTGTCCTGTCGCCGGCGTGGAAAACCGAGCGAAGCCAGGATGGCGAAGCTCGGGTTTCGTCGAGTGAACGGCGGGCACGATGCCCGTCGCTCACGTCCGGCGACAGGGCACGGGCAGCCCCTCGCCACCTGCAAGCGTTGCCAGCCCGAAGGCTCCGGCACGGAATGCTCCTGCTTCGTGACCGTGAATGGCCCAGGTTTCGGCGGTATGATGGTGATGATCATGGGCAATCTGAATGCGTCACCCACGACACGTGAAATCCCTGCCGAATGGCTGGCCGATTTTGAAGCGGCGGCGCGGCGGCCGTTGGCGACGCGCATGCGGTACGCCTTTATCAAGACCTATAAACCCGTGCTCGACGACGCCACCTACCGCTCGTGGGAGACCATGAGCGAGTACCGGGCGTGGTGTGAGCGAGAACTGCCGGACTGGTTGGGCTATGGCAGGGTTCGAGTACCGCCAGGCTGAAGAGGTTCGTGACGCGTTCGAGCGCCACGGCTGCCGCTACCTTTTCTTGGGCAAGTCCGGCGCGATCTTGCTTGGGTTTCCGGATACCACTCAAGACGCGGACCTGTTTGTCCAGAAATCCGAACGCAACGGGCAAGCCTTGGTCGAGGCACTGCTCGAGCTCGGTTTCACGTTGACCGCCGATCAGGCCGCCGAAGTCGTACGCGGCAAGGATTTCATTCAACTCAAAGACGGCCCGTTCGACCTCGATTTGGTCTTTGCGCCCGATGGCATCGAAAGCTTCGAGGACGCCTGGCGCAGGCGAGTGGTGGTCGAAGGCTTCCCTGTGTGCCACCCCGATGACATCATCGCCAGCAAGGAAGCGGCTGGACGAGCCAAAGACCGTGAATCTCTCCCGCGGCTCAAGGCGTTCCGGGATTACTGGATGCGCCGATCGTCGTGACTCTTGGATCGCCCGACGCTGGTTGATCGCAAAGTGATCGCAGAACAGTCGGACCGCCTACTCTTCCATGACTTCGGATTCTTTGGCGGTCGCGAGGCTGCCCACGGTGCCCTCGAACTTCTTCGTGAGCTCCTGCACCTCTTCCTTGCACCGCTTGGAGTCGTCCTCGGTCATTTCGCCGCCCGACTCCTCGGTGTCGGCTGCTTTGTTGGCATCGCGGCGGACGTTGCGAATCGCGACGCGAGACTCCTCCGCAAGCTCCTTGATGCGGCCGGTCATCTTGCGGCGGACATCCGCCGAGAGGGCGGGAATAATGATCCGAATCACGCGGCCATCGCTTTGAGGATTAAAACCCAGGCCGCTGGCCTGAATCGCCTTTTCGATGTCTTTGATCGTGCCGGGGTCAAATGGGCGGACAACGATCTGGTTGGGCTCGGGAGCACCGACGTTTGCCAGCGCTTTGATCGGCGTCGGCGAGCCGTAGACCTCCACGCGGAGCGAATCGACGATGCCGGGGTTTGCCCGGCCGGTGCGGATGCCCTGAAGGGAGTGGCGAAACACCTCGACGGCCTTCTCCATGCGTTCTTCGGCGTCGAGCAGGATGTCGTCGGACGGCATCGTGGGGCTCCTTCAAGGGACTGGTGGAAACCAGATCCTACTCGGTCTGGCTGACGGCGGCAGCAGGGCGTGCCGTGCCGATGAGCGTACCAATCCGCTCGCCCGCAACCGCCCGCTCAATGTTGCCATCGCGGCGGTAGTTGAAGACGAGGATCGGCATGCCGTGCTCCATGCACTGCGAGATCGCCGTGGCATCCATCACGCGGAGGTTCTTCTCGCGGACCTGCTGGTACGAGAGGTCGCTAAAGAGCATCGCGTGGGGATTTTTTTCAGGGTCGTCGGAATAGACGCCATCCACCCGCGTCGCCTTCATGAGGATGTCGGCCCCGAGCTCCAGGGCACGCTGGGCCGCGGCCGTGTCAGTCGTCACAAACGGGCTGCCCGTGCCGGCAGCAAGAATCACGATCCGCCCCTTTTCGAGGTGACGTCGGGCTCGGCGGCGAATGTAGGGCTCAGCGACGCCGTCCATCCGGATGGCCGTCATGAGCCGAGTCTGCGCGCCGAGGCTTTCGAGCGCGTCTTGCAGCGCGAGCCCATTGAGCACAGTCGCGAGCATGCCCATGTAGTGGGCGGTCGCCTCCTGGATGGCGGCGTTTCCAGCCGTGAAGGAACCACCCCGCAGGATATTGCCGCCACCGATGACGACGGCCACCTCAACGCCCTTTGCCACGGCCCGCACCGTCTGGCGGGCGATGTGGACGATCTCTTCCATCGAGATGCCCCGCTCACCGGCACGGGCGAAACTCTCGCCCGAGAGTTTCAGGAGCACACGTCGGTACGGGTTTGTGGTCATGCGGCGTACTGTAGCAAAATCCCCGCCGCCGACCGTTGCACCGTGCGCTCCATGGAAAACGCGGGAGTTCGCTGGCACCCCGGCCACGGTGGCGGCGTAGAAAACCGAGCGGAGTTCGGATTCCGGAGGGAGGTTTTCTCCGAGCGAGCGGAGGGCATGGATGCCCGTAGTGA
>JBGTKO010000088.1:0-7734 GCA_041744595.1 Pirellulales bacterium
GCAAGGGCCAGTCGCCTGGCCGCTGCGGCGACAGCGGTGCGGCTGATCATCGCCCCCACGAGCACTTCCGTCGCTTCATGGCAGGCCGCGAGCGCAGCCGTGCCGTTGGTCGTCGTGATGATGACGGTTCGTCCGGCCACGCGTTCGGCGGTGTATTCCGCTGGAGAATTACCGACATCAAACCCTTCGATGCGAACACATCCTCGCTCGCCGCCAAGAATCGCCCCAGGAAACGTTTTTGCAGCGACACGGGCCTCTTCGACAGACCGACGTGGCAACACCGCGACAGCCCCGTGGGCCAAAGCGGTGACGATTGTGGTCGAGGCCCTCAGGACATCGATTACCACGGCGATCCCTCCCGCAGTGGCCCCCGGCGGCATACGATGGAACAGGTCGTGGCAGTGCCAGTGCATGTCGCCGCGATGCTGAAGGAGTCAGACGAGAATCTCGCCCATGAATGCTGACCGAGCCGCCACCATAGAAGATTTGACAGCGACCGTCGATAAGAGCGGCGACCGCGTCCGCGGGATGTTTGCCGAGATCGCGCCACGGTACGACCTCGCCAACAGGCTCCTCTCTGGCGGCATCGACATACTCTGGCGCCGCACGACCGTTCGCCGGGCCCCGCCGCCGACGACTGGTGCGATCCTCGATGTCTGCTGTGGCACGGGGGACCTTGCCCTCACCTACGCCGCCAAAGCGCGGCCTGATGTGCGGATCGTGGCGAGTGACTTTTGTAGGCCGATGCTCGAGCGGGGCGAGAAGAAGGCGACGCGTGCTGGTCGGACGATTGAATGGGTCGAGGCCGATGCGATGGCACTCCCCTTCGCCGACGCCGAATTCGATCTCGTCACGGTGGCGTTTGGACTGCGGAACATCGCGAATACTTCCCGCGGCCTCTCGGAGATGGCGCGGGTCACGAAACCGGGCGGACGCCTGGCCATTCTCGAGTTCTCACTTCCGAGGTCGATAGTCATCCGCCAGGGCTACCTCTGGTACTTCCGAAACGTCTTGCCGCGGCTGGGTAATGCCGTGGCCCGCAACGGCTCTGATGCGTACAGCTACCTGAACAAGAGCGTCGAAGAGTTTCCGTCGGGCGAGCGGCTCGCTGCCATCGTGCGGCAGGCTGGGTATGAACGCATCGAGATAGTGCCACTCACGTTTGGCATCGCCACGCTCACGATCGCCACACGAGTCGTCGCTGCCGACGGGGGTTCGCATGGCTGAGGCACCAATGGTCGTCGCGATCACGGGCGCCTCGGGCGCGGCCTATGGCGTCCGCCTCGTGGAAGTGCTCCTCGCCGCGGGCAAGACGGTCCATCTCGCCATCAGCCCGTCGGGGCAGGTGGTCATCGAAGAGGAGCTTGGACGTCGGGTTGATCTCGAGCGATTCGACTTGGCGACGCTCCTCGGCCGCACCGCTCCGAGCACCGGCCATCTCCACTATCACCACCACAAGGACCTTATGGCCCCGATTGCAAGCGGGTCGTTTCTGACCGCCGGCATGGTGATCTGCCCATGCAGTGGCAGCACGCTCGCCTCGGTCGCCCATGCCATCGGCGAGAACCTCATCCATCGGGCCGCCGAGGTCCACCTCAAGGAACGACGGAAGCTCGTGGTGGTGCCCCGCGAGACGCCCCTCTCGCTCCCGCAGCTTGCGAACATGAAGGCGATCCACGAAGCGGGGGCGGTCGTGCTGCCGGCTTCTCCGGGGTTCTACGCCGGGGCTGAGACCGTCGCGGACCTCGTCGACTTCGTGGTCGCTCGAATTTGTGATCAGTTCGCCGTGGCCCACTCGCTTGTCCGACGCTGGGGTACGAGGGCATGACGATGTCGACTACGGCTGCGACGTCGTCCACGAACCAGCCGCTCGCCGATGATGCGCCGTCCGATTCCACCTCGCGGCTGCGGACCTACCTCCAGCTCGTGCGGTTTAGCCACACGATTTTTGCCTTGCCGTTCGCCGTGATGGCGGCACTGATTGCCATTCGATTCGGTGGCGACGGCCACTGGTCGCTCACTGAATTTTGGTCACTCGTTCGGCCACTGTTCGGCATCCTGGCCTGTATGGTCACGGCCCGCACCGCCGCCATGGCGTTCAACCGGCTCGTCGATCGGGCAATCGACGCAGAGAACCCACGGACCATTTCGCGCCACCTCCCGCGGGGCGCCGTGACCGCTGCGGAGGTACTCGGGCTGGTCGTCGTCTCGTCGGCCGCGTTTATCGCTGCGACGCTTTTGTTTCTCCCGAACTGGCTACCACTTGTCCTCTCGGTGCCGGTGCTTGCATGGCTCCTCGTTTATTCGTTTGCCAAGCGATTCACGGTGCTGGCCCATGTGTGGCTGGGCGCGGCCTTGGGCCTTGCCCCAGTCGCGGCCTGGATTGCTTTGCGGGGCGAGGCAGTCCTGCAAAACCCGCTCGATATCCTCCCTGCAGCCGTGCTCGGCCTCGCAGTGACCATGTGGGTCGCCGGTTTCGACATCATCTATGCCTGCCAGGACGCAGCGTTTGACGAAGCGCATGGCCTTCACAGCGCCCCTGCTCGGCTCGGCGTGCCAACGGCCCTTCGTTGGGCCAAGTGGCTCCATCTTTTCACACTGCTTGTGCTCGCGTACCTTCCACTCGCGGTGCCAGAGCTTGGCTGGATTTACTGGACCGCCCTGGTCGCCATTGCAGCGCTCTTGGCCTGGGAGCATGCCCTCGTGCGGCCCGACGACCTCTCGAGGGTCAATCAAGCGTTCTTCACGGCCAATGCCGCGATCGGGCTCTTGCTCTTGGCCGCAATTGCCCTGGATCTGTGGGCCTGAGGAAGCTTCGGTTGCGGAAACGGTGGCTATGCGGTTTTTCTGATGCAGCCAGACGGTCCACACGCCACCTGGAATGACGATCCCCCGAAAGGCAGCCATCCCCATGATCCGAGCCGTCACCCCCTCCCTCGAACTGATCCGCGAAAAGGTCGAGGCTGGCGAACGCCTCAATGCTGCCGATGCCGAGTCACTCTGGGATCCCGCGATCGATGTGCACGAGCTCGGTGAGCTTGCCAATCGTGTCCGCGAGCGGAAGCACGGCAACGTCGCCTACTACAACATCAACACGCATCTCAATCCTACGAACGTCTGCGTCTACCGGTGTACGTTCTGCGCCTTCCGGGCAGATCTTCGCGAATCCCGTGGCTACGTGATGAGCGATGAGCAGATTCTTGCCCGCGGCCAGGAGGCGGTGGACGCCGGATCGACCGAAATGCACATTGTCGGCGGGCTCCATCACCAGAAGAACTACGATTGGTACTTGAATATTGTCCGGCTTCTCCACGATGCGTACCCCTCGCTCCATTTGAAGGCCTGGACGCCGGTCGAGATCAACTGGTTCTGCCACCTCACCAAGCGAAGCATCCGTGACATCCTCGTCGAGATGAAGGATGCCGGACTCGGCAGCCTTCCCGGAGGCGGCGCTGAGATCTTTCATCCCGAGGTTCGCGACAAGATCTGCGAACACAAGGCCGACACGCGGGAGTGGTTCACGATTCACCGCACGGCCCACGAGCTCGGCCTGCGGAGCAACGCCACGATGCTGTACGGCCACATCGAGAACGCCTTCCACCGCACCGACCACCTCCTCAAGCTTCGCGAGCTTCAGGATGAGACCGGTGGATTCCAGACGTTCATTCCGCTGGCATTCCACCCTGAGAACACACGGCTCTCACATATTCCCAAACCAACGCCCGCGATGAGCCTGCGGACAATGGCGATCAGCCGGCTCGTACTGGACAATTTTGATCACATGAAGGCCTACTGGATCATGCTCGGCATCGGTACGGCACAAACAGCCCTGGCCTATGGTGCTGACGATATCGACGGCACCGTCCGCCACGAGCTCATCTACCACGACGCCGGTGCCACCACACCGGAAATTCTTTCCGTGGACGCGATCACTCGGCTCATCCGTGAAGCGGGTCGCGAGCCTGTCGAGCGAGACACGCTCTACCGCCGCGTCGTCCGACAGGGAGTGATATGGAAAGTAGAGCAAGGATCGGTCATGACTTGACCTGACTTCGGCAAGCGAGTGCCACGAAAAAACCCGCCTCGGCCGTTTCGGGCTGAGGCGAGTTTTCGTTTGAGTGAGATAGAGAGATCGCGACGTCGGTCAGGCTTTTCGCATTCTGCGTCGGGCCCCGAACGCTGCAAGGCCGAGGCCAGCGGCAACAATGCCGATACTCGACGGCTCCGGGACAACGGCTGGCGAACCGATCGTCACTGCGCTACTCGGATGTTCGAATGCTCCGAAAAGGCCCACCGAAGATGCCGCCGTATAGAGCGGGTCCGTGGGATCAGACGTCGGATCCCAGATCAGGGATTGCTGAGCCGCCGACCCCGCGCCTGCAAGACCGGTATGGCCACCGAGGCTCGAACCGCCGGGCGGAACAATGAGGTTGAACGGGTCAAGCGGGACGATACTGAGGTCGCCTTGGGTGATGTCAATGGCGGCAGTGCTGTAGTTCAGACCCGTCAGGAAATTGCCATCTGGCGTGAACAACGCCACCAGGTCATTCTGGCCCAGGCCGTTGCCCGTGCCGGCACCCGTATCAAAGGTAAGGAAATCGACACCCGAAAGGCCCCATGATGTCGCGAACGCATCGTTCCCAGCGGAGTTGCCGTTGGCATCGGTCACGACGAGGACCACGCCACCCGGCTGGAGCGTGAAGCTATCGAACGTGTACGTGCGGAGCCCGTTAAAGGATGGGCCGCCGTTCGCGGCCGACGCGTTGTCCACCCACCGCCAATTTCCGAGATCGACCGGCGCGACGCCGTAGTTGTAGAGCTCAAAGAAATCGCCCCCTAAACCGTTGGAGTTGATTTCCGAAATGAGAATCGTGTTGGCAGAGGCGGGTACCGCCAACGCCGAAGCGGCGACAACAGCGACGGCCAAACGTCGAAGCGTCTGGTGGAGTCGGGTCAAAACGAGCATGAAAATTTCCCTTTCAAAGGTGGGGGACACGGAGACTGGAACTGTTCGGTAGGACGGTGGATCGGACGCACGGTCACTGACCACGCCGCCACGAGGATCGACTTCTGTTTCTTCCTCGACCGAACAGAAAAGCGAAGCCTGTGCCAAAGCCCATGAGCTTTTTAAGAGCACCGAAAAAGGCGGCGTCTACTGCGTGAATCCATGCCTTTTGGCTCACAAGGCTCGCCATCGCCCACGCCGTTCACAACGGTCCGCGATCCCGGCTTCACCAAAATAGTTTCACCAGTGCAGTGAACAATCACTACCGCGGTGAGCTCATGAAATCCTCATCAACCGCTGGCAGCACTCACGACCCGGCGCTCGGTGAGAGCCGTTGCCACGACCGTTTGATCGCAGATCACTCCCGCTCGAACGTGACGAGGACGGCCTTGCTGCCGGCCACCGTCGTGAACTCGCGGGGCCGCCACTCGCCGCCTCCGCGAAAGCAGAGTCGACGGCGGTCCTGCTCGATTTCATAGATGCCCAAGAGCTTCGAGCCTGCGCCGTCGCCGACCGTGATCTCGATGTCGATCTCAGCCGGTGTGGCCAGCGGATCGATCTTGCTCGTGCCGCTGCTCGCCTCACGGCCGTCGATCGTCATCGTCCAACTGCCGTCAGCTCGGTTGACAACGACGATATTCTGCTCGCGGGCCGGCTGGGGGGTGCCATCTGCCTCGATCGTGACCACCCGCCAGGTGCCAGCGTAGGCTGCCTGGTCGCGAGCGACAGCGTCCGACTCGTCGCCATGGGCGACCGGAAGCCAGCCGCACATCGTCACGACACCGGCAACAAGAATCATTCGCATCGAACGTGTCATGCCATGTCCTCCCGCCGAGAATTGTACCGTCGCCTCACCCCACCTGACCAAGGCCGAGCATCTCGCCCCAACGGTCGAGGATGAGCTTGCGAAGGCGGTCGTACTTCGGATCGGCGAGCTCGGGATCCGGCTCGAAGACCGCCAGGGCGTCGCGGCGGGCCTCGGCGACAACATCGCCATCGCGAAGAAGGTCAGCCAGATAGAGCGGCGGGGCACCGCTCTGCCGTGTCCCCACAAGATCCCCCGGCCCTCGCAACTGAAAGTCTTTCTCTGCCAACTCAAACCCGTCGCAGGTCGCAACAAAAGCGTCAACCCGCGGATGCGGTTCGGTCCCTGAGCCAGTGACCGCGCCGCAGATGCCACGAGTCGGCCCACGGGCCACGCGGCCACGGAGTTGGTGAAGCTGGGCGAGGCCGAACGATTCGGCGTCGAGGATCGTCATGAGCGTGGCCTCAGGCACGTCGATACCGACCTCGATCACGCTCGTGGCGACGAGCACGTCGAGCTTTCCTGCCCGAAAGTCCTCCATGATTCCGGCCTTTGCAACGGGCTTGAGCCGGCCGTGGACAAGCCCGAGCCGAAATGCCTCGAGCGGACCGTTGGCCAACTCCTCGAACGTGGACGTGATCGTCGCCAGATCCCGCTTCGACTCTTCGACCGCGGGAACCACGACATAACCCCGTCGGCCTGCCACGAGCTTCTTTCGAAAAAACTCCCACCAGCGTTCGATCTCGTCCGGCGTCACGCGGTACGTCGCCACCGGCTGACGGCCAGGGGGCGGTTCATCGAGTGTCGAGACATCGAGATCGCCATACACGGCATGGGCGATCGTTCGCGGGATCGGCGTGGCCGTCATGACAAGCGTGTGCGGCTCGGCTGCGGCCTGCTGGAGGACCGCCCGCTGGAGAACGCCGAAGCGGTGTTGTTCGTCAATCACGACAAGGCCGAGATTGCGGAACGTCGCCGCGCCACTGACGAGCGCCTGCGTCCCCACGATAATGTCTGCCTCCCCGGCGGCGATTCTGGCGAGTACCTTCTCGCGTTCCTTGGCCGTCTGGCCTCCAACGAGGAGATCGACAGCAACACCACTTCCCGCCAGCAGTCGCCGGAGCGACGCGTCGTGCTGACGGGCGAGCAGTTCCGTCGGCGCCATGATCGCTGCCTGATACCGTGGCGGTTTTGAGGGAGCATCACCAAGCGGAGACGACACCGCCACCGGTGTGGCCACGGCGGCCAGCATGGCGTAGACCGCCACCGCCGTCTTGCCGCTTCCCACGTCACCCTGCAAAAGACGGTTCATCGGCTCGTCACGGGCGAGGTCGGCGACGATCTCACCGCAGACTCTCCGCTGGGCAGCCGTGAATTCGAACGGAAATCGGGCCCTGATGCGGGCATCGAGCCGCGGATCGACGGCGATTGGCGGCGCCGCATGCGCCCGCTTCTGTTGCCCACGGTGCATGCGGAGCGCGAGTTGGAGCATGAAGAGCTCCTGGTAGACCAGTCGCCTTCGAGCAGCGTTAATCATGGCCTGGCTTGACGGCCGGTGAATCTCCTGAAGTGCCTGCTCGATCGGCAGGAGCCCCTTCTCGGCAAGCATTGCGTCAGGAAAAGCCTCCGGGCAGATGCCGGCCGCATGATTGAGCGCCGCCTGCACGGCCATTCGCACATGCGACTGCAAGACACCCTCTGCCAGTGGATAGATGGCCAGCCACTCCGAGCCGTGTGCCGTCTCGTCACCGGCAAGCCAGCGGACCTCGGGATGCGCAAACTCCCAGCCGCTCCGGCCACGTCGCGGGACGCCCGCCAGCACGACCCGCATCCCCCGCTCGAAACGCTTGGCCATGAAGGGCATGCTGAACCAGACGCCGCGGACACGCTCGCCGGCGGCATCGATCGTGACGGTGAGGATCGT
>JBGTKO010000089.1:0-11995 GCA_041744595.1 Pirellulales bacterium
TGTCGGCGAGCAGGTGGGATCGACGTGGAAGTCGGTGAACCGGACGCTCTCGGCGTGGAGCCCGTCGAGGTGAGGCGTCTTGATGATTGGATTGCCGAGTGCGGCAATCTCACCGTAGCCCTGGTCGTCGGTCATGATGAGAATGACGTTGGGCCTGTCCGCAGCGTCGAGCCGCGCGAGGCACATCGCCACCAAAACCAACGGCGACAAAATCTTCACGAGGAACAAAGGCATAGCGGCCCCATTGGTGCAGAATGGTGCCTGCTCCGCAAGCCTGCGGCGGCATGTTTTGCCAAGCGGTCCAGTGTCGGGCCGGGGGCCTTTTCAGGAGCGTCGGCGACGCAACGCCAGAAAGAGTCCGCCGCATGCCAGCAGCACGATCGAGCCCGGCTCGGGAACGGCAACCAGCGTGAAGTTTGTGACCGTCGAAGTACTGCCCGAGCTTGAGAAGCCCACGGAGTTGATGCTGGTATTCACCAACGACGTTTCTGCACGGATCACCGAATATGGGTCTGTTCCCGTCCGGGCGAACATCGTCGTCGTCCAGTCAAGGGGGTCAGTCGTATCCAGCACCACACGGACATCTAATGGCGCGTCTTGGGTCGTCAGGCTCGCCCAATTCGACGCGGCGGCGGCTGCCCCTTGGCTGCCCTGCAGAAAGGTAACGTTGTTGTTTGCATCTCCCGTGGTACGGATCAGACCCCAAGCACGCCCCTCGACGATCTGATTGCCGTTCTCCGTAGTGAATCGATACAAAGTGCTCGCGACCGTTCCTTGACCGTTGGCAAAGCCGAAGGCGACCCAACTCCCGCCAGTGACTGCCTCAAACGAAATGTCCAACGTGTACACGTTTCCGTTCGCAGGATTAAACGCGAGCGTCGCACTGCCCGTGCCGTTGAACGATCCATTTGCCTTGAAAAATGGAGCCGCGACCCATGTCGCACCGGGGGTCGTGTCGGGCGCCAATCCGTTGAGGTCAGTAGTCACAAGACCGCTGAAGTCGTCTTGAAAGATGATCGTGGCATTCGCAACGCTCGGTGCGATGCAGGCCCCAGCAATTCCCGCAAGAATCATCGTCAGGCCGAGACGACGAACCATGAATCGAAACGACGCGTTCATAGGTGGTCAGAAACTCCATGTGGTGGCATACACGCCGCCGCCCATCGTATTCCGCCAGGGAAGAACATCCATGCACAATCGTGCCAAACGATTTATTGATCGTGCCATCGCGGCAACTTTTTTGGGACGCATTCTCTGGCCGTTCATGGCCGATCCCGAACGAAAGCGCCGTTCCAACGACCGTGAGTTACTATTCACGCCACGCCATGTATTCACTGTGCCATCCGGTATCTCAAGTCAGTCACTCGGTTGCTTGAATGTCGAATTCCCGTCTATGCTCTTTGTGTTGGCACTATTTTGACCCGCGGACTTTGGCCAAACCGGATCGTCGATGCCCACCCGGATTTGAATCGCGATGGCACGCTTCAGCCTTGCACCTCGGGCCTCAACCGCGAGCGGCTTCGGGGCTGGCACGCGTTCCATCACAAGCCAACCGAAATACAGCGGCTTCACTTTAGTCGAGCTGCTCGTGACGATCGCGATCATCGCGCTCTTGATGGCGTTGCTCCTGCCGGCCGTGCAATCGGTTCGCGAGAGTGCCCGGCGGGTGCAGTGCGGCAACAACCTGCGGCAGATCGGCGTGGCGTTGCTTCAGTACCACGAATCGACGGGAGCATTCCCTCATGGAGCCAACAATTCTGGGCTCTTCGGCGTGCCCCATTCTCGCGGGGGCACCTGGGCCGCACTCATCCTGCCTGGGCTCGAACAGGGGCCGGTATTCGACCGCCTCGATCTCTCCGTCAGCATCGCCGATCCGGTCAACGAGGTGGCCGTGACGACGGTGATCCCCACCTACGTCTGCCCATCGGATTCCGAAGCGGGCGGCCCAATTCGCAACAACACAATACAGACCCCCAGTGCCTCCGGCCTGAATAACGCCCGCAACCCGGCTCGCGGCATGGGCCTTTGGTACCCGGCCTCGATGGGGCCGACGGCCGACGGCTGCTCGGCGGGCGATCGCTGTGTGTTCTGCCCGGCGGGCCTTGGCTCCTACTGCTGCGCCGATACCGGCAGCTACGGATCACGGAACTGCAACAGCCAACGGGCGGGCGCGGGCGTCTTTGATCGGGAGCTCCGCCAGCCGGTGCGGGCGGCCCATATCCGAGACGGGCTCTCCAACACGTTCATGGTGGGAGAGACGCTGCCGAGCCAGTGCCACTTCAATGGAGCGTACAACCACAACTTCCCGGTCAACGGCACCACGATCCCGCTCAACACGTTCATCGACGGGGCGAGTGGCGTGAACAACTTCTGGTACAACGCCTGCGGCTTCAAGAGCCGCCACGCGGCCGGAGCGACGTTCGTGCTCTGCGACGGCAGCGTCCACTTCCTGAGCGACACGATCGATTACCGCCTCTACAACGCGCTTGGCTCCCGCGCCGGGGGCGAAGCGATGGAGATGCTCTGACCGGGTTACTCGCTTGCCCGTTCGATATTCAGATCGACCTGCACGACCTTCTCACCAATTGGAACCACGATCTCGAGCGGGGTGGTTGCCGCGGCCAGGTGCGTGGACGGAACATGGCTCACAGCCGGGGGACCATCCATCGTCGGCGGCGTCTGCCAGCATTCCACCGACACGGCATACGTGCCGGGCACGAGACCATCCCCGGGCTCCCACGACGTCACTCGGAACCGTCCGTCAGTTTCAAATTGTGCCGAGCCCGGTCGGGTCGGCCGTGAGCCGCTTCCGTTCGCGGCCTGCGATCGCGGCAGAAATCTGAGCGTCCCGGCCGCTGGCATCGGCCCCCCGTCAAAGGTGATGCGGCCCTCAACTCTTACGATCTCGATACCGGAGCGGCCCCGGGAGCAGCCAAGGAGCAGAACCATTCCAAGGATCGAGCACACCATGAAACCGAACATATGGCCTGCTCGGGTCGCGACGGGAGGAGCGCCGAGGTGGTGCGGTTCAAACGGCTGGCAATGAGTCATGTGGGCGGTGTTTCTCCATTGCTCACGTACCACTCGGGGGCGGAAGGTTCGGCCGGGTTTCAACGGGTGGTGTCGTCTTCAGTATCGGACGATGATTCCGCCTCCGCAATCCGATACCTATCCTTCGTGTTCGTGTACGAGCCGGTCCCATTTTTGCCTCATAAAAGCCCACGGCGGTCAGCCGTGGGAGCGAGGCGTCGCGACGTGTATCTGCCGTGCCATCCGGCATCTGAGTCGGTCACCTGGTTGCTTGCATGCCGAGCTCCCGGCTATGATTTTTGGATTGGGCAATGTTTTGGCTCGCGTATCGCGGTCAAACGGATCTGCTGACGCCCTGGGGACCTGGATCACAATGGCACGCTTTGGCCTTGCATATCGGACCGCAACCGCGAGCGGCTCCTGTGGTCGTATGCGGCATGGCTCTCACCTAACGAAGCGTGGCGGCTTTACGTTGGTCGAGCTTCTGGTGGTCGTCGCCATCATAGCGACCCTGATGGCATTGCTCCTTCCGGCAGTTCAGGCAGCCCGCGAATCTGCACGGCGATTGCACTGCAGTAACAACATGAAGCAAATCGGTATCGCGCTCCAGGGATTCCAAGGCAGTTCGGGGGCTCTGCCAATTTCCAATCCCCACTGTCTTGTGGGGTCCGCACAGCGATGGAACTGGATTCCGCGGATCCTTCCATTCGTGGAGCAACAAGCGCTCTTTGATCGGCTCGACTGGACCGTTGGTGCATCGAGTGCCAACAACCTCGCATTTCTCCAGCAGGTGCATCCACAGTTCGTGTGTCCGTCGAACCCCCTGGGCAACCAGCTCACGTCCCAAGAGAACATGGGAGCAAACCTGGTTTCCAACGTCGACTATTCGGCGGTGATCGGTGATTACCGGAACGTGACGGGGGTCGGGGAGACACCCGCGTTCGCAAATTTTTATGCTTGCCCGGTTGCAGTGCGGGGAATGATCGGCCGCTGGGGCTGGAGCGCCACGCCCGCCCACGTCACCGACGGCTTGTCTAACACTTTTTGCATCGGCGAGGCCGTCGGGGCGATGTGCGTGACGCAAAACTGGGGTGTGCAATCCTTTGGCACCACGGCCCATCCAATCAACCACATGAATCAATCCTTGCAGGCCAATCTTCCCACCTTCCCAGGCAATCCTCGTTGGGACGACTCAATCGGTTTTCGCAGCTTCCACCCGCAAGGCGCCCACTTCTTGCTGGGTGACGGGGCGGTCCTGTTTGTCAGCGATTCGATTGACGGGGTGCCTTATCGGGCCATGGCGTCCCGAAAGGGGGGCGAGGTGGAACACGTGATGCAGTAAGGTGTCGCCAAACCGCGGGTGGCCTTGCGTTCGAGTGAGTGTATCGCCTTCAACAAGCATGAATGGATAGGGACAAATTGATGCGTGGTTCCTGGGTGGCATGCTTGAGCGTGGTTGTGCTCTTGAGCAGTGCGTTTGGTTGCGGCTCAGAGCGGCCACCACTCGCGAAGGTCAAGGGCGTCGTGACGTTTGCGGGAGTGCCGATCAAGGACGGGGCCATCGTCTTTGAAGTGCCGGGCAGGCGATCGGCGTCAGGCAAAATCATTGACGGCAAGATTGCCGAAGTGACCACCTACGACAACGGAGATGGCGTGCCCGTGGGCGTGGCCGGTGTTGCGGTCCACGCCTTTTCGTTGGAACGCCCCGTGCCGACGGCTGAAGCAAGCGGTTCCAGCGACCACGACGGAGGCCACGGGAAGAACTACATGGACGTTTCGGAGTCGGTGATTCCCGTTCAGTTCAACAATCCTGCAACCAGTGGGCTGACCGTCAAGATTGAACCGGAAGACAACGACATCGTCCTCGACTTGCAGGAGCCCTGAACGAGCGGCCATCCTCGCTTTTTCATCGCTGTTTTCCGAGGAGATTCCCGATGCGCCGGCTGTTGCTCGTTTTCGCGATTCTGATCGGTGGTGCCGCCCCAATGGCCTCGGCGGCGGCGCCGAGGAACATCGTGTTGATCTATGCCGACGACCTTGGCTTCGGCGACGTCGGCTGCAACGGCGCGACGGCGGTCAAGACGCCGCACACCGACCGGGTGGCGCGGGAGGGGCTGCGGTTTACCGACAGCCACGCTCCGTCGGCCACCTGCACGCCGTCGCGGTATGCCCTGCTGACCGGCGAATACGCCTGGCGGCACGAGGGCACCGGCATCCTCCCCGGCGACGCTGGAATGATCATCGAGCCCGGCCGGACCACGCTCGCCTCGCAACTCCGCAAAGCGGGCTACCGGACGGCGGTCGTGGGCAAGTGGCATCTGGGGCTGGGCGACGGCGACGTCGACTGGAACGGCGAGATCAAACCAGGCCCGCTGGAGGTCGGGTTTGACGAAGCGTTTCTGATTCCCGCCACGGGGGATCGCGTTCCCTGCGTGTACGTCGAGAACCATCGCGTTGTCGGCCTCGATCCAAACGATCCGATTCACGTCAGCTTCCGAGATCGGGTCGGCGACGACCCGGTCGGCACCGAACATCCCGAGCTCTTGAAGATGAAGTTCACCCACGGACACGACCGGACCATCATTAACGGCATCAGCCGGATCGGCTCCATGTCGGGCGGCCACGCGGCCCGCTGGGTCGATGAAGACATGGCCGACGAAATCACCCGGCGGGCGGTGCAGTTCATCGAACGCAACCGCGAGCAGCCATTTTTTCTCTTCTTCTCGACGCACGACATCCACGTGCCCCGGGTGCCGCATCCGCGATTCGTCGGAGCAAGCGGGCTGGGGCCTCGAGGAGATGCGATCGTGCAGTTTGACTGGTGCGTTGGCGAACTGCTCGCCGCACTCGACCGACTGGCGCTCGCCGACGACACGCTCGTAATCCTGACCAGCGACAACGGTCCGGTGCTGAACGACGGGTATCAGGACGACGCGGTCGAAAAGCTCGGCGAACACCGTCCCGCCGGGCCGTTCCGCGGGGGCAAGTACAGCAACTTCGAAGGGGGCACGCGGGTTCCCTTCCTCGTCCGCTGGCCGGCGCGAGTGAAGCCGGGCGAGTCTGACGCGCTCGTAGGGCAGACCGATCTCTTGGCGTCGCTTTCGTCGCTCACCGGTCAGCCGCTTGCTGACGACGATGGCCCAGACAGTTTCAACGTGTTGCCGGCGCTTTTGGGGGAATCGGCCGAAGGCCGCGAGCATCTCGTCGAGCATGGGCGGTCGTTGGCACTACGAGCCGGCCCGTGGAAGTACATCGAGCCGTCGAAGGGGCCGAAAATCAATAAGAACACCAACACCGAACTGGGGCACGACCCCGCAGGGATGCTCTTCAACCTGCTCACAGACCCAGGCGAGACGACCAACCTCGTGACCGGCGACCCGGAGCGGGCCGCGGCGCTTCGGCAGCGGCTGAATAACATTCGGGAGACGGGCCGCAGCCGGCCGTGAATGAGCCCGCGGCGACCACTTCACCGTGACAGTCGATCGGCTCGTGAACGGGTCGTCTGATACGTCCCAAGCGTTTGCCCCAGCCGCTGGACGATGTCTGGGTGCTGGGCGGCAAGGTTGTTTGACTCTTTGATGTCCGTCTGCATGTCGTAGAGCTGGGGCGGCTCGCCTGGAATCAGTTTCCATTTGCCCTGCCGGATCGCGAAGCTGCCGTCGTAGGCGTGGTGGACCACTGCGGGTCGGTCGGGCAGCGTGGTCATCTCACCAGTCAAGAGCGGAAGGATGCTCGTGCTGTCTTCGGCTGCGTCATCGGGTAGTTCGACGCTCAGCAGGTCTGCAACCGTTGCCTGAAAATCATTGAGGCAGATGAGCGCATTGCTGATCGACCCGGCGGCAATCACGCCCGGCCAGCGGGCGATGAACGGCACGCGGTGGCCGCCATCGTAGAGCCCCCCTTTCAACCCCCTGAGGGCATAGGTGAGGTCCACGCCCAGCTTTTTGAGTGCTCCGACGCCGGCCGCGCTCGCCGTGCCATTGTCGGAGGTAAAAATCACCAGCGTGTTGCCCGCGACGCCGGCCTCCTCCAACGCCTGCATCACGTGGCCGACGACCCAGTCAGTCTCGACGATAAAGTCGGCGTAGCGGTTCACGCTCCTTCCCTGAAACGCCGCGCTCGGTGCGATCGGCGTGTGCGGCGAGGTCAGCGACAGGAACAAGAAGAACGGCTTGTCTGCCTTCGCCTGCTCGACGATCCACTGGCTGCTCTTCTCGGCAAGCGTTGGCAAGATCTCTTCGAGCTTCCAGCCGGGCACCATCGGGCCATCGGTGCCAAACATCGCTTCTGGTTTGGGAACGCTGGGCACGGCCGTGAGCGTGTCGTGCCTGATCCATGCGTAGGGGGGCATGTTCGGCAGGTCCACACCGAAGTAGTCATCAAAGCCATGGTCTGTCGGCCCGCCGGTGACGGGCTTGGTCCAGTCGATACGGTTTTCAGCCCCACGCACGCGGTTGGCAGAGCCGCCGGCCTCCCGCCAAATCGCGTCGGTGATTCTGAGGTCCGCGTTGGCCAGCTCGCCCTCGCTGTCGAACCAGTTCAGCCCGAGGTGCCATTTTCCAACCATGCCGGTCGCATAGCCTTGCTGCTTGAGCAGGTCGGCCACAGTGAGCCGTTCTTTCTCGATCAGCGGTCGGGCGTAATCCCAGAGCACCTCCTTCTTCAGCGCGGTCCGCCAGCAGTACCGCCCGGTGAGCAGGCCGTAGCGCGACGGCGTGCAGACTGCTGACGCAGAATGCGCATCGAGGAAATTCATTCCCTGTTCGGCAAGCCGGTCAATGCTTGGCGTCTTGAGCGGGCCCATGCCCATGGGATTGTTGACCGACACCGAATCAAAGCCCATGTCGTCTGCAAGGATCAGGACGATGTTTGGGCGCGGGCCCTGGGCGGTCGCATGATTGGCCAGGGGCAAGGCAAGGACAAGCACACTCAGAGTGACGAGACAGCGCGTGCTCATGAAATCTCCTTGGTTGAATCTGGGACGGAGGGTCGATCGTAGTTTTCGGGAGCATCGCCGCTCGAGTGTTTTCGTCTTCGGGTTCGCCAGTGCAACGGTGTAGCACGGTGGTATGATAATTCTTGTTTTCAGAGATGTTTTTTGGTTTGCGTATGCCCCGTTCACTGTTGGCGCTCGCCGGGCTCTTTCAACTTGCCATCGCCACGATGGTTGGAAGCGGTGGGATCGCACACGCCGTTGGACCGAAGCCGTTCTTCGATACCTACTGCATCGACTGCCATACCGCAGACGATCCGAAGGGAGACATGATCCTCGAATCACTCACCGACGGCCCCTGGTTCGTCGATGAAGCGGCCCGGTGGGACCGTGTGCTTGATGTTCTGCGGCATGGCAAGATGCCCCCGGAGAAAGAAGACCAGCCCGCTGCAACCGAACGGGCTGCGGTCATCGGGTGGATCCGCGATCGCCTCCTCACGCATTGCCGCGATGAAACGAATCAGACCGTCCTGCCAACGGCACGACGGCTGACAAACGTCGAGTATGAGAACACGATGCGCGATCTGCTCGGCTTTCGTCTCGACCTGATCGATAGTCTGCCGAAAGACGCTGTCACGCCCTACCGTTTCAACAACACGCCCGACATGATGCGGATCGGCCCTGAGCAGCTCGATCGCTACCTCGAGTGTAACCGCCGCGCAATGGCCAGTGCCATCGTCGATCCCAGCAAGCCCGCGGTACACACCACCCGTCAGGAGTGGCAGCCGGCGAAAGTCGAGCAGGGGCTCGGGATGGACGAGATCGAATGCCAGACTTCCCGCAAGGGCACGCCGGGCGAGGGCATGCCGGTCAAAAGCACGCCCCCGACGGGCGAGTTTCGCATTCGCTTCCAGGCTTCGGCAATCCTTCCGCGGGGCATCGATGAGATGCCACTGCGACTCGTAATGGGCCAGGCCCTCAATATCAATAGTTCCGCGCAGCAGATCAGGCCGGTCGGCACCGTTCGGCTGACGGGGCCGGACCCAAAAGTCTTCGAGTTCACCGGTCGAATCGAAAACTTTCCCGCCTCCGTGATCACGCCGCAGAACCTTTACGACGACGGCACATTGAACGACGAGAATGACTTTCTGTATTGGCCCCGCCGACTCTCCATGCCGCGGGCCGTAGTGAACTGGATGGAGTTTGAGTGTCCGGTGGCTGACGTCTGGCCGCCGGAGCACCATACCCGCATCCTGTTTGATTCGCCGCTGCGGGAGAGCAACCCTCCGGTCTACTTGCGAGGAGTGCTCGGCCGGTTCATGGCCCGCGCCTACCGTCGCCCGGCGACGCCCGCCGAGATCGATCGGTTTGTCGCCGTCTACGAGCTCATCCAACCGTCGTGCGAGTCTTTCGAGGGCGCCATTCGGGAGACCTTGGCCATGGTGCTCATTTCTCCTCCGTTTCTCTACCACACCGTCACCGACGACCGCACGTCGCGGCAGTTCGAGCTCGCCTCGAAGCTCTCTTACTTTCTGTGGGCGAGCATGCCAGATGACGAGCTGATGCGGCTTGCCGCCGACGGCCGACTCGATGATCCGAAGGTGATCGCCGAGCAGGCCCAACGCCTCCTGGCAGACGACCGCTCCGAAGACTTCGTGCGAAACTTCACGATGCAGTGGCTCGGCCTTGCGAAGATGCAGACCGTGCCGATCAACAGCGATCTGTTTCCGCGATTTCTCTACTACGTGCCCGCAGGGGAGCGGGCCGGCACCGAGGAGCCCTACCGACCGACAATCCGCCATTACATGCTCGATGAGACCACGGGCTTCGTCGCCGAACTGATCCGTCGCAATGCCCCCGTCTCGAATCTCGTCGATTCCGACTTCGCGTATCTCAATCAGCCACTTGCTGCCCACTACGGTGTCGAAGGGGTTCAAGGGCATGAACTCCGCCCCGTGCCGATTCGGCCCGAGCATCATCTCGGCGGCTTGCTTACGCATGGCTCGGTGCTCATCGGTAATGGAACAGGCTCGGCACCTCATCCCATCTACCGGGCCGTATGGCTCAGGGAGGCGATCCTCGGTGATGATGTGCCACCTCCACCCGCCGAGGTACCGGCGCTTGCCGACTCGGCGGGTGAATCAGCCGAGAAGGCGGTCACGATCAAAGATCTTCTCGAACGGCACCGGCAGGTAGAGAGTTGCAACGAATGCCACGTGCGGCTCGATCCGTGGGGAATCCCCTTTGAGCACTACAACGCCGTCGGCCGATACCAGCCATTCGTTCCCCGTGAGGGCAAACGCGTCCGTGGATTCAACCGTGCGAAAGACGGCGATCTTGCCGGGTATGCCGCCTACCTCGCCTCCGTCAACACGGTGGAGGTTCAGGCCGACGCCCGCGTGCCACTCGGGCCAGATGTCGATGGCATGGAACAGCTCAAAGCCTATCTGCTTCGCGATCGGCGCGAGGCGATTGCCGAAAACATGGTTCGCCGGCTGCTCGCCTACGCGATCGGTCGCGACCTGACCTACCGTGACCGCTTCGCCGTCGAACAGCTTCTCGCACAGCTCGCGAAAAACGGGTACCGGCTGCGGGATATGATTCTTGCAGTGTGTGAAAGCGAGACGTTTCGCGGGATTGATAGTTCGCGGGACACAAGTTCGCGGGATTCCAGGGCCAAGGTGAGAAGACGATGACACAAAAATCTTGGCACCTTTCCCGCCGTGCGATGCTCCGTGGCAGTGGCATCGCCCTGGGTCTTCCGCTCCTCGAAAGCATGACGCCCGCCGCCGCGGCCGTCTCCGCCGCGGCCACTCCCCGGCGGATGCTCGTGTCGTACTTCGCCTACGGTGCGTACATGCCCGACGGTGTCGAGGGCATTCCCGATCCGGCGAAAGCGAATCCCTGGAGCTGGTGGCCCTGCGCGAAGCCGGGTCCGCTCACGTTCAACTCGTCATCCAAGCCGTTCGCGCCATTCAAAGACTCCATCAGCTATCTCTGTGGCCTGGACCACGAAGGAGGATGGAAGATGGGGGGACATAGCGCCGGCGACGTGTTTGCCACGGGCGCCAATATGACCGGCCACGAGAAGACCAATTCGATCTCGATCGACCAGGTTGCGGCCAACGCCCTCGGGCACGAAACCCGGTATCCGTCGCTGGTCCTCGGCACCGAGGGAGGCACCGGCACCTACGGCCGCACGAAGACGCTGTCGCACCGAGGGCCGGGGCGGCCAATTCCTTCCATGCACCGGCCGCAGGACATTTTCAGTCGCATGTTCGACCCGTACCTCGGCCGCGACATCGAGACAGTGCGGGCCGGCCTCGCCCGCGAGGCGAGTATCCTCGATGTTCTCATCGATCATGGGAAAACGCTGCGAACCAATCTCGGGGCATCCGACAGGCAGACGCTTGAAGAGTATTTGGAGTCCATCCGCGCCCTCGAGCAGCGAGTGGAACGGACGAGCCAGTGGACTCACGAGCCATTGCCCGACGTCGATACCAAGGGGCTTAATCTCGAGGTCACCCACAAGGATCCCGCCGAGTATCTCCGCTGCATGTACGACCTCGTGTTTCTCGCGTTTCGCACTGACTCGACGCGGTATGCGACGTTGATGCTCGAAAGCGAGCAGTCGAGCGACAGCGAGCTGTGGAACTATGCCACATATGCCCTCGGCTACAAGGGAGCCACCCACGACATCGCCCACAAGCGGCCCATCGACTACTCCGGCCAGTGGGACCGCTGGCGGGCCGAGCAGCACGCCTATTTCTTGAAGCGGCTTGCGGAGACACCCGAGGCGGACGGCACGATGCTCGATCGCACACTGGTCCTCTGGGGCTCAGCGCATCCGCACGCCTCGCACAGCAACAAGAACTACCCCATCCAGTTGGCCGGCGGCGGAAAGCTCGGCTTTCGGCACGGATCCATGCACATGTTCACCGGCGCCAAGAAAGTGCCACTCGCGAACCTCTACGTGTCGATGCTCGACGCGTTGGGCGTGCAGACCGAGCGGTTCGCCGACAGCACCGGGCC
>JBGTKO010000090.1:0-3500 GCA_041744595.1 Pirellulales bacterium
AGATCATCCCGTGGAACTTTCCGATTCTGATGGTGGCCTGGAAGTGGGGCCCGGCCTTGGCCGCAGGCTGCACGATCGTGATGAAGCCGGCAGAGCAGACGCCGCTGACGGCGCTGCGGCTCGCGCGGCTGGCCCAGGAAGCCGGTGTGCCCGACGGCGTGATCAACGTCGTGCCGGGCTTCGGACCGACCGCCGGCGGTTCGATCGTGAAGCATCCGGGGATCGACAAGGTCGCCTTCACGGGCTCCGGTGAAACCGCGCAGATCATCATGCGTCAGGCCGCTGATCAACTGAAGCGGCTCACCTTTGAACTTGGCGGCAAGAGTCCCAATATTGTCTTTGCGGATGCGGATCTCGAGGCGGCGGCGGCGGGGGCTCATGTCGGCATCTTCTTGAACCAGGGGCAGTGCTGCTGCGCCGGCTCGCGACTCTTCGTCGAAGACAAGATTCACGCGGAGTTTGTCGAACGGGTGGTCGATCAAAGTAAAAAACGTCGCGTGGGCGATCCCTTTGACCCCGCGACGCAGCAGGGGCCGCAGGTAGACAAGGCCCAGTTCGACAAGATCATGGGCTACATCGAAGTTGGTCAGAATGAAGGGGCTACTCTCGCCACCGGCGGTAATCGCGTGGGCGACCGCGGGTTCTTCATCGAGCCGACGGTCTTCACGAATGTGAAAGATGAAATGGCGATCGCCCGCGAGGAGATCTTTGGACCGGTCCTCTCGGTGCTGAAGTTTTCCGATGTCGATGAGCTCGTGAAGCGGGCGAACGCGACGAACTTTGGGTTGGCCGCAGCCGTCTGGACTCGCGACGTGGCCAGAGCCCACACCGTGGCCAAGAAGCTGCGGGCTGGCACCGTGTGGGTCAACTGCTACGACGTCTTTGATGCTGCCGCGCCGTTCGGTGGATTCAAGCAATCGGGCTTTGGCCGCGAACTTGGAGAGAAGGGGCTCGACCCCTACCTCGAGCACAAGACCGTCACCGTGAACCTGGGGTAACTGCTCATGGGACGCGTCCGATCCGGTGGCGGCTGGCGGGCTGTCCTCTATACCTTCAAGAAAGCTCGCCAGGCCGGCGGCCTCTGGGCCCTCTGGAAGGCGATGCGGTCGAAGAACGCCTGCAAGACCTGTGCGCTCGGCATGGGTGGGCAGTCCGGGGGCATGGTCAACGAAGCGGGCCACTTTCCAGAGGTCTGTAAAAAATCATTTCAGGCAATGGTCGCCGACATGCAAGGAGCGGTGAAGCCGACGTTCTTCGAGACCTATTCCGTTCCGCAACTCAGAAAATTCTCACCCCGCGAGATGGAGCATTCCGGGCGGCTCGTGCAGCCGGTGATTCTTGAAAAGGGATCGCAGCATTACCGGCCGATCGAATGGTCAGTGGCGATGGAGCGGATCGCGGCCAAGCTCCGCCAGACGGCCCCAGCCGAGAGCTTTTTCTATTTCAGCGGACGATCGAGTAACGAGGCGGGTTTTCTGCTTCAGCTTTTTGCCAGGCTCTACGGCACGAATCACGTCAACAACTGTTCCTACTACTGCCACCAGGCGAGTGGCGTGGGGCTCGCGACCGTCATCGGCACGAGTGCCGGCACGATCCGCCTTGATGACATGGAGAAGTCGGACCTCGTCATGCTCATCGGCGGCAACCCGGCGAGCAATCACCCACGGATGATGCGGACGCTCATGACCGTTCGCCGCAGCGGCGGGAAGGTGATCGTGGTGAATCCGATCATCGAAACGGGCCTCGTCAACTTTTCTGTGCCGAGTGATGCGTGGGCGCTGTTCTTCGGCGCGGAGATCGCGAGCACCTATGTGCAGCCGTATGTCGGCGGTGACCTCGCGCTCGTCTACGGTCTCATGAAGCGGCTGCGAGACCTTCATGATAAAAGCCCGCGAAATTCGGCCGGAGAGCTTGTTGTTGATGAAGCGTTTCTGGCGGACCACTGCACGGGCTGGCCGGAACTGGCTGCAAAGATCGATGCCCTGTCGTGGGAGGAGATTGTAGCCAAGAGTGGCGTCGCGAAGGCTCATATCGACGACATTGCTGCCCAGTACGCCGAGAGCAAGCGGGCCGTCTTCGCCTGGACGATGGGAGTCACGCACCACCTCCACGGCGCCGCCACTGTGCAGGCGATCGCGGCGCTCGCCCTCATGCGGCGGATGGTAGGCCGTCCTGGTGCGGGCCTCCAGCCGATCCGAGGCCACTCCAATATCCAGGGCATGGGCACGGTGGGCGTGACCCCTACGCTCAAGACCGCCATCTTTGAGCGACTCCAAAACCATTACGGCGTGACGCTGCCGACCACCAAGGGGTACGACACACTCGAATGCCTCGACGCGGCAGACCGTGGCGACATGCGGTTTGCCCTGTGCCTCGGCGGCAATCTCTGGGGCGCGAGCCCCGATGCCACGTATGCCGAACAAGCCATGGGAAAGATCGACACGGTCGTCTATCTCAACACGTCGCTCAACACGGGGCATGCCGGCGGCCTCGGAGCTGAAGAGACGATCATTCTTCCCGTGCTTGCCCGCGACGAAGAACCCGAACCTTCCACGCAGGAGAGCATGTTCAGCTACATCCGGCTCTCCGAGGGCGGCCCGTCGCGGCACGTCGGACCGCGTGCGGAGGTGGAGATCATCGCCGACCTCGCCCTACGTGTTCTCGGCGAGGGTGGCCCAGTGACCTGGCGAGACATGGCCCACACGTCCACGATCCGCCGCGCCATCGCTGCGATCGTGCCCGGTCTCGAGTCGATCGCCGACATCGACCGGACCAAGCAAGAATTTTCGATTGCTGGCCGGGCGATAGACACGCCAACCTTCCCGACGGCTGACGGCAAGGCGCACCTCGCGGTCCACGACATCCCGCCGGCGCCCGATGGGCTTGTCCTCATGACGATCCGCAGCGAAGGGCAGTTCAACACGGTCGTCTATGAGGAAGAGGATCTCTATCGCAACCAGACACGGCGCGACATCGTGCTGATTCATCCTGACGACATCCGCCGCTTTGGCCTGACTGCCGGCGGGCGGTGTCGCATCGCGAGCACGGCGGGAGAGATGCGTGGTCAGATCGTGTCGTCGTTCGAGGAGATTCGTCCCGGCTGCGTGGCGATGTATTACCCAGAAAGCAACGTGCTGGTTCCCAAGGCCGCTGATCCGCTTTCGCGCACGCCGGCCTACAAGAGCATTGCGGTGACGATTGCTGCCGACGACGGCGAGGTCACGTCGCGGGTCACGCCCGAGCTCGTCGCCGCCGGCACGCCACGCGACAAGATGAATCAGTGCGGGTGAAACCATAGTCCTGTGGCAGGACGGCGAGGGGCTGCCCGTGTCACATCGCCGGACGGGATGCTGTCGCGCCGTCGCCGCCGTCCCGGCGTCGTCTCCGGCTTGAGGTCGCCGGGCGAAGCCCGGCTCCCACTCCGTCGGCCACCGCTCGGCCGCACGCGGCCTCACTTCCGTGCCCTCCGCTCACTCGGAGAAAACCGAGCTTCGCCCTCC
>JBGTKO010000091.1:0-21091 GCA_041744595.1 Pirellulales bacterium
TCGCGCGGCGGCCCGCCGCGGGCACCACGTGCGCATTCTGAGCAACAGCCCGCTGGCACCGATGTTTCGCCCTGGTAACTGCCTGCTGAACATTCCCCACTCGATCGACATCACACCGCTCGATGCCCTTTGGGGACGCGACCCACTTGCACGCTGCATACGGCGAATCGTCGTCCGAGGTGGTTACGACGTGCTGGTGGTCGATACGTTTCCGCGAGGACTGGCCGGCGAACTGGCCGACTTGCTGCCGGGCGTGGCTGTCGCAAAGGTGCTGGTGCATCGCACCCTGAGTCCACGATACATCGACCAGTTCTCCTTGCAGCCCGTCAGTTCGCGGTACGACCTGATCCTCATGCCCGGCGAACAGGGTGTCCTGCGGGAACTGCCGCAGGCCGTGGGAACGCAGCCCTGGTTGCTAGCGGATGCCAGCGAACTGTTGTCGCCCGATCGGGCGCGGGGCCTGCTGCGAGTTCCGCATCAGGACAAACGCCCCTTGGTGGTGGTTTCCGGTTGTGGGAAGCCGGACGAGTGGAAATGGGCCGCGGCCCTGTCCCGTCAACTCGGCCGCGACTTGTCACCACTGGCCGTTGTTCGCTTGGCCAGCCTTGCCGCCACCTCGCCGGTGCCCGACGACGATCACGAAGCCATCGACATTCCGCGTGGTCGGTGGCCATTGCTGCTGCTGCTCCGCGGCGTTGACATACTCGTTGGCGCGGGTGGCTACAACACGGTGTACGAGGCACGCGCGACAAGCACACCTCTGCTGGGCCTGCCCCAACCGCGTCTGTACGACAACCAGGCAGCTCGTCTCCACCCGTGGGAACAGGTCACACCACACGATCTACCGGATCGAATCCGCCAACTGCTGCTGCAACCCCGGCGGGCGACCACGCCGCCTGTCTACGTGAACGGCGTTGATCGAGCTGTCCAGTTGATCGAGGGTCGGCTGCGTGGCTCTCGGGCAATTTCGGGTTAGCCCATATTCCTTCGGTGAATTCCTGAAGGCGCCACCCCTGCGGCCGCAAACCGACGTTCCCATGAACCGGCCGCCAGATCCGACTTCAACCACGTCCACTGACGCTGGAGGCCCTCCTCCAAAGAGATCCTTGGCGCGTATCCGAGCTCAGGACCGCTGCGATCAAGGCTTGCCCAGGTACGCTGCACGTCGCCGGCGCGACCGGGGCCGTTGCGCACGTCGGGGGTCACGCCGACCGTACACGCGACGGCATCGACGAGTCGCAAGAGCGTCACAGGGTGAGATCCACCGAGATTGAAGGCGCGACAGCATGGGGCGTTGGCGGCCGTCCAGGCGCCGGCGGCGATCGTCCCATCCACGATGTCGTCGATGTACGCGTAGTCACGGCTGCTCGTCCCATCGCCGAAGAGCGTGATCGTCTCGCCTGCAGCCATCCGGCGCATGAACGACGTGATCGCCAGGTCGGGACGCTGGCCGGGGCCAAAGACGGTGAAGTACCGCAAGCACGCGATCCGCAGACCAAACGTCGATGCGTAGACCTGGGCGATCAGTTCGCCCCCCCGCTTCGTCGCCGCATACGGACTGATTGGCTCGTCGGCATGATCGTCCTCCCGGAACGGCAACGGCGCGGAGTCGCCGTAGACACTCGAACTGCTCGCGAACACAACTCGCCGACAGCCGATGCTCCGGCACGCCTCAAGCATGTTGGTCGTGCCAGCCAGATTCACCGAGACATAGCGCGAGGGTTCCGCAAGGCTCGGCTGAATGCCGACGAGCGCCGCTAGATGGAAGACAACTGTCGGGCGAGTTTCCTCGACGATCGAATGCACCATCGACGCATCGACAATGTCCGCCTCATGGCAGACGAACGAGCCGCCCGACGACGGTGCTGCACGCACGCGATCCAGGTTGGCTTCCTTGAGCCGCCGGGCGTAGAAGCGATCGAACGAGTCAATGCCGACGACCGTAGTGCCCCGACTCACCAGGGCCTGACACAGATGGGATCCGATAAAGCCCGCGGCCCCGGTCACAAGTGCGGTTTCACCTGCCCCGACGACCGCCACAGCGTCGGTCCGGATCGCGAACCTCTCGGCGTTCCGCGTGGCCGCCCTGTCATCGGTCATTCAACGCACCTGCACCAGGAGGTCCCACATCTTGGTGGATGTCGATGGATGTGTGGCGGGCGACCATCGGCTGTTCGTAGCTGAATCGTTTCGAGGCTATCTTTCGGCGCGACGGGCGAACGCGGGGAGGTGTCGCTACTTCGTTCGGTAGAACCAGTCGAAGACACGATTGTGGAGCCGATGCACATGCGGTAGAGGACCATCATCGTGGGTGCCGGTTTTCGGGCAGCATGGGCCACGATACCGCGGGCCGCGCGTCGGCATTCCAGGGACGCCAATGAGGTCATAGGGCTGGGGAGGCGCAGCCGGATGGCACGGTGGGGGCGGGACACACGGCGGCAGGAGTCGCGGTTCGCCACAGTAATGGAGGGGTTCGAGGCCAGCCTGCCAGTCGGAAGGTTGGTCGGTGCGGGCCGGGAGCATCTTGGCCATGACCGCTTCGGCGTCCCTGCCGGTCACCGCAGGGTCAATCGCGAGCGTGCCCGCCAGTGGATCTGGTGCCTTCGCTGGCGGCGGCCAGGAAGCGACCGGAAAGTCCTCGGCGCGGGCTGACGCCACGATGGCGAGTGCCCCGAAGGTAACGATGCAATGCACAGCGGCGACAGCGGTGAAGCGAAAGGAAGTCGTGGTCATGCGTGGGTTCATCTGCGTGTCATGGAGGCGGGAGGGGCCGAATCAACTCGGGCATGATCGCGGCGGGCGGAGGCTGAACAGGCGCGGGACGGTTTGGATCGAGACCCACACGCCGTCCGCCGTCTCCCAACTCCGCCTGGAGGTCGGTTGCCATGGTCGCCGGCGCATCGAATGGGGGCGGGAAGGCCTCCAACTGAAGAAGGTCGGCGACCTCCACGGCGGCACGCCAACGGTCCTCCTGAGCGTCCACAAACGCGAGCTCTGTCTCGGTAAGGGTTCGCTGTGCCTGCAAGAGACTCAGGAACGTGACCTCGCCCTGGGCGTAGAGCTTTTGGGTCAGGTGAACGGTCTCACGGGCTTTCGGAATGATGAATTCTTCATACCAACTCGCCAGGCGCTGTGCCGTGCGATAGTGTGCGATTGTTTGGGCTGCCTGCGTGGCCAGGTCCAACTCGATCAATCGAAGATTCGCCCGCGATGTCGCGATATCGGCGCGGGCCGAGCGGATGTTGCCCTGGTTGCGGTCAAAAAGCGGCACCTCGACCATGACCTGCAAGAGCCCTTGGTCCTGGGGTGGGAAGTCGACCTGTCGCTGGTAGCCTCCTAGCACGTTGACGTTTGGAATCGGCTCCACGACCGCCCGTTCGAGCGCCCACTGCGCCCGAGCGATATCTGCCTCGGCCGCCTGCGGAAGCGCGTTCCGCTGGACGATAGCTTCCTGGAGGTTTTTCAGATCAAAGGATGGGAGCTTCGCGAAGAGATCCGCCTGGATCGTGCCGACGTCGGCACGTGGGAGCCCGATCGCCGCGGCAAGCTCGCGCCGTCCCGTTTCCACGAGCACCATGGAATTGAGGAGCCGCACTTCCGCACGGTCCCTTTCGATGCTCCAGAAGAGGACGTCGGCCCTGGTCCCTTCGCCGGCTTGTTCGAGCTCCGTCCCGATGCGATAGGAACGCTGCGCGATTTCGAGGAGGAGCCGGTAAATCTCGACCCGCCGCTGCGCGACAAGGAGGTTGTAGAATGATGCCCGCACCTCCCGCAGCACGTCGAAGCGAGCTCGGATCAGCTCATACTCCTCCTTTTGGACTTCGCGGAGGGCGGCTTGCTGCGAGAGCCGGAGCTTGCCGGCCGTCACGATGTCCTGCGAGGCGAAACCGTTCCATTGGCTGTCGGCGCCCGCTATTTGCGGGGAACCCGCGGCGAGCATGGGATTGGGGTAGAGCCGGGCCTGGACTGCCTTGCCCCGGGCCGCCTCTACCGCCGCCAGGGCCTCGCGGAGTTTTGGATGGCTCTGCTCCGCGAGCGCCACGAACTCCTCGAGCGTCGTGGGCGAGAGTCCCTGCGCAGCGAGAGGCTGGGCATCGAGGCTGATCACGACCATGGCCATCACCGTTTTGATGCTCACCCGCATGAGTGTTCGCATGCCGCACATGAAACCAGTCGCCAGGAGATTGCGGCGGCGAACCGCTCAGGTCGCTTCAATCATCGTGGTATCGTCCGGTTGTAGGGAATGTGGTGACGGATGCGTCGCCAGGCGCTGATCAGGAAGCGTCTACAAGTCACGGGACCGGGGCACTCGGCGTAACCGGCGGCCTCGCTGTCGATCGCGGAAGATGGGTAAGCCCCTCGGCGACTCGCGCCGCGTACGCTCGGTCATTTATGGTCGTGGTCACCGTGCGGCTGCTCGGCAAATTCGCCGGCGTACGGAACCCCGTTTACCTCGCCGCTGATCGTTCCCGAAAACTCACGCACGATCCCGAGGCTCTCGTGGGTGCCCCCGTAGCAAGACGACATTCCATCACCCTCGCCAGCGAGCGGGCGGGCGGTGAGCTGGACCTGAAATGCCGGCTCCTTGATCGTGAGGAGGAGCGTGCCGTCTGGAGTCTTGACGGGTGCCGCGGTCTTCTCGTCGCTGCCCAACACGTAGATGACCGTCTCCTTCTTGTCGTGGTCCACCGTGAACTCGACGTGATACTTGCCACCCCCCCAGTCGGCGAGCGTGCCGCCGTGGGGTCCAACCCCGTGGCCGTGATGCCCGCCGTCGTCATGCGGGTGGTCGTGGTCTTTTTCCTTTGGCTTCGTGGCTGTTGCGACTGGAGCCTTCGGAGGTGCCGGAGGTTGTCCGCATCCTACGGCCATCAAAGTCGCGGCCATGATCGCGCCGTACGAAACACTCGAGAAACTGATGGACTGACTCATATCGATAGCTCCCAATCAAGGTCCTGTTCGGTTCCGTCACGCAACGGAACTCCCGTTCAATGCTTGTCGTCTGCACCGAGGATGGCCTCGTCCGATTGATCGGTACGGGCCAGCCGTGAGGCATCCTGGCCGCTGAACCTCCAGAACAGTCCTGGGTGGATCAGAAACTCGCAGAAGGTTGATGTGACGAGCCCGCCGAGGATGACCGTCGCCACAGGATACAGAATCTCGCGACCTGGCTCCTGACCACCGATCACGAGCGGCACAAGGCCAATGCCAGCGGTGAGCGCCGTCATGAGCACCGGCGCGAGCCGCTCGAGGCTGCCACGGAGCACCATCTGCTGCGAGAAGGCCTCCCCCTCGACCTGCATGAGATGGAAGTAATGGGTCACCAGGAGAATGCCGTTGCGGACGGCGATTCCACCGAGCGAAATGAATCCCACGAGGCTCGCCACTGAGAGCGACTGCCCGGTCAGAACCAGCGCGATGGCACCACCGATGAACGCCGTTGGGAGCGCGTTGAGCAGTTGTAACACGATCCGGACCGAGGGATACAGAATCATGAGCACGACAAACATGCCCGCCACCGATACCGCTGCGAGCACGCCAATCAAAACCGTGGCACGTTCCTGGCTCTCAAACTGCCCCCCGTATTCGACGAAATAGCCCTCAGGTAGCTCGACTTTCTCGCCGACCCGCTGCTTGATTTCGGCGACGGCGCTCGAGAGGTCGCGGCCTTGGGTGTTACAGCGAACGACGATGCGGCGCCGGGCGTTTTCACGGTTCACGGCGTTGGGGCTTCGCCCCTCGCCGACATCGGCTACGTGCCGTAGCTCGATCTGGTCCTGACCATCGGGAAGGTCGATCCGGAGTCGCCCGAGGTCGGCGTAATCGGTGCGTGTGCCCTCCTCCAACCGAACGAGGAGGTCGAACCGCCGTTGGCCTTCGAGCACTTGGGACACCACTTCCCCCTGGAGCGCCGTCTGGAGCACGCGAGCGATCTGGCCGCGGGTGACCCCGTAGAGGGCAAGGTCGTCTGGCCGTAGGCGGATGTGGAGCTCTTCGGCCTGTTGGATCGGCTCGATCACCGGGGGTGTGAGGCCCGGCACGGTGCGAATCGCGTCTTGGATGCGATCCGCAACGCGGATGAGGACGCTGATGTCATCGCCATGAACCTTTATGGCGATCTGGGCGTACACGCCGGAAACCATGTGGCTGATGAGATGAGCCAGTGGCTGCTCAACCTCGATGGCCACTCCCGGCACCTCCTTGCCGAGCTCTGCAAGGAGGTCGTCGATGATCTCCTCGCGGTGCCGGCCATTGTGGGGATTCATGCTGAGGATGTATTCACCGGCGTTGACTGGTGCCGCATGCTCGTCCATCTCGGCCCGCCCAGTCCGCCGCACGAAATTGATGATCTCGCCGTCTGGATTGTCATCGCGCTGTTGCATCGCTTGCAGTTTCGCGTCGATGAGTGACGACACCTGATTTGACGCATCGAGTGATGAGCCAGGAGGGAGCGTGACGTTGACCTGGACACTGCCCTCGTCGAACGGGGGAAGGAAGTCGCGGCCCAGGTGCGCAAGCTGCCAACCGGCAATCGCCACGCCCACCCACGTCGCGACAAGCAGCATGGTGGGAAATGCCATGCTGAACCGGATGAGTGGTGTCGCGAGGCGTTTGAGCACCCGGAGCAGCAGGCCATCCTGATCGTGGTGCGTAGCCGGCGACTGGGGCAGGAGGTAATACGAGAGCACGGGTGTCACGGTCAGCGACACGAGGAGTGACGCTAGGATCGACACGATGTAGGCCACACCCAACGGAGCAAAGAGCCGTCCTTCAACGCCCGAGAGAGCGAACAGGGGCATGAAGACGAGAATCACCACGGCCGTGCCAAACACGATCGCGCTTCGGATCTCGCGGCTGGCGTCGTAGACAACCCGCAGCGCCGGCTTGGGCTGAGGCAGCGAGTTGTTTTCCTTGAGGCGGCGAAAAATGTTCTCGACATCGACAATTGCGTCATCGACCAGTTCACCCATGGCCACGGCGATGCCGCCGAGTGTCATCACATTAATGGAGAGAACGGTTCCCGTGAGCATGCCGGCGACGCGAAACACGAGCGTCGTGATGACCAGCGAAAGCGGAATCGCCGTGAGCGTGATAAACGTTGTCCGCAGATTCATGAGAAACAGAAACAACACGATGAGCACGAGCACCGCACCGATCACCAGCGCCTCACCGACGTTGAAAATGCCACGGTCAATAAAGTTCTTGAGTCGGAAAAGCTCTGAGTTCACGATGATGTCGGCGGGAAGGGCGGCTTCGACCTCTCGGTAGGCCTCGGCAATCCTGTCGGTGAGCGCCCGCGTGTCGACATGCGGCTGCTTGGCGATCGTCAGCACGACACCGGGCACACCGTTCACCGCGCCATCACCGCGTTTGAACTGCGGGCCCTCGACAACCTCCGCCACCTGGCCGAGGAGAACCGGCCGGTGGCCTTCGAAGGCCACGGGTACTTTTCGCAGGTCTTCAAGCACTTTGGGGGCGTCGGGCCCCAGCCGCCCGAGCACGCGGATCGGCCGCTCCTGCTCCCCCATGACGGCGAAGCCGCCGCTTGAGTTGATGTTGCTTTCCCGAAGGGCTTGCTCGACCTGCTGAAGGGACACGCCGTATTCCCGCATGGCGGAGGGGTTGGCGAGGATCTGATACTGCTTGCGATCCCCCCCCTGCACGAACACCTCGGCCACGCCGGGAATTTTGAGGAGCCGCGGCCGCACCACCCAGTCGGCGACCGTGCGAAGACTCATCGACTGCGCGAGCTTCGTCGGAAATACCACGTCATGCTCGCGGCCGGCGATCGTGACGACCGCGCGGACCGCTTGCTCGGAGGGTGTCGTGGCATCGGCACTCTCTTGCTCGTCCCACCAGACGCGGTCCACGGGCACCGACTCCCATGTTGCGGGACGACGGCGATCCACGACCCGCCATGCCATCACGGTTGGACGGCCGTCGTCATCACGTCCCAGTTCAGCGAGGTAAGGCGTCTTTGGGATCTCGGCGAGCTCGCCGCCGCCAGGGCCAGGCTGCCGATACATTCCGGCGATCACGATCTGCCCCATGATCGATGCGGTCGGGGTCATCTGCGGACGAATCCCTTCGGGCAGGATCCCAGTGACCATCGACAGGCGTTCCTGCACGGTTTGGCGAGCCGCGCGAACATCGACATCCCAGTTAAACTCGATGTAAATGACGTTCAGCCCGGCCGTCGACTGGCTTCGCACGGCTTCGACACCGTTGGCCCCGAGCAGGGCGATCTCGATCGGCTGAGTGACAAGCGTCTCGACTTCTTCGGTGGCAAGCCCTGGGCATTCGGTGATGATCACGACCCGTGGGCGGTCGAGATCGGGAAACACGTCAATCGGCATGAGCGTGGCGAGGTAGCTCCCGTAGATCAGGAGGACGACGCTCATCACGACGACGAGGAGGCGATACCGCAGGGCGAGACGAATGACGGCATTGAGCATCAGGAGAGTCTCGAAGAATCGTGATACGAAATGGCCACGTTCAAATTAGTGGGCTCCGTGGACAGAGCCATCGGCATGGACGTGGACACCGACGGGGGCACCGCTTGCGGTCTGCGCCTCGAGCACCCGGTTGAGTGAGGCAGCCGATCCCTGGGCCACGTACCACCCAGGCGCCACGCTGCCGTCGTTGGCAATGGCTACCGAGAGCCGGTCTTCGTAGCGGACATGCACGGGCCGGCGATCAAAGAGGTTGCCGTTCTGCCGGAACACATAGGCATCAGCCCCTTCGCGGACGACAGCCGCCGCTGGCAGCACGATCACATCCTCGAGCTTTGCAACCGGCACATGCAGGCGTGCCCGTTGCCCCGGCCGGTACCGCCAGACGACGAACGTTTCGCCATCGCGGGTGTAGGTGCGGGACTGGTTGGTGAGCAGCACGAAGAAGTCGAACGTGCGACTCGAGGGATCGATCGTGTTGGCGATGTGGTGAATCTCGAACCGCTGGTCCAGCGGCGGCCATGCGGCAGCATCATCCTCGGCAAACTCAATCCGGATTGGCCATCGCTCCTGCACCGCCCGCTCGATTGCCGAAGACTCACTCTTGAACGCATGACCGACGACGAACAGGTTGCGATGATTCGCGAGCACACTGAGGAGCGAGCCTGCTTGAACTTGCGTGCCCAGGTCTGCCTTCAGTTCCTGAACCTCGAAGACCTCTTCGGTGGGGGAAGGCGACCCGGGAAGCGGCTCTCCCGGAGTCCGCGATGAGCCCGTTGATGCGAGGGGAGGCGGCGCGAACACCTCGACGCTCGTGACAAACTGCCCCGACTCGGCAGACGCCACCTGCTCCGGGGTCAAACCACGGACCAGGAGGTCCTGCTTCGCGCTCGCCTTAGAGGCCTGGAGTCGACGCAACTGCTGGTCGACCTCGATGATCCGGACCTGCGGGATCACCCCTTCGCCAATCTGGACAAGCCGTTGGCGTTTCTCCATTTCGATCTCGATATCCCGCGATACCTTGAAAAGCTCCGACTGCGCCGTGTGGACCGCTTCGCTGAGGAGTCGCAGCGTGAAGAGCTTGTCGCCAGGACGGACCGTCTCGCCCGGGAACGCATGAACCTGCGTGACAATTCCGTCGGCCGGCGAAGTCACGCCACGATCCGACAACCCCGGCCTGTCTGTGATTTCTCCAGGCACGACGATGCTTCGCCAGTAGGTCGATACCTCTGCCGGGCGAGACACGATCTTCATGTTCTTCTGCGCCTGGTCGCTGAGCTCGAGCACCTTGGGCCGCGACTTGGACGCTGGCTCGCCGGCCGCGACGGCGTGGTCAGCGGCCACCGGCTGGAACCACGGCAACCACAACTCACGGAACCAGGCGGCAGCGACGACGGCGGCCCCCAAGATTCCCAGCACGACGAGGCCGCGCAGGAATCGAACGAACGCATCGACCATGAGTCACCCCGGAAAACAGAGACAGAGAACCGAGCCGGAAAACATTGCAGAAGAACAACGACGCACGCAGAAACGGCAACGAGCCCGCGGGATCTGCCCCGGTCTCGGAGAAGCGGGCTGGTCACGGGAAAGAGTCCCGTGGCCGCGCACGCACGAACGTCGCAATCAAATGCGAAGGACGTGCGGCAAGAGCGTATGGAACGCGTTAGCGGCATCACCCGGAGAGCGGGCTGCCCCGGGCCGTCGCGGCCTGACGATCACCGAAAAAAGCGAGTGCGGGGCTGGCGCGACGAAGCACTCAACAGAGGAGATATCGCTTGAGACGACATCATTCTTCGGAGGCACCAACTCCATGCCGTTGCCGAGGTACACGACAACGTCGCCGGGAAGCGGCTCGGCATCGTGCCGTGGGCAATCCGGAGCGTGATGTGAGTGTCCGGCGTGGTGGTCGTGGCTGCCGCCGTGCCATGTCAGATGGACGTGGGCACGGGACGCATGCTCGGGCTCATGATCATCGGCCCCATGCGAATGGGGTACCGCAGCCCCTCGGAGAAGGAGATGAACCAGCACAATAAAAACGGCTGCCCATCGCATGCGGAAGCATCGAGCGGGAGAAAGCAATCCATTTAGACTAGCCTGGGCTTCATCGTGCGGCAAGGGCATTCTGCGGGCCACCGGGCTAAAGGAGGTCGATACCCACCCGCCGAGCAGCAACTACGGTAATGCCGAAACAGACCACGGTGATTCCGAGGCACGCCAGCAGCGTGAGCCAGAAGCCAAGCCGCGAGATGAGGGCTGGGAAAGCCACAAACATAGGCAACGTCGGCACGACGTACCAGAGGGTGTACCACGCATGGTTCGCCACCTTCTGCTCCGACTGCCCTTCGACATGCAACCAGATCAACGTGAGGACGGTCACCAACGGCAACGCGGCAACAAATCCGCCGAGCCGGTCGCTCCGCTTGGCGAATTCCGACACCGCGACCACCACAGCCGCCGTCAGGACATACTTGATGACGATCCAACTCACTCAAAAAACTCTCTGGCGCCACCCGACTGATCATGCCGCATACGGACAGTATGCACGATGACGGGCCGTTCCCTCCGCTCCACAGCGTGCATGTCCACGGAGTCGCGATCCGTACACGAAAAACTCACGACTCAAGGTCGGAACTGGTCTTGTGGACAATCTGGGTTCTCGCCAATCTTTGAGGAACCCTTCGGCAGTCGCCCCCCATGCCATCGCCGCGTTCGATTGTTATTTTCAAGCTGTCTGCGATCGGGGACGTTCTTCACGGCGTTCCCGTGGCGGTGGCGCTCAAGCGAGCCTTTCCGAGTGCTCGCATCGGCTGGGCGGTCGAAGGACGGGCCGCCGACGTCCTCGCAGGGCATGCGGCCATCGATCACCTTTTCCGGCTGCCGCGAGGTTGGCTGAAGTCGCCCTCCGCGGTGCTTTCGCTTCGGCGGCAGCTCCATGCCTTCGCCCCCGATGTCACGATCGACCTTCAAGGGCTCCTGAAGAGTGGTGTGGCGAGTTGGCTCTCAGGGGGCCGCATGCGGATCGGGTTCGCCAAGCCAACCTCCCGCGAGTGCGCGTGGCTGGCCTACACCAATCGCGTCCGCCCAGTGGCCACCCATGTGGTCGATCGGAATTGCGACCTGCTTGTCCCCCTCGGCATCCGTGAGAGTCATCCGACGTTCGACATGCCCTGCTGGCCCGTGAGCCGTGAGCGGGTCCGACAATGGCTGACAGGCCTTGGCCTTGCCGAATCCCCCGTCCTCATCAATCCGGGCGCGGGTTGGACGAGCAAACTCTGGCCCCCCGAACGCTTTGCTGCTGTTGTCCGCGGGCTCCACCAGCGGCTCGGTCTGCGTGCGCTCGTCGTGTGGGGTGGTGGTGCCGAACGACAGGCTGCCGAGCAGATCGTCGCCCAGTCCGACGGCGCCGCCACACTCGCGCCCGACACGAGCCTTCAGGATCTTGGCGAACTGTGCCGTGTGTCCCGCATGATGATCTCCAGCGACACAGGACCGCTCCATCTTGCCGCCGCCGTCGGCACCCCCTGCGTAGGCCTCTTCGGCCCGGTCCCGGCCTCGCGGAACGGCCCGTACGGCAAGCAGCACGTCTGCGTCGAACCGCCCCCAGAGGCACGCCCCTCGTGGGAAGACCGCAAGACGGACACGGTCTCGATGGCAGCGATCGACGTGGACCGCGTCGTTGCGGCTGCCGAGTCGCTCATCAGGCGAGCCCAGGCGGCTGCGTAGGGATTCATCCGTTTGCGATAACAGTTTCCGCTTCGGGGCAAGCCAAGGTTGCCCGCGCCGAGCCGGCCGCCGTGCGAGTGCAGCCCGCACTACCCGGTGTCGGAGACACCGGGTAGTGCGAAGTATCTGAATGAGACAGATACGGAGTGACCGGGCAACAGGGAGGTGAGCCGCTTGCGAAAACGGTTTCCGCCTCGGGGCAAGCCCGTGTCATGGAGCCGGCGTAGAAAAATGAGCGGAGCCCGGATGGCGAAGCTCAATTTTCTCCGAGTGCAGCGGTGGCCACGATGGCCACCGCAAACGTCCGGCGACATGGCACGGGCTTGCCCCGAGCCACGTTAGACTATGCTTCGAGCATTCTCCGGTCACCCTCATGCTACGTCAGCCTCGCAATCCGTTCTATGTGATTCTCGGGATCGTGGGCTTTGCGTTCACGATCACGGCGGCGGCGTACTGTGTGTCGGTGCTCCGGGGGATCAGGCCCGAGACGAGCGGCGAGCGTGGTGCCCATCCCATGGAGCGGCTGATGGACCTTCATGGCACGACGATCCTCACGGCTGAGCTTGTCATCCTTGCGATTGCCACGGTTGGCGCCGTCTGGCTCGACCATGTGGCCGGCGAGCGGATGCGACGTGAACGGGACGCTGAGCGGGCACGCCAGCGAGTCGAGGATTTCGCGAGGTCCGACCCGCCGTGACGCCCTCGGTCGCCAGCCGGATCGCGACACTCCGCGACGAGATTCGCCGCCACGATCGGCTCTATTACGTCGAGGCCGCGGCTGAGATCAGTGATCTCGAGTACGACCGACTTGTCAACGAGCTGCGTGGCCTCGAGGCAGCGCATCCTGACCTCGTCTCGCCCGACAGCCCCACGCAGCGGATCGGCGACCAGCCCGTGGAGGGCCTGCGGCCCGTGCAGCACCGCGTGCCGATGATGTCGATCGACAACACATACGGTGTCGAAGACCTGCGGGCATGGGGCCACCGTGTTTTGAAGTTGCTCGCCGAGGCAGGCAACGAGCGGCCACCGCGGTGGGTGCTCGAGCTCAAGATCGACGGCGTCGCCATCTCGCTCACGTATGAGGCGGGCCTGCTCGCCAAAGCGGCCACGCGAGGCAACGGAATCACGGGCGACGATATCACGCACAACGCCAGGACCATTCCGGGTGTGCCGCTCGTCCTCGCGGTCGATGATCCTCCGGCGTCGGTCGAGGTCCGCGGCGAGGTCTACATGACCAACTCGGATCTCGTTGCACTCAATGAGCGGCAGGCTGCGGCGGGCCTCGCTCCCTATGCCAATACGAGGAACGTCGTGGCCGGCAGCGTCCGCCTTCTCGACCCGCGGGAATGTGCCGCTCGGCCCATGAAGTTGATCTGCCACGGAGTCGGCGATGCTTCGGCGTTGAACGCCCACTCGCAGACAGAGCTTTACGCATGGGCTGCGCGGGCCGGGCTTCCTGTGTCCCCGCGGACCGAAGTCTTTGAGTCGCTCGACCTTCTCATCGAGCGGGGCATGGAACTGATCGAAGAGCTTCACGACCTCGACTTCGAGGTCGATGGGTTTGTCGTGAAGGTGGATGACTTTGGCCAGCAACGGCTGCTCGGGGCGACTGCCAAAAGCCCCCGCTGGGCGATCGCGTGGAAGTTTGAAAAATTCGAGGCCACGACGGTGCTCGCCGACATCCGCGTGCAGGTGGGTCGCGGGGGCACGATCACGCCGGTGGCCGATCTCGAGCCGGTCGAGCTTGCCGGCACGATCGTCCGCAGGGCGAGCCTCCACAATGCCGACGAAATCGCCCGCAAGGATATTCGGGTGGGTGACGTCCTCGTCGTCGAGAAGGCAGGGAAGGTGATCCCGCACGTGGTCCGGGTCGAGAAGCATCTCCGCCGGGAGCAACTCGACCCATGGCTGCCGCCGACCGTGTGCCCCGAGTGCAACACACCGGTCGTCAAGGATCCCGACGGTGTCTACATCCGTTGCCCGAATACCGAATGCCCAGCCCGCTGCCGAGAACGCATCCGATTCTTCGCGTCACGCAACGCCATGGACATCGAAGGGCTCGGTGACAAGCTCGTGGAGCAGCTCGTGGCGACCGGCCTCGTGAAGCACTACGCCGATCTCTACGTGCTTGATGAAGCCCAGCTCGAACCGCTCGAACGCATGGGGAGGAAATCGGCAGCGGCGCTCGTCCAAGCGATTGCCGCAAGTAAAGGCCGCGGGCTCGTGCGAGTGCTCAACGCCCTGGGCATCCGGCATGTCGGACCTCGCGTGGCTGCGCTTCTGGCCGGCAGGTTCCCCACGATCGACGCGCTCTCGGCGGCGTCGGAAGAAGAACTGGCAGCCATTCCCGACATTGGCTCCGTGATCGCGGCAAGCGTCCACGAGTGGCTGTCGAGCGACGACGGCCGCGAGACGATTGCCGGGCTACGGGCGGCCGGCGTACGCCTTGAAGTACCGGAGTCCGAGCGGGCCGGCGAGGGCCCGCTCACTGGGAAGACGCTCGTGGTGACGGGCACGCTTGTGCGGTTTTCACGGCAGGAGGCTGAAGAGGCGATCCGCCGCGCCGGGGGCCGGGCATCGGGCAGTGTGTCGAAGAAAACCGACTACGTCGTCGCCGGCGCCGAAGCTGGTAGCAAGCTCGCCACCGCACAAAAACTCGGCGTGACGGTCATCGATGAGGCCACGCTTGAGCAGCTACTGAACAGCCCAGGCTGAAGGCCCAATACAAGGCCGCCTGCGCGAGCAGGTGAAGTTGTCTTCACGCGGCGCGGGCCTTCCATGGCCCCGCTTCGCTTGCCGGGCCTCCGCCCGGCCGCTCGCGCCTCCGGGCTCGCGTTTGTTGATCCCCAATTCCAAATAAAAGCCCACCTGCGCGAGCTGGTGGGACTGCGGGTCACGCAGCGTCCCGTTTGCCATCATGAGCGGTCTCGCCCAACAACCCGCCGTCCCCACGCTGGCGCGAGGGGCTTGTAAGCCAACAACTCACTTCAGTGGGTGTTGGCCCAGGTTTCGAGCCGCGGCAAGAAAACTTCGCGGAGGAGGATCTTCCCGCAGGCAGCCAGCGGAATGCACAGGAGGAGGCCGTAGAGGCCACCGAGTGCGCCGCCGACGAAGATGACGATGAGGATCGTCGGCACACTCATCTCCATACTCTTGCCCTGAATCCAGGGCGTCAGGAGCCAGCTTTCGACGGTCTGCACGACCCAGTAGATGATGCTTGGCCAGAGGAACCACGTCGTCCACGGTGAGTCAGGGCCGGCATGCAGCCAGGTCAACGCCACGGCCACTGGCCAAATAATGCCCGCCGCATAGGGAATCAGACTCAGCGCGCCTGCGGCGAGCCCCAAGAGGAGCGCGTAGGGCACGCCGCAGAAGAGCCAGCCGACGGAAAACATCACCGCCATGAGGCCCGCGATGATGACCCGATCGCGGAAATACGTACTCACCGCGCGATCCATCTGCCCGATGATCGCAAGCCATCGGTCACGCTGACTCACCGGAATGTACCGCTGGAAATGCTTGACAAGCGGCCCGAACTGCCAGGCAAAAAAGAAAAAATAAATCGGGATGAGGGCCGCGGTCATGAGGAGGTAGGTCGTGCCGCCGATGAGCCTGCCCACCATCGCCGCGGCAGTTCCACCACCGGCGAGGATCGCCTCGGCTCGTTCCCGGAGGTAGCCCGCCGGGTCGGCGGCCACCTCGCGAGACCAGACGTCGAGCTTCTCTCCCCAATCTCGGAGCAGACCATCCTGCACCGTCGCTCGCTCCTCGACCGCATCGACGTAGCGGGGGATCGCCTTCGCCAGTGAGGCCAGTTCGCCGATGAGTTTCGGGCCCAGCCACGAGAGTCCGCCGATCAGAAAGACCCCTCCGGCCACCAGGATGAGGCTGATGGTGAGCCACCGCGGCATGTGGCACCGCGTTTCACACCAAGTGATCACCGGGTGAAAGAGATAGGCCAGCGCGAGGGCGATGAGGACCGGTGTGAAGATGCTGCTGAGCTGATAGCCGAGCCAGACGATGGCCACCACCAGCGCGATCCAAAACATGTCGCGAACGACGGCGACCTCCCAGAGCCGCACGTCCTGCCACGGTCTCGGAGGAGATGGCTCGGCCACCGGTCCGATCGGCCGCTGTTCGTGGGGTGGATTGTCCTGCGTCACCACGAGAAGCCCTCGCCCTTCAGTCCTTAGCCTCGCTCATGGCTGGCGGCTCCGAAACCCACGGCACGCAGAAAACGGCCATGGCGAGTCCGAAGTAGGGCTCGCCGGCAATGAGGCCGATGAGCGGCCATGCGACGAGGCCCATGCGGCAGATCGTTTGCCGCGATGCGTCGAACCAGAGGCCGACTACAAAAAGTATCTCGACGACCACGAAACCGTGGGTGACGAAGTTCATGACGTATTCCGACTGACGATAGAGTTCCTGGAGGTCGGCAAACGGGAAACCGTGGGCGGCGGTCAGCCACCAGGATGCGGAGCCGTTCCACCAGACGTCTCCCTTGAGCTGAGAAAGGAGCATCCCGAGGGGAATCACGGCAGCATGCAACCGCAGGAGGCCGAGCGAGGTACTGGCCCAGGGGGAATCTGAAGGGGGCGGGAGTCCACGGCGGTCACGGATGAGACGGTCGAAAGACCAGGTGGCTCCGCAGGGCCCCACTGCAAGACACCAGAGGAGTATGGAGAGGCAGTCGTCTGCCGGGCCGGCGAGCATCGCTCCACGGTTCAGGAGAGCAGCCCAGAGGACCGCCGCCACGACACACGCGATCTGTGAAGCAAGGCCGACGGTGACAGCGATCAGGGCCACCAACAAGATCGCAAAGTAAACCTGAAGCCCTGCCGCGGTCGAGATGCCATCAATGAGCGAGCGGCCACTCCTCTGCCGCCAGCCATCGATGGATTCAGGGGGGATCATGCCACCCGAACCGAACCACGTGACGAGGTCGCCTGCGTAACTCGCGGCGAGCATGAGCCCAAGAACACCGGTTAGGATGCGAGCCATCGCGAGTGGCGAGGGATCGGTGGGTGTGAACCAGAAGTCGAGCCAAGTGCGGCCGATTCGGTCGCCCAGCGAGGGCTGGGTCATGGCCGATGAAGTCGCAGCGGATTCAGTCATCGGTGCCCTCTTCGCCGGGCGGTTTCGGGGCGTCAGGCTGTTGAACAACGGCGGTCGGCTGTCGCAGAACGGGGGCAAGCTCTTGCTGTTTCAACGGACCACCGAGCTCGATAACCTGAATTTCCCCGGCGACGCGGCGGACGCGAGAGGCGTGTGGCTGGGTTAATGGCTCATCGTCGGACCGGGACCGTGGCTCCGTGAGTGCGGGCCTGAGAATCCGCACCACCGCGTCCTCGGTGGCAAGCTCCGTGAAACTGCCTTCTGCCACACCTGCCACCAATGACGCCGCGTCACCGTCAGCCGCGGCTAACGCGATGCTTCGAGCGAGCCGGCGCCACCGTGCGGCCTGCTCGCCTGATCGCTCCCCTGGGTACGCCATCGTGACCGACTTGCCGCTTCGACTACGAACCTCGAGGGAGTGGTGGGCATCCTCAGGGAAGCCGAAGGTGAGCGGGTGGTCAAAGCCGAGATCGAGCCACGCCGGTTGCATCCACGGAGAAAAAAGCCTCCCTTTCACGGCTCGCACGAGGACTGACGAGCCACTGGTTGAGTTTCCGGCAATCGTCAGGACGAGACCGATGAGATAGACCACGATCGCGACGCTTGCCACAGCCGTGGGCATCGAAAGAGTCGGGGCTCGAGCATCGCGAGGCTGGCGCATGGCAGATCGTCGGGCTGGGGCCGGTGAACGGGTCGAGCGTTGAAAACGCCTAGCGTAGCGTCGCAATTCCTTCGATGCACGGTCACCAGGCCGCCTTGCGTTGACACCTTCGGCTTGGGGCGATAACGTACCAAAGGCGTCGAAAGGCGTCCCCGCCGTCCCTCGGGCATTCCTTTTTCCGACGGGGGATTAGCTCAATTGGGAGAGCGTCTGGCTGGCAGCCAGAAGGTCAGGGGTTCGAATCCCCTATCCTCCACTCGTACGTGCCGCAGGAAGCGGCAGGAGTCAAGTGCTGCAGGAAGCGGCACGAGGGCTTCGCCGCATCGTGCGGCGGCTCGTAGAGAGGCGGCGGGCAACGATTGGTCAGTGACAGGTCCCGATGATGCCGATGGGCGATTCAGACCTGGCAGTCACTGTTCATGGCGAGGCGGCCTGGCTCGACGGCCGGTTCATCCCTCGGGCCGACTTTGCCATTCCCGCCGGTGACTCAGGCTTCGTGATGGGAGTGACCGTCACCGAGCAGCTACGAACCTTTCGCGGTCGGCTCTTTCTTCCGGAACCACACGCTCGGCGGCTCTCCGACTCGCTTGCGGCCATCGGGATTTTGCCTGGCCACTCGATGAACGACATGATGGCGGCGGCCGAACAACTGGTGGCCCACAACCATTGTCTCCTCGCATCGGACGATCCGCCCGGTGACCTCGGCCTCGTCATCTTCGTGACACCCGGGGATCAGGCCTCACAGCACGGCGGCGTGAGCGGCTCGCCCCGGACGGGCATCCACAGCTTCCCTCTCGCCTTCGGCATGTGGGCACGTGACTACGAGCGTGGAGTTGCCTTACGGACCGTGTCGGTGCGACAAGTTCCTGGCGACTGCTGGCCGCTCACGGCAAAGGTTCGAAGCCGGCTACACTACTTCCTTGCCGACCGTGAGGCGGCGTCTGCCGAGGCCGGCTCGCGAGCCATACTCACGCATCACGACGGTCGGATCAGCGAGACATCGACCTCGAATGTCGCCATCGTCACGGCCGACGGTGTCGTGGCGCCGCCGCCCGGCGATGCCCTTCGGGGTGTCAGTCTCACGTTCGCTCGAAACCTCGCCGCGAAGTTCGGCGTTCCCTGGCGTGACCTATCGCTCACGGTTGACGACCTCGAGGCCGCAGACGAAATTCTCCTCACGAGCACGCCAAACTGTATCCTGCCAGCCACCAGCTTGAACGGCCGACCCGTTGGCTCCGGCAGGCCGGGGCCGGTCTTCCGTCGCATCCTCGCGGCATGGAACACCGAGGTCGGCATCGACATCCCGGAGCAGGCGCGGCACCATGCTGCACGCTCACGACGCCTCGGGCCGCAGCCATCATGAGACCCTTGTCCACAACCCCGTCCTGCTACGAGGTCCGTCATCGGACGACGTATGTCTACTCCGAGACGGTCCCGATCTGTCACAACGAGTTGCACCTGGTGCCACGGCAGCTCCCTCGGCAGCGGCTCCTGAAGAATTCACTCGAGGTCGATCCGGAACCGGTGGCCATCTCCTGGCACCTCGACTTCTTCGGCAACCAGGTCGGCATGTTCGCGATCGAGGCAGGACATCGTCGGCTGACGGTGACGGCCAAAAGCGTCGTGGAGGTGGATTCGGCAAAGGATTGGCGGGAGTTTCAAGCGACCCCGTGGGAATCGTTGCGGGACCGGCTTTCCCGCGACACCGATGACGCCACGCTCGAGGCCCGCCAGTTCACTTTCGACTCGCCGCTGGTGCGGTCGTCGCCGAGGCTCGCGTCATGGACCGCCCAGTCCTTCACGCCAGGCCGTCCCTGGAACGAGGCGGCGGCGGAGCTGACCAGCCGCATCAACCGTGAGTTCATCTACGACCCGACGGCCACGAGCACCAGCACGCCGGTCGAAGAGGTTTTTGGCCTCAGGCGAGGCGTGTGCCAAGACTTCGCCCACCTCCAGATCGCATGCCTTCGCTCGATCGGCCTCGCAGCCCGCTACGTGAGTGGATACATCTCCAACGAGCGGCCAACGGGAGCCTCGAACGGTACCGCCGGCATGGTTGGCGCCGATGCCTCGCATGCATGGCTTGCATGCTGGGGTGGCAACGATGGATGGCTTGATGTGGACCCCACGAACGACTGCCAGGCTGGCACGTTCCACGTGACGATCGGCTGGGGCCGCGACTACGCCGATGTCACACCGGTAAAGGGTGTCTGCCTCGGTGGCGGGACGCATGCGATGGAAGTGGCCGTGCATCTTGGGCGGCTCGGTGGACCAGGAGTATGCCAGTCATGACGACCGAGCCCGCTGACGCCCATGACGTGGCCCCACGCCGTGGCCCGCTCCGACGGCTCTATGACTGGGTGCTCTCCTGGGCTGACTCTCCGCGCGGAACCCAGGCGCTTGCAGCGATCTCGTTCGCGGAGAGCTCGTTTTTCCCGATCCCGCCCGACGTGCTCCAGATCGCGCTTTCGGTCGCGAAGCCGCGACGGAGTTTTTTCTATGCCGCAGTCTCCACGGTGGCGAGCGTGGCGGGGGGGGTGCTCGGCTGGAGCATCGGCGCCGGCCTCTGGAAGCTTCTCGCCCCCTGGTTTTTTTCCTATGTGCCAGGATTCTCGGCTGACACGTTTGACTATGTCGAATCGCTGTATCAGGGCAACGCCTTCCCCGCGATTTTTTTCGCGGCCTTCACGCCGATTCCGTACAAGGTCTTCACGATTGCGGCAGGGGCATGTTCGGTGCCGCTTGGCACGCTGGTCGTGGCTTCGGCCCTCGGCCGTGGCCTGCGATTCTTCATCGTGGCCGCATTCACATTTTTCCTGGGCCCGACAGCCAAGAAAGTTCTCGACCGCTATCTCGAGCCGGTCACGATCCTCTTGGCAGTAGCCATCGTTGCCGGCTTCGTCGCGATCCGGTTTGTGTTGCCGGGACATTGATCCCGGCTTGCGCCGGGGGCATGGATGCCCCGCCGGCCGTAAAGAAGCCCCTCGCGCAAGCGTGGGGACGGCGGGTTGTTGGGCGAGACCACTCGTGATGGCACGCGGGACGGCGCCCGACCCGCAGTCCCACCTGCTCGCGCAGGTGGGCTTTTATGGGGAATGGCTTCGCAACTCCGGGCGAGATTGGATGCGCACTGGGTTGG
>JBGTKO010000092.1:0-2471 GCA_041744595.1 Pirellulales bacterium
CCGCGCGGCGGCCATTTTCTTTCCTCGGGTGTCGATGCCATGCAGCCCCGGCCTCAGCAGACAATTCGCCGCGCGGTGGCAGTAGACGGCACGGGCTACTGGACTGGCCGGCAGTGCCATGTGGAGTTTCTGCCTGCAGCCGCCGGCAGCGGGGTCGTGTTCATTCGGCGGGTCGGGGACGTGGCCGTCCGGATTCCGCTGGCGGTCGAGCACCGCATCGATGCCACGGCTCGTACGAACCTTGCTGTCGCCGGGGCCTCGGTGCAGATGGTCGAGCATGTCTCGAGCGCCCTGGCTGGGCTCGGCATCGACTGCTGTCTCGTGAAAGTGTCGGATGAGGAACTGCCCGGCATGGACGGCTCTGCGGCGGCGTATGTGGCTGCCCTCGATGAGGCAGGCGTCGAACGGCTTGGGCAACCCCTCGAGCCCTTTGTGATTCGGGAGCCCTGTCGCGTTGGTGATAGTGACGCCTGGATCGAGGCCCTGCCGCCGGTCTTCCCAGGGCTTTCCGTGGAATATGACCTCGACTACGGCGCCGGCCCGATCGGCAAGCAGCGTTTGGCGCTGAGAATCACTCCTGAGGTTTACCGTCGTGAGCTCGCGAGGGCTCGCACGTTTATCAACCAGGCTGAGGCCGAGCGACTCCAACGAGCCGGGATGGCGTCGCATGTGACCTTTCGTGAGCTTGTCGTGTTCGGCGCAGATGGGCCGATCCAAAACCAGCTCCGCTGGCCCGACGAATGCGTGCGACACAAAGTGCTCGACCTCGTGGGCGATCTGGCGCTCGCCGGTCGGCCGATTTTTGCCCATGTGCGGGCATGCCGAAGTGGCCACCGGCTCAATGCCGCCCTCGCGGCCCGACTTCGGCCCCTCGTGGGGAGGCGTGCGAGTGCCTGAACTTTCTATCAGCGAGCATGGCGACGGCATGACGGTCTCGATGGCGGGCCGCCCGCCCGAGGTGCATCCGACGGCCATCGTTGATGCTGGGGCACGCCTCGCGCCTGACGTTCGGATCGGTGCCTACTGTGTGGTCTCGGGGAATACCGTCATCGGCCGCGGCACCGTCCTCGAAAACCATGTCACGATCATGGGGCATGTCGCGATCGGGGCCCGCAACCGCATCTTCCCCAACTGTGTGATCGGTGGCGAGCCGCAGGATGTCAGCTACCGCGGCACGGCGACCCGTGTGGAAATCGGCGACGACAACGTCATCCGCGAAGGGGTCACGATCAACCGGGCGAGCGAGAAAGAAGACGGCCTCACGACCATCGGCAGCCACAACTTCTTGATGGCCGCCTGCCACATCGCCCACGACTGCCGCATCGGTGACCATGTCACAATCGCCAACGGAACGCTCCTTGGCGGCCATGTCCGCATACACTCGCGTGCGTCGCTCTCGGGCGCGGTGGCGGTGCATCATTGGGCCACGATCGGCGGCTGGTCGTTCGTGGCCGGGCTTTCACGCGTGCTCCATGACGTGCCCCCCTTCATGCTCTGCGAGGGGGCACCGGCCCGTCCGCGGTGCATCAATGTGGTCGCGCTCAAGCGGGGTGGTTTTGATCGCGGGGCGATCGAAGCGATCTCCGAGGCGCATCGACTGCTCTACCGGGCCAAGGTCGGTCTCGAACAAGCACGGGAGATCCTCCGTGCGCAAGGCGATGTGCCGCCAGCGGTCGAGGAGCTTCTCGAGTTTCTGGCAAGGCAGCAGGAAGGGCGGCACGGACGGGCTCGTGAGCAAAGGAGGGCGGCATGACACGAACACGGATGGCAGTCATTGGCTGTGGGCACCTGGGCACGATCCATGCCAGGCTCTTGGCGAGCCGCGACGACGTGGAGCTCGTGGCGGTTGTCGATCCACTCGAAGAGTCACGGGATCGCGTGGCTGCGGCTCACAGGTGTCTCGCACTCGCGGAGCCACGCGAGCTCATTGGCCGAGTCGATGCCGTCGTGGTGGCGGCGCCGACCGGCCTCCACACCGCGGTCGCGGTGCCGCTCCTCGAGGCCGGAATCGACATGCTTGTCGAGAAACCATTGGCGGCAAACGTGGAAGACGCGCGGGCGATCATGATCGCCGCCCGTCGCTTCCAGCGGATCGTCACGGTAGGACACGTGGAGCGATTCAATCCGGCCTGGCGTGCCGCGGCCTCGCGAGCGGGCGAGGTGAGCTACGTCGAGGCCCGTCGTCTCACGCCGTTCACGTTCCGCTCACTTGACGTGGGCGCCGTGTACGACCTCATGATCCATGACATCGACCTTGTGCTCTCGCTCGACCCTGGGCGGTTGGAACGGGTCGAGGCACGGGGCCTCGTGGCCGCTGGTGGTCATGAAGACTTCGTGCGAGCCCGTCTGACATTCGGGTCTGGCCTCGTGGCCGATCTCACCGCGTCGCGGATCAGCCCGCGGGCGGAGCGGACGGTGGCGATGTGGGGCGCCGGTGGAATCGTGTCGGTTGACCTCACGGCCAAGTCGGT
>JBGTKO010000093.1:0-4951 GCA_041744595.1 Pirellulales bacterium
GCCAACTTGTCCGTACCGCCCGCGAGTGGCCGCTGCTGGTGGCCGTGGGGCCAGCAGCCGATCCGGCACGCGTCGCCGTCCTCGAAGCGGCGGGCGCCGAAGTCTGGCGATCAGAAGCCGACAATCCCCGTGAACGGCTCATCGCCCTTCTCGCAGAGCTTGGGCAACGCCGGCACACGAATCTACTCGTTGAAGGAGGCGCCGAGATCCTGAACACGTTCTTCCGCGAGGATCTCACCGATGAAATCTGGGCCTTCACCGCCGCGAAGGTTTTTGGTGAGCGTGAAGGCACCGCGGCCGACACGTGTGAATCCCTCGCCACCGCCCCTCACCTTCCCGAGCCCCCGCCAATGGTCGTGGAGCAGGTTCTTTATCCGGGGGGTGATCTCCTCGTCCGCGGCGTCGTCCGCCGCGGGTAGACTGCGACGCATCATTTTCACCGCCCACCGCCGCGAAAGCGTCAGGGTTTGGGCAGGTCTTCGATGAGGTTTTGCCAGTGGGTGACCACGGCGCCGTCCTTGACGGTCATCTCACTGACGACCGAACGCAGGCATCGGGCAACTTCGAGTACTACCCGTATCTGCGCGAGCGCGTCGGCGGCCTCGTCGGTTTCGTCGTCGGCTGAGAGCTGCATTTCCGGATGGACCTCACCCCCCGTCGTCATCACGCAGCCATACCGTGTGACGTACACGACCCAGGGCTCGATCATGTCGATCACGGCAGGAACGTCGATTGCGGAAGCAGCCGCCAGAGGGCCTGCGAACGTCGGGTGAACGCCACCGGTCTCGAGCGGAGCTGGCGCGAGAAGTCGTGCCGCGTGGCCAGGCGTCAGGGCAAACACTGCCGCCTTGTCACCCACGCCGATCGCCGGTGCGACCTGTTCGTCGAGCCCCGCATCCGGGATCCTGAACGACCAGATCGACCCAGCGGCAATCTTCTCCCGGGTAGGCTCAGGAATCCGGTAGCCCTCAGGCACCGCATCCGGGTCAACCTTCCGAATCTCGGCGACGACCTTGTCACCCCAGGCAAAAAACTCGTTGAGCCCATCGACAAAAAGCTGGCGATTGCCCAGCGGCAATACGATCGCCAGCTCCGGGAGCGGGAGCGGTTCGGCGGCCGAGGGCAGTCCGACGTGGATCCTGTCGGTCGTTGCTTTGGCATCCAACACCAAGCCCACTTGGCCATCGGCGAGCGACGCGAGGAACTTGTCGGTGAGAATCGTGGCAAGCTCGTTTCCGAGGGTCATGGCGGTGTCGAACTCCGCTGCATACGTCTCGTCCACTTCAGGATCTGCGTACTTGGCCAAAAGCGCCTTGCCGTCGCCGAAAATCCTCCGTAGCGATGGAATCAGCGAAGGGTCGCTCGCCATTCGCGACACAGCCACTGCCACGGGGGTACCCCCTGTGTGATCGAGGAGACTCAGCCGCTTCCTGCCATCGAAGGGGAGCTTGTCTGACCATTGCCAGGAGTAGCCCTCGTAACCCTTCGGGGTCATGAACGAATAGGACAGCATGGCGCCAGGCTTCGGCAGCCGCGTGATGTACTCGTCCACCACGGTCTCGAGCCACTCCTCGATCTCCTCGGCCGCCTCGTCCGATGCATCGACGGCAAGGACAGCCCCTGAGATCATCGGTTCGAAGTCTTCCTTCGACGCAGCGAACGTGCCGGCAAGCTCCTCGCTCAGGTACGCGATGCCCGTCAGCGGTTTGTCGGCATGCTCGACGAGCTTCGCGAAGGGGGGCGTCTCGATGAGCGACTTGCCCTTGCTCCCCGGCACGACGAGCTTGTCGAGGTGGTCGATCGAATCACCGACCGAGAGCACGACCCAGTCACCGATGATTCCGAGGGCGATGACGATGTCGATCTCACGAACTTTGGCGAGCACCTTGTCGAGATTCTCAGACCCGCCGATCTCGTCCTCGGCCATCTGGGCAAGATCATCCCATGGCACGAGGCTGCCCGACAGCGTGAACGTGAGCACCTCCCCACCCGCTACCTTTCTGCGGGCCATCGCTTTGGCTGCCTCGGGGCTGATCTCCGAAAGCAGCTTGGCGAGCACCTCGATCCGCTCGATCTGAAAGGCCGCAGCCTCTTTCTTGTCGGTCTTGAAGCCCCACACGACATCGGGAACCTTGATGAGGTCGATGTTGTCGGCAAGGGCGTCGATCACGGCCATGGCCTGGCCGATGTCGCCGCTGACGAATGTGTCGGGGACGAAGATGTCGTCGTCGATGACGGCATCCTCGAACACTCCAGGCTGCCGTGACACCGGGAAAACGCGGAGACGACCGGGGCCTCCGCTGATCTCGTCTTCCAACTCCATGGCCTCCTCGAAATCCTCTTCCTCCATATCGAGTTCCTCACCGCGGATCGCCGCCGACTGCTGGGCGGCCATCACGATGCGGACGAGCTTCACGAAGTCAGTGCAGGTGGGCTCGCCATAGACGAACGTGTCCCTTGCCACCATGTCGGAGAGCAGTGCGACCGCCTCGGCGTTCTCTGGCAGTTCGAGGTACGTGAGGAACATCGAAACGCCACTGCCAGGAGTGTCCTTCTGCTCTTCCCAGGAGTCGAGGGCCCGTGCAACCACCGGCAGAGTGCGGAGCTTGGCCCAGGCGTTGGTTGCCATGAACCGGTTGACTTGTTCCTGGAGCCGAAGCGTGGAGGAAAAGAACGCAGCGTCAGCGGGTACGGTCGCCACGCCACTGCCCGCCAGTGCCGCCGGCGGTGCTGCCAAGGAAACCGTCCCGACAGGGCAGGCACAGGCGAAGACCGCGGACAGGACGGTCAGGCGGCAAGACAGGGAGCGCGACAGGACACGCATGAAGAATCTCCAGAGTTCTCGAAAAAAAGCGATGGCAGTCATCATCACCCACGAGGCATAACATACGCGACCGCCCGGCGATTGGACAGTCGCGACCGCCGAGGGTTTCGTAAGCGTCGTCACGATCGAGCCCTGTCATTCGAGCCAGGTTGCCATGCACCTCGGAACCACCCATATTGCCGACACGTTCGCCGAGGCGTTTCGGTTGCGGTACGCCAGGCTCATCGTCACGGCCCACGACGACCACTGGCTCGATGCCGCCCTGCGGGCCGCGACGGGCTACGGCACGAGCGTGATTGGCTGCGATGCCGAGGCCGGCATCGAACGGCGGCTGGCTCCGTGCGACACGCCTGACGGGAGGCTCGGCGCGGCGGTCATGTTTTTTGGTTTCTCGAGTGACGCCGTAACGCGTGCCGTAGGCAACCGCGTGGCGCAGTGCCTCCTCACGTGCCCGACGACCGCCGTCTTTGACGGCCTGCCGTCAGGTGAAGAACGCATGCCCCTCGGCAGCCACGTGCGGTTCTTCGGCGACGGGTTTGAAAAGACGAAGGTGATCGAGGGGCGACGGTACTGGAGAGTGCCAGTGATGGACGGTGAGTTCGTCGTCGAAGAGACGGCAGGTATCGCGAAGGGCGTTGGTGGGGGCAACTTCATCGTGCAGGGAGAGACGGCTGAAGCGGCGCTGGCCGCGGCTCGGCGAGGTGTCGCCGCGATCGCAGACATGCCTGGCACGATCACGCCATTTCCAGGGGGCGCGGTTCGCTCTGGAAGCAAAGTCGGATCGCGGTACGAATCGCTTCGCGCTTCCACGAACGAGGCTTTTTGTCCCGCGCTCGCGGGCCGGGTCGTCAGCGAGTTGCATCCTGATGCGGCGTGCGCCATCGAGGTGGTCATCGATGGCGAGGATGAACAGGCTGTGGCCGGGGCGATGGCGGCAGGTATCCGCGCGGCCGCCGGGCCCGGTGTTCCAGAGATTGCCGCGGGCCACTACGGCGGCAAACTGGGGAAGTTTCACTTCCAGCTTCGGGCCGTGCTGGCGAGTGGATGAGATCACGCGTCTCCCCAAACTACCTGGTCTTCCCGGGCGGCGTTGGACTGGTCTTCATTAACACCGGCGGGTTTGCTATTTGCCCAACTCCGCCAGGCCTCGCTTGGTCGGGCGGTTTCCCGCGGAGCGTTCGCCATGTCGGCCGAGGCCGTTGATTCGCAGCAGACTCCCACCCCGGAGCAGGCAGCTTCACCGCAGCCAGCGGTCCGGCCGTCGCGGCAGGCGCTCGTGGTGCCTCGCCAGCACCCGATGCCGCTCATCACGGGCGCGGTCATGAGCGGGGTGGCAGGGTTTGGACTCGTCTTCGCGTTCGGATGGGGCCGCGGGACTCCTCCTCCTCCACCCGACGATTTGGTCGTGAGCGTGCAGGAATCTGGAGCGACCATCGAGGTGTCGCCGCCGGAACTCCAGCCACCACCTTCCTCGGATCCGCCCGCATCGGCAAGCCGCTGGCAGCCGCGAGGGAGCATCCCGGATTCAGACGACGATTCGCCGCCGGAAGAAGATCGCTACTCGGCTCGACCCGTGTCGCATGAAAGGGCAATGCCGGTGGACTACCGGGCCGAAGGGCGGCCTCTCTCGCGATTCTCCTCCCCCGATCTGCCGCCGTTGAGGCCTGCTTCCGATCCGGAAGAACCTCAAGCGGGTGTCAGCGAGCCGCAGGACTTCAATGCTTCGGAGCCTGCCGTGCATGAACCGGCAGACAATCAGGGTACCGAGCCCGATGCCGCATCAGCCGCTGTGGCACCTGCCGAACCCACCGCCGAGACCACGTCGAAGCCCGCTTCCGATTTCGTGCCAACCCCTGTTGCCGACAGCGGCGACCAGGCTGCACTGGAAGAAGAGGCTGCACTGAATGCCCCGCCTAAAAGCGTCACCGAACCACCCGGGGCGGTGCCGGCGAGCCCACCGCGGGCCGATGCGGACGAGATGGTTCCATCGACGCCCCCGTCTTTTACGCCCCAGTTCACCGCTGCTGCCCGCGGGACGGACGAGGTCTCGCCGTCCCCGCCACCTGCGGTACCAGCACCGCCCGCTGCGCTGGCTCAGCCGGATGTGCCGCCGGCAAGGCTCGCGGC
>JBGTKO010000094.1:0-18819 GCA_041744595.1 Pirellulales bacterium
TGCGGCGCTCGGCCTCACAGTCGTGCGGGAGGCCGCGGGGCCGTCGGCCGGCTACGCGGGGATCGCGCTTGCGGGCGTGGGACTGCTTACCTGCTGCCTCCCGTTCGGAAGCCTTCAACGGTCAGTCAAGGCTTTTGATCCGCTTGCCCCGCCGATGATGGCGGCCATCGGGCTGCCTGCATTCCTCACACCAACCGATGCCATGATGCAAATCGGCTCGATGTTCGATCATGGCAACTCCGTGGGCGCCGCCTACGTTCTGCTCTCGGTCGGTGCCGGACTCAACCTCGGCCTCCTCGCATGGGCCTGGAGAACCTGGGGCATGCGTCGCACGCTTGCGTGGCTCGGCGTGTTCCTCGCCGTCGTGCTGGTGGTCGCGCTCGCGATCGAGCGGCCACTGTCGTTTCGTGACTCGCCGCCGGAAGATCACACCCACGCTTTTGATGTTTTTTGCATGCCATTTGCTGCTGGCACGACCGATCCGGCGGCCCGCGTGGCAGACCTCCTCAAAGATCGTGTGCCACGGCACGAGTGGTTCGCGCTGGGAATGCTTCTGGTCACCGTGGCGGCTGGCCTCGTCGTGCGACGGATCGATCCAGGCTGCCATATCGAGGAGCGACTCAGCGCCGGGGGCAGCGAGACACACCAGACACGCAAGGGTTCGTGGGACATGGCCGTGCCGGCACCGGTGCTTGGTGGCGTCGTGCTGGCAGGGCTGATTGCATCGAGCGTGGTGGCGGCCTACCTCTACTACCCCGACCTGCCGACGGCGATCGAAGACTTGAAGTATGCCGAGTCAGAAACCCATTCGGCGGCACTCGCGGGAGACAAGCGGCGGACGCAGGTGTGGATCGAAGCCTGGGAGGATCTCATCCGGCGAACCGAGGTGGGCCTCTGGATTCGCCGAGGTGGGGTCAGTAACGAGGCCGTGGCCGCCGCGACTGTTCTCCGAGAGCGGATCGAGGCACTCGAACACGCCGTGATGGATGCCGAAGAGATCGATCGCGATGAAGTGGCCGCCGTGATCCAAGATGTGCTCACGGCAAGCCGAGCCCATCGCGACGCCCTGCGGGCGTCGGTCATGCCCCCCGCGTCAACGCTCCCCTGACACTTCCTTCGTCGCCCGACCGCGTTTGCGGGTCGCATACGGATGCCCGGAGAACTGCCGGTGGGTGTCGAGACCCACGACCGTGAGACTCAGGCCGGCGCGGGCAAACTCCTCCTCCATCTCGTGCAGGTGCTCCATGACACTGTGATCGACCAGCCGCGTGCCACTCAGGTCGATCACGATATTGTTTCTTTGCACCAAGCCCAAGTGCTCGATCTGCCGCTTGAAGGGAATCCAGTTACTGAAGACAGCCGATTCCTTCGCACAGATGACGACGTTGTGCTCATCGACGGCGGTCACCTCCAGATACGGCTGGAGGAGTGAACGGATCGGCACGCCATTGATGACATGGATCAGTACCTTGATGCCGATCCCGATGATCACACCGACCAGGAGATCGGTTGCCAGCACCGCCACCAGCGTGCCGATGAAGATGACCAGTTGCTCGCGACCGATTCTGTAGACGTTCACAAACTCTCGCGGCGACGCCAGTCGCATGCCCGTGTAGACGAGCATCGCGGCAAGCGCGGCCAGTGGGACGCGGTGGATCAGGCCCGGTAGGAGCGCCACAAACCCGAGAAGCACCACTCCGTGCCACATGTTCGCAAATCTCGTCCGTGCACCGCTATCGATGTTGGCTTTGCTGCGGACGATCTCGGAGATGAGCGGGAATCCGCCGATGGCAGCGCTTGCCGTATTCGCAATCCCCACAGCGACCAAATCGCGATTGAGATTCGTCTTTCGCTTCCAGGGGTCGAGCATATCGACTGCCTTGGCGCTCAGGAGCGACTCGAGGCTGCCAACCAGGGCAAGCATGATCGCCCACTTCCAGCCGTTGAAGGTTTGAAGGCTCGTAAAGTCTGGCGTCGTGATGGCCCGGAAGATGTTGTTGGGTACGGTCACAAGAAACTCGTCGCCCAGCTCATACCGTTGGCCGAGAAACGAATAGGTATGGTCGTGCGACAGGTCAAAAAAGATGCCGAGCGGCACGGCCACGAGCAACACGACGAGCGGCCCAGGGACGAGCCGGAGCCAACCCGCCTTCCAGCGGGCCGTGATCAGCGGGAGCCCGAAGAGAATCAGAAGGCTCGTGACCCCGATCAAAGCGATATCGGGATTCATGCGGACCAGGATGTTCGGAAGATCTGCCAGGATCTCGAGCGGCTCACCTACGACCGTTTCTCCGAGGGCCACCGGGATCTGTTTGAGCGTGATGATCACGCCGATCGCTGCCAGCATGCCGTGAACCGCGGTGGTCGGGAAAAAATCACCGAGGACGCCGCTGCGGACCAGCCCGAACACGATCTGGATGACACCGGCCGCCAGTCCAGCCGCCAGCGCCATCCGGTACGCCGCGAAATCCGCTGCGGGATTCTGCCCTCCCGTGAAACCAAAGTCGGTGACGGCGCCGAGAGCGATCACGATCAACCCAGCAGCCGGGCCTTTGATCGTGAGCTCGGAGTTGCTCAGGAACGGGGTTACGACCCCACCCAAGATCGCAGCAAACAACCCCGCCACTGCGGGAAAACCACTCGCAAGCGCGATCCCGATGCTCAGCGGCAGCGCGATGAGGAACACGAGGACGCCCGAGGCGACGTCGTATTTCAAGAAGGCCAAGAAACCGGCCCGATTACCGCGAGGAATGCTCGGCGTCGCGGCCACCGCGAGTGACGAGCTCGTCGTGTTCATGAGAAGACTCTCCAACGTGATGTTCGCTCTCCGGCGAACGAGGTTCTGCAACACCGATTCGGCGGTGGATCAGTTCGACCGCTGCGTGGTAACGGCTCGTCACCCCGGGCTGGGGAAACAAACCGCCACCGAGAATGCAAACCGAGAGGGCCATGACCGCTGCCCATTCAGGCCAACGAGCCTCGAGCGAAATGGCGGTCGTGTGGCAGGCTCCCGCAAAGAGGCGAAAGTAGGCATGCATGACGGCGATGCCATTGAGTGCCGCAGCCACGACGACGAGCATCCCGACTGTGGGATAGACGCCCACGGCACCTTCGATGAGAAGCTCGGCACCCACGAAGCCGACAGTCCCGGGAAACCCGATGCTCGCCAGGCCGGTCAACAGGAAAAACACGGCCAGGCTCGGCATGTGCTCGTACAGACCGTGGTACTCGGCGAGCGACACGCGACCCGTTCGAGATTCAATGGCTCGCAGCGTGAGACCCAATCCGGCCAGTGACAGCCCGACGCTCAGCCATACACAGAGCCCGCCTGTCAATCCGATCGGCGTGGCAAGCTCGAGGCCGACCAGCACCAGCGAGCTGTTGCTGAGAAAGAGATAGCAGAAGAACCGTCGTGCCTCGCGCTGCACGAGCGCCATGCCCGCCGCATAGATCGCCGTGAAGAGTGACACCAGCGCGATGGTGCGAAGTGCCTGATCCGGCGCGACCGGAAGGACGAGCCGCATGGCCGCGTAAGCTCCGGCCATGGGTGTGACAAAGAGCAGCGCCGTACCGAGCGTGGCATTCTCGAAGAGATCGGTCATCCAACAATGCACCGGCGCGCAGCCACTGCGGATGAGCACTGCGGCCGAGAGGAAACCAATCGCCCAGAGCGAGCGACCTCCCCCGTCGCCATCCATTTCAAGGAGTGCCTGCCCAGCGACAAGCAAGGCGATGCAGAGCCCCATGTGCGCCACGAACACACGGGTGGAGCGGCCTCGCTGCCGCAGTTCGACGAAGGGCGGGATCGTTTGCGCGGCCAGCAGCGCCACCACCCCCCAGGGGGCGCGGCAACTGAGCATGGCCAGAAGGAGGGCCTCGGACACGAGCGTCCAAGCGAACGGAAACCGGCCAGCCTTTGTCCGGAGGGTGGCGGCCACGACGACCAAATACAGGAATGCCGCCCTCGGGATCAGCGGGCCGCTCAGCTCGTCGATCACGGCTGCATCAGGGCCAAACACACGAGAAAGGAGATCGCCCCGGTCATGCGCCTCGAAGGTTCGGAGCGACCCGAAATCGAGCCACTGGCCGATCGTGCATGCGAGCGTAGCCGCGCAGATCACGATGGCCCTTCGCCGCATGGCCTCCGGATCCCGAGCGCATGCAACCAGGACCGCGCCGGCAAGCGGCATTCCGATCGACAATTCGAGCCACGGAAAATGCAGTTCCGGCATCGCGAGCCTTCTTCTTTCGTGCCCTTTTTGCTTACAGCTTCAACTCTTCGACGACAGCATCATGCGGAGGCACGTCGTCTGACTCCCGCGAGTGGCCGCCCGCCAGAAGGTCTGTCCATCGCCGTTCTGCCCGATCACACATCTCGAAGAACAAAACAAAGGGCCGAACCACCACCGCGTCGAGGCAGGCATCGAAGTAAAACCGTTCGAGTGCCAGACGGTAGAACCACGTTTGCCACAAAGGCGGGATCATCCGGCTCCACCACCCTGCGTGGTGCGGCAGATGTCCGCCGATGGCGTTTTCGAGCGTGTGGTAGTCCCGCAGGAGCGACGGCGCCCGCAGGAGCTGGAGCGTCCGCAGACAGGCGTGTCCGATGATGTGCACAAGCGGGATAATCCGAAGGCCCATACCGATTTCGGCGACGATGATGCCGACCTGGGTGAGCGATGCGTAGGCTAGGGACGACTTGATGTCGGTCTGCACGCGTGCAGAGGCTGCGGCCGTCACCGCCGTCACCAGGCCTACGCCTGCAACCGTCCAGGACAGAAGCGGCGACAGGTCGAGAATCGGACTGACTCGTAGCAAGAGAAATGTCCCGAGGTGTACCGACAGGGCGCCGTAGAAGACGGCGCTCGATGGTGTCGGTCCCTCCATCGCCCGCGGAAGCCAGCCCGAAAAGGGCACGAGCGCACTTTTCCCCATGGACGCGACAAGCAAGAGCGACCCGACGAAAAGCGCCTGGTCGGCGGGAAGTATCGCCACGCCGTCGGGCCACGGCCCGGCACCCATCAGGCGATCGAAGTCTCCTTGGCCGGTGAGGTGATGGAGGGCGAGGGCCGCGAGGAGGAATGCGGCATCCGAAATCCGGTAGATGCTCCAGATTCGCTGGGCGTTCTGCACCGGCGCAGCCCGTTCGTGGAAGAATGCAACCAGGAGCGCCGACGACAACCCCACGAGTTCCCAACCGAAGAACAGCACTTCGATTGTTCCGGCCACCGTCGTGACCACGATGCCGAGGGCGAACAGGGCGTAGCACATGGCGAACCGCCGATACCCGGGCTCGCGGTGGAGGTAACGGGTCGTGAACGCCGCGATCGTGCCACACAAAACGAGTGAAAGAATCAAAAAGGGGACAGACAGCCAGTCGAAGAGAAACTTCACGTGGAAGTGAAAATGCTCCGCGGGGATCACGACCCAGTGCCCGACGTCCACCGGTACTTCGCGAGCACCTGACGCCATCATGAGCACGAGCACGGCCACCGCTGCGGCCAAGGCGAGAACCACCGTGCCGAAGGTCAAGCGGTGAATGGCCCGTTCGCTCAGCGGCCATCGGCTCACGGTGGTCAGTCCGAGCACGGCCACGAGGATCGCCGGGCTCGCGACGGCAATGATCCCCAGGGTTTGGACCATGTCGAGCGTGGTCATTCGGGGGTGCCCCCGCGCGAGGGTTGCGCCGGCTCGATCCGAGCAAACCCCACGGCTTCCCGGCACCCGAGGTACCACTCCCGCGACGAGCCAACGCAGGGCAGATCGGTACCCGAGGGCACGAACCGCTCGAACTGGCCATCGCGGTAGATCGTGACCGCCGCCGTCTCTGGATTGAAGAGCGCCAACTGGATCCATTTCCCGCGGACGAGCGCGGCCATCCGGGCATTGCGATCCATGATCGTACGAATCGCTTCGGCCGTGGTTTCGATCACGAAGAGCAGTCGCATCGGCTCGTGAATCTCGATCATCTGCCGCGTCAGTCCGGGCCGCAGGTCACTCGCGGCGCCGTCCATCACGCCGACAAGCGAGGCGATGTTGTGAGAGAGCTTGTTCCCCGCGCCCCAGCCGGCCGGATCGACAGTAGAAAAGTAGTACTCGAGGTTGATCCCGGCACAGACCGGAATGACAGCCTGGAGGATGCGAGTGAGGATGCCGAACTCCTCGTCATCCTGCGCCGGGTCGTACGACTGGAGAAACGCCCGGCGGTCGAGGAACAACCCTCGGCTCCACTGCCGTCGCCCGATCAGGCAGAGGGCGTGGTTGCATGGTTGTACTCGGGTCGCACCTGCGACAAGTCTTCCGCGCGGGCCTCCACATGCCGGAGTGCCGCATCACCCGTCAGGTTCGGATCGGCGGAAAAGAATCGCCGACACCGTTCCTGGGCATTGCGTCGCCTCGCCTCATTGACCGCGGCACGGAGTCGGATGAAGTCCGGCATGTGTGTCGATGGAAGCCGTTCGACATCGTGCACGTGGATACTCTCGTCACACGTGTCATGTTCGCCGGACAGGAACCACGTCGACTCTGGAATGACGAGTCCTTGCCGGGCAAGCTGCTGGCGGACACGGGGATCGTTTGCCATCTGGGCAAACGCACGGGCGTTTGGGCCACCGCGAGAACCGGCGCATGCTCCGCAGTTGTAGGCCGACTCGTGTGGGTTATTCAGGCTCGACGAGCCGTGCCCCAGAACGACCACCAGCCGTGAGAATCGCTCCGTCAGCCCGATGTCGCGGAGCACTCGTTCGACGATCGAGATCATTTCGGCGACGGTGTAACCGACGTGTCCGGCGTGGGGGTCGGTCGTGGTCTCGGTTCGCTCGAGTTTGAGGTGGGTGACCGGCGGAGGCGCTAGAAAACGGCCAACCCACGTCCGCAGGTGGGCGGTGGTGCGAGGAATCAGGACCCGCATGACCAGTGGGAGCGATGCTCCCGCACCGAAGACCGCCGTCGCCAGGCCACCGATGAATGTCCGGCTCCCCATATGGACCCGGTGCGTCATCGTGCCGATCGCGTAACGGGTTTGCTTCCGAATCCGCTCGGAGCCTTTGAATGTGAGCGCGACGTGTTCCCGCACGGAGTGCTGTGGCGTGACATCAACCGGACACAATGGCGTGGCGTGTGCGTCGGCCACGCCACGGAAGTACATGGCCACGGCGAAGAATCCTGCCGTGCCAAACGTTTCGCAGGATGGCTCGATCTCCTCCAGATGGCGGCGGAAAGACTCCTCGCGATCGTCGATACAGGTCATGACCTGAAAGGGAGATCGGCCCTCCTCATGGTGCGTGTGCTGCTCGTGACCGCGCGGTTCGCCACCGCGATGGTATGCCGCCAACGCACTCAGGGCCGATGTGCAGTACCGTCGCTCATAGGCACGCTGGTAGATCCGCCGCCGCTCAATGCTCGAGAACGCCTCAACCTCACTGACAAGCGTGGCCCACTGATCGAGTGGCAGCCGGCATAGCACCTCAGGCCGCCACCCTCGGAGTTGGGCGAGCTGAAAAATCTGGAACGCTCGCTGCTCGTTGGTGAGAAGAGGTTCACGCCGAATGCGGCTCGCCAAGAAACTTCGGAGCTGGCAGAGCGGTCCTTCCCAGCCGAGCGATTCGCGTGCACAGTGCGCGATGGCAAGTCGCTCGAGAATCAGACGCACGGCAAGAAACCCGACGAGGCTCCCTCCCGGCGCCGGGTGCGGCACACGATCACCGCGTGTCTCCATCTGCCAGAGCATGCCGCCCCATCCTCGCAGGGCAAGGAGTGTCTGCGCCAGATAGGCGCCCTCCTCGTGCTCGGCGACGCCCAGGTCGTCGAGTGACCGACGGATAGACGCAAGCGGAGTCAACGCATCCGCGGCATGGGCAGCCAACTCCGCCCGCAGGCCGCGCAGCCACGGCTCGGGTGAACCGCCTCGCGAACCATACAGCTCGCAAAACCCACGAAAGAAGCCGGCGGCACGGGTCGGCAAAGGCCAGGCCGCCAGCCCTTGGTCAAAGAAGGCCCCGCAGAACCGAATGAGCATGCCATGCACCAGGGCATCACTGTCTGCACCGCTCGCGTCGAACAGAAGATCGCGATGACGGATCGGCATGGGTGCGGAGGGGAGTGGCGGTGCAGCATCGCGCACGCCGAGAAGGCACGCCCGCCACAGAAGATGCAAGACAGAACCGACCCATGTCGCGTCGTGCCAACGCTTGGCCCTCGAGCCGTCAAAGAACAGCAGGGGCGGCTCGATGGCCTCGCGGACGCGGGCGGACTGACCTTCAGCGCGACCGTCCGGAAGATCGCGCATGATCCATGCCCGCGTGCGTTCCACGAGTTTGGTGCGAACGGCAGGCGACACTTCATCCCGAAACTGCCGCAAGGCATCGCTCTCGGTGATGAGCCATTCGAGCTCGCGGGTCGGCGCCAATCGCAGTGGCTGCTCGAGCATGGCCAGCCGCAATTGATACCGAGTGCCGAGAAAGCCCAGAAACGCTTCGGCACGGTCCCCCAAGTCATCAATCAGCTCCGCCGCAAGGTCGTCGGACAGAATCCGACCACGCTCGAGCTCGCGGTGATACTGCTCCTCGGCCCAGTAGGGATGGCAGCCAAATGTTTTTGCACCGATGGCGACCGCTTCTTCGAAGGGCATATCTTCGAAGGTGTGGAGCGTGTTGTGATGAACGAAGACCGCAATGGGCCCCTGGGCCGGCAGCATGTGGGCAGCGCGCTCGATTGATCGCCGCAGCCTCTCGTCAGAGGCGTCGGTCGATGCGTTCGGCCGCGCGTGCGCAGGCGATGATGCGTGAGAAGAAGACACGGAAGGAGGCCATCCGCCGGGAGACGTGAAAGCGAAAGCGGGCCACGAACGCCAAAACTGGTCGCGACTCGAAGCGATGGCAGAGGCGCCATCGGCAGGTGTCGCGCCCGACAACGCCAGCGGCAGCGAAGGCCGCTAGCAGGCGCTGCCTAGGCGGGCGGAGAGCGGCCGTGACTCACGGCTGGCACGCGGGAGCGATCCACGTTGCGGGAGTCAACGGAAAGAACATGGAACTTGGGAACAAGTTCGTGGGGGAGGCCGACGCCATCAGCGAGGCTTCCGTGCGTGAAATCCTCGCTCGACTCCACCCCGTCAACGATCTCGAGGAGCGGGATCAGGACAACGACGGCGAGCTGTGGATGATTCGCTTGATCCTCGTCGGTCGAAACCGAGGGAGTCAGAGCTTCCACGCACAGAGCGGCGGGAGTCGCCGTCAGCAGGAGCCCTACCACAAGGAGTAGCACAACCGCCGGCTTCAACATGTCCTTTTATCGTATTTCTGCGGACGATCCGGTCAATGGCACCCTCTCCACGCTGCGGCCGGAAGCACGATGGCAGCCCGCCCCTTGACACCAAGGAACTTCGACCCTAAGTTTTTGAACACTCAAAAACTTTTGTTTGAACACTCAAAAAATGGTGCCCCAGGAAACCGGAGGATCGCTCACCCCATGAATGTTTTTCACGCCAGAAGCGGCTCTGGTCTCCGAGACCTAGCTGATCCTTTCGACCTCGAATGCGGCTCTCGCGCCGGTGATGAGTCCGCCGCCGACACGTTCAGCGACACGGAAATTGACCCCCTTCCAGAGGACTTTTTGCCGCACGGTTTCACGCTCGTCGAGCTGCTCGTGGTGATCGCCATCATCGCCAGCCTCATCGGCATGCTTCTTCCGGCCGTGCAGTCGGCTCGCGAATCGGCCCGGCGGACCGGCTGCGGCGTGAACCTCCGACAGCTCGGCCTCGCGATCCTCGTCCACGAATCGACCAAGCGACGTCTTCCTGCTGGCTATGTGAGCGAGGCGGGCCGTCTCCCACGCGACCCCGACACCGCAGACCGCCCGCCGGGCACCGGCTGGGGCATGCTCATCGCTCCTTACCTCGAGGAAACCGCGCTCGCCGGGCAATACAACCCGAAGGTGGGCCTTGGAATCGCCGATCCCGTCAACCGCGATGTCGTGTCGGCTTCGCTTGCGATCTTCCGATGCCCTTCTGATGGCGGCCCTTCCGGCCCTTTCGAGGTTCGCACCGAGGACGGCAGCGTGCATTCCTCTGGCGCCCTCCTTGGACGTTCGAGTTATGTCGGCAATGCTGGGCATGATGAGCCCTGGGCCGAGCCACTTGACTCTTGGGACGGCCTTGCCAACGGTCCGCTCTACCGCAATAGCTGGCTCACGATCAACCAGATCACAGATGGACTGTCAAAGACAGTCTTCCTCGGTGAACACTCTCAGCGGCTCTCCGACAAGGCATGGGCAGGCACGGTTCCAGGTGCCGTCAGCTACCCGAGCGATCACTTCATCGCGGCGGTCGGCACGGAGCCCGATGGAGCAGCGACGCTCCTGCTTGTCCACAGCGGTCCGGCTGCGGGCGAAGCGGACGTGATCCACCCGCCCAATGACCCTGTGTGTCACGTCTGCCAGATGTATTCCGACCATCCAGGTGGGGCCAATGTCTGTCTTGGCGACGGTGCCGTTCGTTTCATCTCCGAAACGATCGACCAGGATGTCTGGGCAGCCCTTTCGAGCGCCAATGGCGGTGAAACGGTGCCTGGCGATGCGTACTAACTTCCCGTGGAGGAAGCCCTCCATGGCCTTCCTCCACTTGGCCGACCGACGGCAAAGCCAAGGTTTGCCATCGGCGGCAACCGCCGCTTCCTGCGGCGGCAGTCGTGCCAACTGCTTCCCGTGGAGGAAGCCCTCCATGGCCTTCCTCCACTTGGCCGTTGCCTTCATCCTCGTCATCACGATCACTGCGATGGGCTGTGGACCACGTGCCCCGCAGATCGACTTTGCCAACCGTGTTTACTCAGGCGCCCTCCGTACGGCGACGAACACGAAGAACCCTGAGCGGCTGGCGAAAGCCAAGAAACTCATCGAGCGCGACCGCGCCTCAGGCACCATCGGCGAGCAGGAGTATGGCTTCTACTGCGACATCATTGACCTCGCCGAAGCAGGCCGCTGGAAAGAGGCCGAACAGAAGGCCATTCGCTTTCGCCGCGATCAACTCCGCTGAGTCAGGCGCCACCGTTGATTCGTAACCGTTCACGGGCCGGTGGCGTCTTCGCGGCATAGAAGCCCACGTGCTTGCACGTGGCACAAGGGGTCATGGCTCACTTGGCGTTCGGCTGGAGCAGCAGGTTCATGCCGTCGCTGCCGGTCATGTTTGTCCAAAACGTTCCTGGGCCGCTCTGAAAGAGCCGTAACTGCAAATCAGGTCTGAGTTTCTCGGACAGCGAGTAGCGAAGAAATGACTGGCCATCCCCCTGGAAGACGTCCATCTTCAGCTTTGCCAGGCTACTGCGGGCGGTTTCTTTCAGTCTCTCGGCTCCGGCTTCCGCTTCGCCGATCAGCCGGTCGCGTTCCCCTTCCAGGATCGCCACCTCGGCCTGGGTCACAGCCCGCATCCGCCCGAGCTCACCTTCGGTCGTGGCTCCGAGATTGTCGACCTGGCTATCGATCACGGCCACGAGCCGCTTGGTATCAGCCTCGACCTTCCTCACCTCGAGTTCCACCATCTGCTTCGACTCCTCGACCTCGGCGTTGGTCTTGGCGGTGGCTTCCTTGGCCTTGTTGGTGAGCGTCCGCTGGACAGCAATCTGCTTGTCGCGAACCTGCTTGAGATACGCCTCGGGAATGTCGATGCTGCGAATGAAGGCGGAGTGAACCTTGACATGTTTTTCTCCACAGGCACGAACCAGTTCGTTTGTGAAATCTTCCTGAAACTTTTTCCGCTTCACTCCCTCGAGCAAGTCGAGCACGCCATACTCCGAGCCCTTGTCGCGTCCGATGGCGTGGGTCTGCAAGTCGATGACGGTTTCTTCGATCCGTCCCCGCGAGCCGTATTCCGCCACCAGTTGCGGCATGTCTTCCGGCAACACCTCCCACTCCACGGTGCAATCGACGCTGATGGGGAACCCGCCGCGGGAGGTGAACGTGATTGGCGACCGCACCAGGGCGTCGGTCGCGGCCATGCGGCTGGTCGCGTCGGCTTTTGCAAACGTCGTCTGGAAAATGCCGACCTCCGACGGGATGACATCGAACTCGTGCGGATTGATGTAGTAAAGCCCCGGCTGAAGGACGGTGGGGAGGTACCCCTTGCGATCCTCGGCGACACGGCCGGTGGCATCGGGCTCGAGCAGTTCGCTCTCGGTCTCGCGGCCCACCAGCCGCCGTTGCACACCGACAAAACCCACCGGAATCTCGGTTGCCGACACTTCGGTGACCTTGTACCCGTGGAGATTGATCCGATAGCTGCCAGGCGGAAGCACCCGTCGCTGGATTCCCTGCTGCCCAGGGTTCGCCAGGACAGTCCCTGGGGGCAGCGGCTCACCGCCAAGCGCCGTCAACACTCCCACCTTGCCGGCGGGGATCGTGATGTTGGGCTCGAGCTTCGACTCGTAGGCGATCGGCATCACGAAGTGCCAGCCCTCAGCGAGCACCGCCTCGAGTGGGCCCTTCTGGCCGGGCTGGGCAAGCACATGCCCAGGAGGCAAGGGTCCGCCATCCTTCGCGATGACCACGAGGTGCTGCCCAGGCGGAACGTACGTGAAGCAGGTGTTCCATGCGACAAGGAAGGCGACGAGCGCCGCCACTGCCAGCCCCCCCCAGAACGCGAGCTGCCACTTCCAGCGGGCGATGCGTTGCGGGGGCTTGAACTTGAACTTCATGACATGTGGCTCCGTGATGCGGGCTTGAAAGGTGGCAGGTGCAGAACCATGTGCGGGTCAGGGCAAGGGATTCTCGGTCGGAATCTCAGCCGCGGCCGGCACGACGGTGGCGGGCGGAGCCGCCGAGCGAGGTGCCGGTGGTCGGTCGGCGACAGAGTCCGGTGGCGAAAGAAGCAACGTGGAAAACAGCCGGCCAAACTCGCTCTCATCGGACGCAAAAATCTCCCCGAGTGTCGGTGCCACGCGTGAGAGCACGGCATTGCGGGCGAAGAGATCCGGGCTACCAAAACCCTCGACGCTCGTGCGGAGCGCCGCCACCTCGGCCTCGTTCCGCGCGGCGATCACGGCCGCCTCGGCTTCGGCCTTCGCTCGCACCGACTTAGCCTGCTCGCGGGATGCTTCAAGCTGGCTCTGGGCGACCGTCACAAGCGCCGTGAGTTTCTGTTTTTCCACCTCGAGCATCTGCTGCGCCTGTGTCTTCGCCTGGGCCAACCGCGTCTCGGCCTGGACACGTTCACGCTTCTGGGCCGCGAGCGCCTCCTCTGCCTTGAGGGCCTGCTCGTTGGTGTACTGCTTCACCATCTCCTTGTTGCGGAGTTGCTCCGCCAGCGCCGTCTCGCGGTCGGAGATCTCCCGGGCCAGTTCGGGCGGCGGCTCCATCTGACCGACGGAGATGGCCCGGATGTTGATCCCCAACTCCTCGCACCGTGGCTTGACCGTCTCGAGGAGGGCCTGCCGAAAACGCTCGCGGGCATTGAGCGCCGCATCGCTCGTCTCACCGGGCACAAGAATGAAGTCCGTCGCATTGAAATTGCTGCCTTCGAGACGGGCGAAACCGCGGATGTGAGGAAGGACGATTTTCTGGAGAATCTCGTTCCGGGCGATGTCTTCGCGGGACTGATCGGCCTGGTAGATCTGCCCCGCGTCGGTGATCCGCACGAGCAACTCCGCGGCATGATCCTTGATCACGGCGTACTCGACTTGGATGTGCGGCTGGAGCGTGAAGCCGTCTCGCGATGGGAATGAGATGTCGTCGAAGTCCACCTTGTGGCTGCGGACCTCGATCGGCGTGATCGCCTCGACGAATGGGTTCACGTAGTACGTGCCGGGGGGGAGAAAACGCTGCTGCACGCCCCGGTAGCCGTCCTCGGCGACGACGTAGCTCCCCTGCCGTTTTTCGACCGGGAGCGTGCCTGGATCCTTTCCTACCTTCCGCGTGCGAACCCCGACGAACTGCGCCCGGATCTCGACAGCGTCGATGAGCGCCAGGTCATACGCGTGCGGGTTGATCGAGTAGGTGCCGGGAGTGAGTGGCTCGGCGACGATCCCCTTCTCGCCGTCGGCAGCAAGCAACTCGCCGGCATCGATTCGCTCGGGTGGAATCGGCGCGCCGAACCTGCGGGTCAGGATCCCGCACTTGCCGGCCGGGATGTTCACCATCTCGTGAATCTCGTGGCCATAAAACAGCGGATTGAGGAAGTGGCGGCCAGGGCCTCGCACCGCCTCCAGCACGCCCTTGAACGACTCGTCGGGGGCGACGATCTCGTCAGGGGCCAGGTTTTGCCCCCAGCGGTGGATGACCACGAGGAACTTTCCCGGGGGCACCTCGATCCGCTCGATCTCCCACTTCCACACGGTCCGGGCCAGACCCAGTCCGGCAACGGCAACCAGCAGCAAGATGATCAGTCGTCCGCGCATCAAATCTTCTCCTCGTGCGTCTCGTGGTGGCCCGTGTCGGTACCCGTCACGGGGTCGTCCTGGAGCGGTGTCCGAAGGTCGGCTGCAACCCGGCTGATGACGCGGGCGTTGAGCTGCTGCTCCTCGACCATGTTCTCCGCCTTTTTCCAGTTGGCCACGGCGCTGAACGGGTCGAACTCGCTGGCAATGCGGTACTGTTGCTCGACCGTCTTGGCATCGGCGAGTTGGGAGAGGAGGAGCTCCCGGCCCACCTCGTATTGCCGAAGCTGGAGCTCGGTGGCGTGGAGATTGCTACGGATCTCGTCAATCTGCCGGGCGTGGCGTGCCCGTTGCTCGCGAAACACCGCGAGCGCCTGCCGCTCGAGCGTGGTCTTCGAAAGGATCCCCTTCACTGAGCGGTCATCGCCCCGTTCAGTGGCTGCGACTGCCTCGCCATCGAGCGCGGCGAGATTGCCCTCGCACTGGCGGATGTTGCGTTCGAGTGTCTCGTCTGCCGCACAGGCCCTGGCGAGCGTTTGCTCGAACGCCGCGACCATTTCGCGGTACTGCTTCACAACCTGCTCGATTACCTCCTCAGGCTCCTGCTTCCGCTGCCAGAGCTGCGACCACACGCGCCGGATAATTTCCTGACAGCGAGCCGGACCCAACGCCAACACAACCAGGAACAACGGCAGGCCGACGAATAGCAGCCCGCGGAGGATGAGGTATTCAAAGAGCCTCAACATGGCTGCAGTGACACGAAGTGCGTGAGATCGGCGGGGGGCCGGCCCGCCCCGTTGGGCGACCGGAAAAAGTCTACCTTCCGGTTTCCTCGCATGCTTCCTGGCCGTTTCCCGGTCCCGCCACGATCCGCCATGCGGGAAACGGATCCTCGAGCTCGAGCCATCCCTCGGGTCCGAGTTCCATCTCGGCGTCGGAAAGGCAGCAGCGGTCGAGCTGGTCGAGGAGGTCGTCAGCCAGATTCCCTCCGATGATGACCAACTCCTGCCGGCGGTCGCCCCAGGGCTCCTCCCAGACCGTCTCGACGTCATTGAGGTCGAGATCCTCTGGCCACTCCGAGTCATCGGCGCTCGCGAGCCACATCCCGCCAGGTTCGAGCCCCGACACGACACCAGCACTCGACCAGACGGCCGCCCAGTCGGGCCGGGTCGCGAGCCAAAGAAAACCCTTCGAGCGGATCACGCCCTTGAAGGCATCGCCTGTGATGAGATCCCAGAACCGCTGTGGATGAAGCGGCCGGCGAGCGCGAAAGGCAACGCTCGAAATGCCATACTCCTCCGTTTCCGGCACATGGGCGCCAGGGGCTTCCGCGAGCCAACCGGGGTGGGCCTCGGCGTGGTCCATGTCGAAGAGACCGGTATCAAGCACCGCACCCAGCGGCACCTGGCCGTGGGCTGCCTCGATGATCGTGGCCTTCGGATTGAGCTTCGTGAGGATCGCCCGAAGATAGGCGAGATCGTGGGCATCGACGAGATCGGCCTTCGAAATCACGAGCACGTTGGCAAACTCGACCTGATCGACGAGAAGCTGCACGACATCGCGAGCGTCTTCCTCACTCAGACCGATGCCACGGTCACGAAGCTCGTCGCGGGAGCAATAATCATTGATGAAGTTCTTGGCATCGACCACCGTGACGAGCGTGTCGAGTCGGGCGAGGTCCGCGAGGCTCTTTCCCTGCTCATCGGCAAAAGTAAAAGTCTCGGCTACCGGCAGCGGCTCGGAGATGCCCGTGCTCTCAACGAGGAGGTAATCGAACCGGCCTTCACGGGCAAGCCCGGCCACCTCTTCGAGAAGATCCTCCCGCAGCGTGCAGCAGATGCAGCCGTTCGACATCTCGACGAGCTTCTCTTCGGTGCGGCTCAGTCGCGGCACAGCCGAACCCCGCGGCCCACCAGACACGAGTTGGGCGTCGATATTCACCTCGCTCATGTCGTTGACAATCACGGCGACGCGACGCCCATCGCGATTGGCGAGGACATGGTTCAAGAGCGTGGTCTTGCCGGCGCCCAAGAACCCGGAGAGGACGGTCACGGGCAAACGATCATCGGAGGAGCGAGCGGAAGAGGCATGGGCATCGGGCATGAATGGGGCTCCTGAGGTGGAACGCGGACAAATCCTCCTCAAACCTACATTACATGCAACTCGATTGCAAGTATCATGGTGCCGAGGTGAAGGCCTGAGGCCGAAAAATTCATGCTGTAGGCGGCATCGGCCGTCCACGTGATCATGAGCCCGGCGTGAAACCGCCGGTCGCCATGCCGCGATGCCAACTTCTCCCGGCGTTATGGCAGTGAGCCCCGGCACGGTTCATACAGCCGTAGCGGACACATGAGCGTTCGTGGTTTCGACAAATCCTAACCCTTCGCTACGCACTCAGTCGCCCCGAACCATGTGTGTGTTTCGATCGCCAGCGGTCTCTTGAACGTGCAACTTTACGGATTCCAACGGAGGCTCCTATGCGATCGTTCTTGATCGTGCTCGGTGACCAGCTTGATCGCGGCAGCGCGGCCTTTGAGGGCTTTGACCGCGAGCAGGACACCGTCTGGATGGCGGAGGTCGCCGAAGAGTCCACGCACGTCTGGACCCACAAGGCTCGCATCGCCGTCTTCCTCGCCGCCATGCGGCACTTTCGCGATCGCCTTCGAGGCGAAGGCCTTACGATTGACTACACGGAGCTGGCCGACTCGCCGCAGGCCGGCGAGCCCACGTCGCTCGCTGAGGCACTTTCCGCTAGCCTTGCCGCCGCGAGGAAGGCCGGTCGTTCACCGCAAAAACTGGTCGTCGTCGAGCCGGGTGAGTGGCGGGTGAGGCAGGCAATCGAACAGGTGGCACGCGAGGAACGCCTGCCGCTCGAGATACGTAACGATCGACACTTTTTCACCTCTGTCGATGAGTTCGCGGACCACGCCAAGGGCCGCAAGCAACTCCGCCTCGAGTACTTCTACAGACCGCTCCGCGCAAAGTTCGGCGTGCTCATGGACGACGACGAACCGGTGGGTGGGCAGTGGAACTTTGATGCAGAGAACCGCGGGGCCTTCCCGAAGACGGGCCCCGGCATGCTCCCCGCTCCGAGACGGTTCGAGCCCGATGCGATCACGCGTGGTGTGCTCGGCATGGTCGCCACCCGCTTCAAGGATCACCCGGGGAGCCTTGACCATTTTGATTGGCCCGTGACTCCCAAAGATGCCCGCGTCGCCCTCGATGATTTCCTCGAGTATCGGCTCGCGAACTTCGGTCGCTATCAGGATGCGATGTGGACGGGCGAGCCGTGGCTTTGGCACTCGCGGCTCTCGCAGGCGATGAACATGAAGCTCCTCGATCCGCGGGACATCGTGGCGGGAGCCGAGCGGGCATGGCGAACAGGGAAAGTTCCGCTCGAAGCGGCTGAGGGATTCATCCGCCAGGTGATCGGCTGGCGGGAGTATGTCCGCGGAATTTACTGGCACTTCATGCCGGAGTACATCGATCGCAATACCCTTGGGGCCACGGCGGCGCTGCCCAGTTTCTACTGGTCAGCCGAGACGGAGATGAACTGCCTCAAGGACGTGATCGGGCAAACGCTGTCGCTCGGCTACGCCCATCACATCCAGCGGCTCATGGTGACGGGGCTTTTTGCGATGCTTCTCGGCATCGACCCGAAGGAGGTGCATCGCTGGTACTTGGCCGTCTACGTGGATGCGGTTGAATGGGTGGAGCTTCCCAACACGATCGGCATGAGTCAGTTCGCCGACGGGGGCGTGATGGCCTCGAAGCCGTACTGCGCGACGGGCGCGTATATCAATCGGATGAGTAATGCCTGCAAGGGCTGCCGGTTCGACCCGAAGAAAGCCTCGGGCCCCGAGGCGTGTCCGTTCACGACGCTCTACTGGGATTTTCTGGCTCGCCACGAGAAGCTGCTCGCCCGAAACCAGCGGATGACGATGCAGCTCAAGAACCTGTCCCGCAAGGATGCGGGCGAACTGCGCACGATCCGCCGTCAGGCCGACAGCCTGAAGGAGTCGCTTGGGTGAGGCGCTCGTGACTCTACTCAACGGCAAACAAGAAAAGCCCCTCGCGCCAGCGTGGGGACGGCGGGCTATTGGGCGAGCCCACTCATGATGGAAAACGGGACGGCGCGCCACCCCCAAGACACCTCGCTCTATTGGGCCGGCGGCGTCGGCAAGAGCTCGATTGGTGTTGGGGTAACGCCTGGGCCGGAACGATCCGTGCCTGGGGACGGAGCCACAGGTTTCAGCGGCACCTCGCCACCGGTCGCGAGGACACTGCGAGTGCCGTCTGCATCAATCGTTGGCGAGCTCACAGGGTCGGGATCGAGTGTCCAGACGCCGGGGTCTGAGGTAACCAAGGGAGCTGGGGTGGCAGGCAGCGAGGAAGCAGGAGCCGGCTTGCGAGCGACAGCCGGCCTGCGAGCAACAACTGGCGGCTGGACGGCCTTGGCGGG
>JBGTKO010000095.1:0-22923 GCA_041744595.1 Pirellulales bacterium
ATGGCGGCGGCGATCACGGGGCGCGGGCCGACGATCGTTACCTTCGTGCGGGCTCGCGTGATGCCGGTGTAGAGCAGTTCGCGAGTGACGATCCGGCTCGGCCGGTCGGGCAAGCCGACGACCACATGGTCGTATTCCGAGCCCTGACTTTTGTGGATCGTGAAGGCGTGGACCGTGTCGATGTCTTCGAGTCGCGCAACCGGCACCCTCAGCGACTGGCTAGGAAGTCCGAAGATCGCCTCGCGACGATCGCCGGCGGGCACGATCACCCCAACGTCGCCGTTGGAAAGCCGAAGTGAAGGGGTGTTGCGCGTGACCATCACAGGGCGGCCGACATACCAGGGATCGGTCGCCCGAATGCCAAGGCCCTTCTCGATCCTTGTATTCCATCCCGACACACCCATCTCCCCCTCGCGGTGACCGCAGAGCACCTGGAACTCCGACTGCGTTGCGAGAACGTTTCCAGGGTCGCTCCCGTTGGCAACGTTTTGCAGCTTCTTTGCGTGCGCCACCGCCGTCTTGGTTATGGCATTCAGCTTCGTGGCGTCAGCAGGATCGATCCATTCGATATCGGTCGAACCTGCCCCCAAGATCGCGAGCGCGTCGGCCGTGTTGCCCGTTCGAACAGCCTTGCCAAGGCCCAGGATATTTGCTGATTCCTGCCGGTAGATCTTTTCGAGTGTCTCGATGCAGCCGTGCAATGGATGACCCTGGGAGCCAGCGTCTCCAAAAGTCGCGATGTCTCCCAGCACGGTTCCGGCATCGACGCTCGCAAGCTGGTTCGGGTCGCCCACGAGCCGGAGCTCGGCCTCGGGATCCACCGCGGCCAGCAAGTGGTGCATGAGCGTGCTCGAAATCATCGACGCTTCATCGATGATCACGAGGCGATAAGGAAGGGTTTCCTTCGCGTGATACGCAAAGCGTTCCATGCGACTTGGATTGAACCCAAGAAGCTTGTGGATCGTGCGGGCCGGCGCGTTGCCGATCCACTTGAGGAGTGCCTCACTGCCGCCCGCCCCTTTACAAGCCTGCTTGACCGCTTCGGTCATCCGGGCCGCGGCCTTGCCCGTCGGCGCAGCGAGCGCGATCTGCGGGAGCGGCTCTCCTGGTGAGAGCTTCCCGAACCGCTCGACGAGATCCTTGGCGACCTTCGTCGTCTTCCCAGTGCCGGGGCCTCCGAGGAGGATATGAAGTTTCCCGGTGCGGGCTCGTTCACGAAGAGCATCGGCGATCGACTGCTCCTCTGTGAGCGACCGGGCAAGGTAGAGCCGGTGGCCATCCAGGATCAGCGGCTTTCGTTTGCCGGTTTGTTTTTGTTCTGCCGGCGTTCCCACGAGCGTCGTGCATGCTTCGAGCGCAGTGAGCCACGAGCCGGCATCGGTCGGCCACTCGAGACCCTCGGGCTTCTTCGTGTCGATGTCGCCTGCCCAGTCTGCGATTCGGTCGAGATCGACGCAGGTGTGGCCGTCGCGCACGGTTCGCAGAGCCAGGCATGTTCCAAGCCAAACAAGCAGACTCGGGTTTGCGGCCCCGCTTCTGCTCGCCATGTCGACGAGCATCGCAGCCGCCGCGATGTCTTCGCGGCTGATCGCACCGGCGGCTTGGTAGGCCAGAAGCTTTTCCGGAGGCGTCATCGCGAAGCTCCTGCGGCGACCGGTGTGACAAGAACGTCGCTCAGCTTCTGCCAGAAGCCGCGCCCCCGCGGCGGCGTCCAAGCAAACACACCGTAACGGTGGCCGCGTTCGTCCTTCTGCGTCGCCGGCCCCTTCATGCCGCGTATGAAGGCATACGCCACTCCGACGATGCAGTCGTCGGGATCGGCATCAGGCAGACGCCACCGAAGCATCCGGTAGGTAGCCGTGCCGTAGAGGAGTGCCTGCAGCGGGTAATGACTGTCGGCCATCGCGTCGACGAGTTGGTCGGGGTGATACGCCTTGAGGGGATCAGTCATCCCGGACCGATGGAGCTTGTTGCTCTTGTAGTCCACGAGCAACAGACGTGGATCTTCCCGTGTGCTGCCCGGGAGTCTCAGAACCGCGTCGATCGAACCGTTGAGCAGTCCCCCTACGGGCACGTCGAATGCCGATCCGGAAAGTTTATCGGCGTACTCCGCGAGTGGATCGCCATCGTCGAGCAGCTTTTTCAGCGACTTGCCGATATCACTTGCCTTCACACCGTCGGTGAGCGCCGCCAAGCCCATCTCGAAATCCATCTCGGGGAGTCGATCATCGGGGCCGATGGAAGCGAGGGTGATATCGCCGAACGGCTTGCCGAGTGGCGTCGTGAGCGTTTCCGTGATGATGGCGACGAGATTGTCGTGGCACGAAGACAGACGGCCAGAAGTGGCTCGCTCGGCAACGACTCGACGCACCTCGCCTTCCAGTGGCGAAACGGTCGTGTCGATACGTTCAAAGATCTCATGAACTACGCTGCCGACGGCCACGCCCGCCGGAAGGTCGATCACCTCCCGCGAGGCTTTGGTCGAGGCGTCAGGGGGGCCCGGTGGCAGGGTCGCTCCACTTGTTGCCTGCTCGTCAAACCCGCCCCCCTCCTGATCGAACAGGCTTGCACGATGGTGGCCGCGACCAGCGGTGAGACCTGTAAACGAGATGCGGCGATAGGTCCTCGTGACCACTGGAGCCGGTGCGATGTTGAGCGCCTTCGTGTCGAGGCCCGATCCAAGTGTTCGAGTGAGTCGCTCGCGGCCCCCCGGTGAAGACATCGTCTCTGGGAGCATCATCGTCTGTTCGAGGATGCTCTTGTTGTCTTGATCTTCGGCTCGACCGACGAGGACGGCGAGGTAATGTTTCGCCCGCGTGGCGGCCACGTAGAGAAGCCGCTGTGATTCCTCGAACTCGGCTGCCTTCCGGCGGTCTGTGGCGTGTGGCGATGGCAGGCCCAGGCCGAAGCCAATGTCGAGCTTTCGCACGCCGTCATCCTGGAAGACAGCCGGTTTTGGCTTATTGTCACCGCCGCCCTCCTTCCACAGGTCGGCCACGATCACACAGAGAAACTCGAGACCTTTGGCGCCGTGGATCGTGAGAATCCTTACGGCATCGGCGTCGCTTTCCACCCGCCGGCTGACAAGCTCGTGCCTGCCGTCCATGTTGGCAAGCTTGGAAAAGGTCAACAGGGCCTGCGCTGCCGAGCATCCGCGACCCGATCCACAGGAATCCATGACCTCGATCACGTGCAGGAAGTCGGTGATGTTGCGCTCGCCATGAGGGCCTGCGACGAGTCGGGTCATGATCGCCTCGTCGGCCTCGATCACGGCCCCGAGGGCCGCGATCCCCTTTTTGGCAAGCACGCCTGAGAACTGCATGAGCTTGTCTTGCACCGACTCGATTACGGCATCCGTCAGCGTGCCTGCGTTTTCGAGCGAGTGACCGAAGAAGACCGTGGCTGCCGCACGGCGGACCCGGCCCAAATTCGACGGTCGCTCCATGGCTTCCAAAAGTGACCAGATTCCATCGGCGACCGCGCTTGCCATCACGCTCGATGTGCCGCCGGTGACCGCGGGAATCTTGGCCCGTGCGAGCTCCCGCTGGATGAGCTTGCCCACGCCGCCAGTTCGCACGAGGACGCATATGTCCTTCGGATCGATCAGGCGAGCCTGGGCCGTGGGGTCATCTGCGGACTTCAGGCGACCGACTTCAAGAAGCTCGATCACCTTGTCGAGTACCGGCTTGCGGAGGGCAGGCTGATTGGTCGCGACACCCAGATCGACGAACTCCACGCTCGCTGTCATGCCTTCGATGAGCGAGGCTTTGCGTTTCTCAGGAGCGCAGACCTTGCGGTACTCGATGCCGGCCCCAAACTCACGACCCGCGAATGCCGTGTTGAGCGAGTCGAGGACAGGCTGGTCGGAGCGGCGGTTGGTGTCGAGTGTGGCGTGGGTCTTTCCAGGTGAGTTGGCATAACCCACATACGCCCCGACATCCGCGCCGCGGAAACCGTAGATCGCCTGCTTGGGGTCGCCGACGGTGATCAACGCCCGTCCATCACCCCCCGGAAACAAGCGTTGAAAGAAGGCCCACTGCTGGCCGTCGGTGTCTTGGGCCTCATCGACGATCGCGACCGAGAATCGGTTCTTCAGACTCGTCAGGAGGTCGGCCCGTTCTGGATCACAGACGAGCTCACGGGCGATGCGCAGGAGATCGGCATAGCCCGGCGACGCGGCCATCGCTGCATGGATGCGGCCCATGCACTCCTCGAGAAGTTCCTTCAGTTCTTCGAGCCGCTCGGTATTCGCGCCAGCGACTTTCGGGTCGAACCATGGGGTGACAAACGGATCATCCTGGATCTCCTTGACGAGGGCTCCGATCTTCTTCTCTTCCCATCGGTGATCTTTCGTCGAGCGACTGACCACCATGTCGTTGACGATCTCCTCGCGGATCCGCTCGACTTCATCAGTGTCGGTGCTCGACCCCGTCTCGATCCCGGCAGCCCGCAAGACCCGGCTGCACACGCCGTGGATCGTGGTGATCGTGGCTGAGTCAAACTCCGCCAAAGCGCGTTCGAGCCGTCGGACACGGTCGGATCGTTGCTGCGCGGTGCCGTCAAGGAGCCGTGTGGCCACGCGATCATCGGATGGGGCGGCGCCTTTTCGAAGCATGCCGGCTGTCTCGACAAGCCGCCGCCGCACACGGTCGCGCAGTTCCGCCGCCGCGTTGCGTGTGTACGTCGTGATCAGGATCTGGCTGATTCGCAGGTCGTCCCGAAGGGCCAACTCGCGGGTGACGATCGCCGCCACGGAGTAGGTTTTACCGGTGCCGGCGCTCGCCTCGATGACGAGACCGTGAACGAAATCATCGTTGGCGGGATCGAAGGTCATGCTGGTGTGTAGGTGTAGCTGCCAGTGAATGTGGTGAGGGCGATCAAAGCCTTAAAGAAGGTGCGAATGGACTCGTCTTCGGGAAAGACCAAGTCAAAATCTGGTTGGGCTCCGTACACCAGTGATTCGTTTGACTTGGAATACCGATCGTTCGAAACGAAATCCAGGAACTCCTTGCGGGCCGAATCGGGCTCATCAAGGAGCGTATGGGCATCTCCGAAACAGCCATGCGGACGGATCGCGGCCTGCTGATAGAGGCCGCAAAGACGAGCCAAGAGCGTTCGAGCGACCTCTGAAGTGAGCCTCTCCGGGGCCTTGACAGTTCGGGCTTGTGCCGGTTTCGGCTTGGCCCCTGGCGACCAATCTTTGTGCTGGTTGAACTCGATCACCTTCGCGACATCGTGGCCTTGGGCTCGCGCCGCGAGCAGGAGAACCGCAGCGAGCATTTTTGGTTTGCGGAACTCTTCAGGCTTTTTTGCATCAGGCCGCACGAGTACGATCGCGCCCTCGTCCGGGTACCAATCTTCGATCTTGCCCGAGAGGTGCACATCGCCCAGCGTGAGGTCGATCGATTCCGGTCGTCCCGCCCCCAAAGGCACCTTTTTCTCCGCCGCCAGCGCGAAAAGCGATTCTGTAAATAGCGTGATTTCTGCGATCGCGTCGTCGCCAAATCCGAGGATCGGGACATCGGCGTTTACCTTGACGGCGTTGACCCATGCTGTCGTGAAATCGTCGGGGTTGTCGGCCGCGAACAAATCCTTGATGTAGTCATCCCGCAGGTTTCGTCGATCAAGCTTCTCGAGCTCGAGCGGGATCGTCGCAGGCGTCGAGAGGTCAGTATCTCGCCACCTCTTGATCTCGAGCGTCTTGGTGACATAGGGCCAGAGCGGATCGTGCATGAACTCTGCGAGATCATTGACCGTGATCTGGGTCGGTACGGCGATGCCCGCTTCCGGGACGCCTGCCCCGTCGGTGTTTCTATCGAGCTCTTGCCCGAGCCCAACGGCGGCCGCGAGGGCCGCAGCGTCGTGGCTCCACGCTGCCGCGCCGGGTACGACGCCCGCGTCGCCCGCGACAAAATTCTTGCGACTACAGGCATGGCGGGGATGAAACACCTCGATGCCACAGTGTTTTTCTCCCTCGCGGGGGAATCGCTTCACGCCGTGACGATCGACGAAGTCTGTCAATTCAGCGAGTGGTGTCGCCAGCGGGAGAGTGACATTGTCTTTCACGTCCATTCCGGTGCAGGTGATGATCAACCGATCCTGGGCCGCAAGGACGCAGTCGAGCAGCCCGCGGCGGACATCGAGCCGTGGATCCGCGTCGCCAAGAAGGTCCTGGCGATCGACCAGGTCTTCACCGTCCCGCTCCCGCGGTGCCACGGCGTCGTCATCGAAACCTGCCACACAGACCACGCGAAACGGAACGCCGCGCAGTGGAATCATCGACGTTGCCGTGATCGCGCCGGTCCGCAAGGGCTGCCGGCCCACAGGAGCTGTCAGCTTGCCAGCGAGGATCATCTTCACGTCGTGGAAGGGCACGCACACGGCCTCCGGCGATTTCGTCTTGGCCGTTGCCGCGGCCTGGCGCACGTCGTCTAGCTCTCGGATCGGCACGAGCAGTTCATCGTTCTCCTCGCCGGCAAGGGTCTCGAGTGCCGCCTCGAGGATGTCGCACCAGGCTCCGACCGGGTGCGACTCACGAGCCTGACGATCGAGGTCGTCGATGATCGTGAAGATCGAGATGAGTGGTGCAAGCGACGTGAGCTCGGCCGGCTCGACATGGGCCAATGGCACCACGCCGCCAAGCACCGGCTCTGGAATACCGTCAGGGATGACGGCGCCAAGCAGGGCCCGTTCAAGACCGAGCCGCCAGGTGTGGGCCATGAGATCGGATCGATCGAGGCTTGTCCGCCGTGGTCCGTCGAGACCCCAGCGGATTTTTGTTCGATCGATGCACCGTTGCCAATCGTCGACATCGTCCTCGCCGAGCCCGAAATGCTCCAGCACAAGCGGGTGTGCCGCCACGCGGAGCATGTCGTCAACGGAGTAGCGGGAGCCGACAAGCTCGATGATCGCGGCAAGCAACTCGGCTCCACGGCTCACCTCGCGGATGCCACGGTCCGCCACGATCAAGGGGAGATCGTTCGGCGCCGCAGGAGTGCTGCCGGCTGCTTTTCCATTCACTTGGTGATCAAACACCGCTTCGAGATGCGGGGCGAGCTTGGCGATTTGTGGGCTGACGATCACCACATCGTGCGGAGCAAGCCCCTCAATCTCACGGAAGGCGTGAAGAATCGCATCATGAAGCACCTCCGCCTGCCGCCCGAGGTCGTGGCAGCGGTGGATGCGGATGGAATCGTCGGGGGCGATCTCGCTGTCAGCGGAGGTGGCGACATGCCCGCACGCGACCGTGTGCTGGAGTCGCTCGAGGAGCGTGGCATCCGCCGCGGAGAGCTCGGCCGCGTTCGCGGTGGCATGAACCGGTTCGTGTCCCTGTGATCCGAGGAGCCATTGCATCTCGCGCGTGCCACGCAGCCATGAATCGACCAGCGGGTCGACTTCGTGCGACGGTTCTGGTTCTTTCTGCAGCGGTGCAATGCCGGGCGATCGGGGCGGGGCTTCCGGAACTTCCGCCCACATCTCGCGGAGCGTCGGCGATGGGTGAACGAGCCACACCTGCACATCGCAGGAACCACCCGAAGCCGATGGCATCGAGGCTAAGCGTTCGAGGATCGCGATCTGATGCAGAGACAGACCCTGAAGCCCCGCCACCATCACGGCATCAGGGGCCGGGCCCGTGGCCTCACGCTCGCGCGCCGGTGGGCTTGGCTCGCCGATCTTGTCTCGCACCGCCCGCCAGAGATCAAACTGCCATCGATCGGCGGCAGCAATCTCAGAGGTCTTCTCGACACCTTCGGAATCCGCCGAAGGGCTGAGCGTGCTATGCCCCGCTTCCCACTGGAGGATCATGCCGGGCCTGCGGAAGTGATAGTGGTCGAAGCGATCGGCGATCCGACGAGCGGCCAGGAGTGGCCCGCCGGCCCGCTCGACGACTCGCCTGAACGCTGATTCATTCTTTTGCTCGTCGAGCACTTCGAGGATCGTGAACGTCAGATGATCCACGTCCCAGGGATCCACGTCGGGCCGCGGTGCATCCGACAGGAGTGCTGAGATTGTTCCCGGATACGAGAACTCCACGTTCGCGACGATGCCGTCCCCCATGGGCTTGCCGTCGTCACCCAGGCTCGCGCCCAGTTGCTCCGCGAGCTTCGCCGCGAGCCACGCCTTTGCCCCCGCCGTTGGCACGACGATCCGCTGCCGCGCGAAGAAATCGACCGTCCGGCAGAGAAATTCCCTGGCCGGGGCGACCACGTCGTCGAGCGAACGGACATATCGAATCGATAGTGGCATGGGCAAATCTTAGCGAACGATCATGGGTGGGGAACGGATGAAGCCCTGGGAAGCCCTGGCCCGCGAAACGTCACGGGCGGTCAAGCATCACGAGGCCTCCGCCGCGAGTGGGCCTCATGGATCGCGTCGATCTGCTTGCTCGTCTCCGGCGAGGATCGGTCGGCCTTGCGGGTGCCGGTTCTCGCGGTCGTGATCAGATCAAGAGCCTTGTCGGAGGCGTGGCCCCGTGCGACGTGCCAGATGCCGATCACGGTGGCGGTTCGTCCCACGCCGCCCCAGCAGTGAACGAAGACTTTCTCGTTGGCCGCGAGCGATTGTTCGATGTCGGCGATGATGCGGTCGTAGTGGTCCGCCGTCGTGACATCGACGTCTCGAATCGGCTGCTCGATCCGCCGCATGGCAACGCCGCGTTCCTGGGCGATCGCGTCGAGGTGATCCTGGTAGGGCATCAGTCCCTCGGTGCGTTCTGTCAGGTCGATGATCGTGCGAATCCCAGCGTCCACCAGAAGAGAGAGCTTGGCTCGCGTGTCCACCGTGCTCTCCCGTCGCGTGGGATACTCACCGGCGAGCACTCGCCCCTCTGCGTCAGCCCACCAGGCATGCAGATCAAGATCGTGGGGCCAGAGAAGTTGTTGGCCTGTAGCCGCACGATGAAGGGCGTCGGCGAGCGACTCAATCCGCTCTCGCATCGCTAGCGGTTCGAGCCAACCCGCCGGAATCCCGCTCGCACCGTACAGAGCACCTGCAAGCTGACCCGCAATCGCCGCCGTCGTGTCGGCATCGTCGCCAAGGTTCGTGGCCCGCAGAATCGCGTCGCGAAAGTTGTCGGTGCCAGCCACCGCCCAAATCGCCGCCTCGATCGCATCCACACAGTAGCCCGTCCCCCTGATCGCCGGCGGCTCCTTACCACGCCAACTCCCACGGGCGACAGCTTCTACGGCAGAGTGCAGCTCACCATGACTCCAGAACTCTGAGTCAAACACCTGGTCCGCGGGCTCGCCCCGTATGAGCGCCGCCGTCATGGCCGCCAGCAACTTGCAGGTATCAACAGGCCGCGTGGCACCATGTGTGGTGCGGCTCGACGCAGCCGCCTGTTCCACCACCTGCTCGGGATCCTGCGACCAGCGAATCGACACGGGCGCCAGCCGCATCAGCGAACCATTGGCCGCCGACTCCTCGTGAACATGTGGATCATGAGGCTCGCCTGTCTGCTGGAAGCGAGCAAGCTGGCTCCGCGTGGTCGTGCCGATATCAAAACATCGGCCGGTCGGTGAGAAATATCCCGATTTCCACCAGCGGACGTACCGACGCAACTGGTCTACAGGGTCGTGCCCACCACACTCGACAAGTGACTCGGCGAGGCACAGGGCCATCGAAGTGTCGTCGGTCCACTGACCGCGGGCAAGGTTGAAGGGCCCACCGCCGACCATGTCGGTGACCGGCTTGAACGTACCCGGCGACTCAAACTCCACCGTCGTACCGACAGCGTCGCCAACCGCGAGCCCCAACAAAGCCCCGCGGGATCGGTCATGCGTGAATCCTGGTTTCATGATTTCTTGCTCCATGCTTTCTGGATGCACTCTCTCGATGTCCTTTGGCTACTGGGTCGTGGGGCGTACTACGGCTGGTCGGGTTCTTCGTTCACGGGCAACGGCCGTTTTTTACGTTGCGTTCCAACAGCAGCGCAGGAGATCGGTGGCACATGACTGCCGCCGCAGGAAGCAGCGGTCGGCCAAGTGGAGCAAGGCCATGGATGGCTTTCTCCACGCTCAGTTTAGAGATCAGTCGTCAGTGTCTGGCCGGAAAACACGTGGTCGGCGAGGCTCCGGGGCTGCGGGCTTCACCGGCTCTGGCAGATTCAGATCGATCCCATTCGGGTTCAGTTCCATCTCATCCAGATCAATGGAGAGGAAATCCTCTTCTGAGTCGTCGGGCTGCGGGCGCGTCATGGGTTTGGGATCCTCGGTGGCCAGGGCGGATTTCGCCGGTGGACTGTTCTCTACGCCGGAACGGCTCCGGCGCTCCATTCGCGGCACTTTGAGGCGTAATTGCGTAGGACAGTGGTTGCAGCGGACATGCGAATTTCCATGTACGGCTATTTTCCGGAACCGGAAAAGTGTCGTATACTGGAAAATGCTATGAGCATCGCAGATCCATCTGTCACCGAATCTCGGATCCCGGAAATTCTCCGGGAAGCAGCAGGCTCGATTTTTGGGCCCGATGTGGGCATCGAAGTCACCGAAACTCCGCGAAAGGCCGGAAAGGCCGTGGCGGCAGACTTCTACGTCGCTCTCACATGGGTCGGCAAACGCATTCGATTCGCTGCGAAGGCTAAGGCGAGGAGCACTCCCCGGGCAGTTGAGGAAGCCATCATGCAGGCTCAGGTCCGCGGTCGAGAAACTGGCCGGCCCCAAATGATCGTCGTGCCGTTCCTTGGCGAACAGTGGTTGAACCGCCTGCTGAAGGAAGGGCTTTCCGGGCTCGATCTCAGCGGAAATGGGATCGTCGTCGTTCCTGGGCAGCTTCTCCTCAGGCAGAGCGGGTGCCCCAATCGTTATCCGGAATCGAGGCCTGCACGGTTTGCCTATCGCGGGGCCTCGTCCCTGGTCCCACGGGTGTTCCTCCGTCGCTCTCGGTATCCATCTGTGACGGCGATTCGAGAGGAGATCGAGAGCGGCGGAGCAGCAGTGGCCATGTCCACTGTCTCGAAGGCCCTCGCACGCATGGCCGAGGATGTTGCCATCGATCGGACGCGGGATGGAATCCGGCTGATCCAGGGAGAAACAATTCTCGATCTGCTGGCCGAAGATTTTGTCACTCCCAAGCCCCTGCGCGCGCTTGGACTCAAGTGGTCGGCCTCTCTCAGTGACCTCTTCCAAGCAGTCGCAGGCAAGCGACGCAGTCAATCTGATCAATCCGATCGATCTTGCAAGCTCGTGATGTCCGGGACCTCGTCGCAGGCTCGCTACTCTGCAGGCATGCGTGCCGATACCCCAATCCTCTACGCCTCGGATCTGGCGGAACTGCAGCGCCGGCTCGGAAAAGCATGGGAGCCGTCTGAGCGGTTCACTGATCTCCGCGTCATCCAAACGGATGATCCTACGGTGTTCTTCGATGCAAGGATTGACGACAACGCCGTGGCCTACGCTTCGCCGGTCCAGGCATACCTCGAACTCACGGCTAGTGGAGACAAACGCGACAACGAAATCGCGAGCCAGATTCGCGAGCAGCTTCTCCGCACAGTCGCCAGCCAGAAGCATAGCCCGCCATGAACCCTCTGATTACCAGCGTCCTCGATCTGGACACGGCTCTTGGTGGAAACGCCGGGCTGATCCTCGGTGGAGGGCTGGGGCTCTACCTTGTCCAGGAGCAGCTTCACCGCACCGCAGCACGAACACGCTTGCCACTGGACCGACTGTCGACCCCGATTTTCTCGTCGACGAGCTCAGGCGACTGCTTGGGTTCGTGCGGTAGTGCCGCTACCGGCCGCAGCGACCGTTTGCGCACCCCATGCCTGGACGAATCCCGATGTCGCCACGGAGGTGTTCGAGTGCGGGATTGAAGCGGCCGGGCTGAGGGTTGAACGGATCCCAGGCAGCCGGCTGCACGGCGGCGTCGGCCGTCGATTCAAGCGAGACTGCTGCCGTGCTCGTAACGGCCTTCACGACTTCTCCGTCGAGCTTCCACTCGTCGCCGAGTTTGCGGGCCGTCACCTTCGATGCAAACATCTCCTCGGGCTTACTGCGGTCGTGCCACGCATACCGCACACCAAACGTGATGCGGTCGTCGGCCTCGGAGAGCAGCGTGACCTGGCGGATCGTCATCGTGGGCTCGTTCTGAACGAAAAAGTCTTCCATGCGATCGCGGACCCGACGGCCATGCGACGCGGTGAAATGGTCCATGAACCCCGGGAAGTCACGGCGGTTGCAGGCCGCGGCCAGCGAGTTGGCGAGCTTTTCAGCTGAGTCCTGAGCCGCTGGCGGTGCAATGACAGCCAGACGGTCGCCGGCTACGGCGGCCGGCCCGCAGGCCAGGGCCCAAAACCCGAGCCCGCATCCACAAATCACCCCCAAAAACCGTCGTGGCGAAACGCGGGTCTGATTGGCGGGTAGTGGGTAAAGAGACATGTTCGAAGCTCCGGTTCAAAACGATGGGTGTCACAACAGGAATGCGATGGCCAGAGGCGGCACGGGCCACGAAACCTCTGGCGTGCCCGTTTGCCTCTTCGCGTGACTACTACGCCCAGGCCAGAGTCCTGTTCCACCGAACGGCCAAGATTCCAGCGAAAAATAAGATCGTTTCCTTGTGCTTTTGACTAAGAAACGATCGCTTTCTATTATCGCCGTGCGCGAAAGGGCCGTGTTTTCCCCATGATTCGAGAGACGGGCCCATACCGCATTGCTGGTCGAGCATTGGGGCTTGCTGGAGGCACCACTGCTCTATCTAAGCGTTGCCCTGAAACGCCGCCAAAGCGAGTACTACACCCGTCTTTCCGCCGTTCGCACCGATGGGGACTGGGAGGGCTGGACGGTCTACTTTCTCGAGTGCGTGACCGATGCAGCCGACGATGGCGTGCGGGTGGCCCAGAACATTCACGCGATCATCGGCCGCGACCGCGGCCAAGTCGTCAGCCACGGCCGGGCAACCGTTGCGGCCATCCAGTTGCTCGATCGGCTGCCGTCAAATCCCGTCGTGACGGTTCCGCGAGTAACGAACCTCCTGGGAATCACCGCCCCTCCGGCCCGCAAGGCCATCGAACTGCTCGAGGAGCTGGGTATCCTCCGCGAGACGACGGGTAAGCAACGGGACCGAGCTTATGCCTACCACGCGTACCTCGAGCTGCTGACTGAGCCATAGCCAGCCGCTTCCGCTGCCATGCGGCCTCTAAGAAATTTTCAGGCTTGGCCCGTTCGCACCCCCGCGGTCGCATTACAAGGAGAGCAGCGGCCGAGGTCAGTTGCCCCTGAATCGGGGTATCATGGGCGAGTTCCCATGGATGCCACCGAGGAGGGACTGACGCATGCCGGCTAGCAGTGATACCACGCTCCAAAACCTGATTGATGCCGCCAGGGCCGGCGATCCGCTGGCAAAGACTGCCCTCATTGATCATGCCTCTGACCGATTGCTCCGCCTCACGCGGAAGATGTTCCACTCCTTCCCCCAGCTACGCCGCTGGGAGCAGACGGATGATGTGTTCACGAAATCGCTGCTGCGATTGCACCGGGCGTTGGAAAACGTTGAAGTCGTGTCCGTCCACGACTTCTTTCGTTTGGCAGCCAGGAGGATTCGTTACGAGCTTCTCGACCTCAAGAAGCATTACTACGGCCCCGAAGGCGAAGCAAAAAATCACCACACCGACCACCAGCCTTCCGACGACGCAGGCGGCTCCATTGACCGAGGCTTGGGCGAGCCTGAAAACCTCGACGATTGGTCGGCGTTCCACGAGACCATCGAACGTCTTGATGATGAAGGCAGGGAGATGTTCGATCTCTTGTTCTACGAAAAGCTTTCCCAGGAAGACGCCGCCCAGGTGCTTGGCGTTTCGGTCCGAACCGTCAAGCGCCGGTGGCAAGAAGCCAAGCGACGGCTAGCCGAGGCACTCCGTGACACCACAGGATGAAGAGCTGCTGGCTGAGTTGCTCCTTCAATGGGAGGAGCTATTTGAGCGAGGCCAAGACACGCCTGCGTCGGAGCTGGCCAGTGACCGGCGGGATCTCATCGCCGAGCTGGCGAGCCGCATCGAGATCATGAAGACGACAGGCTGGATGGATGACGCTGACGACGAAAACATGACTGACGAGTTTTCGGATTCGGCTCCGTCGCCGCCCCGACGAACGCTCAACGGGCAGTTTCGGCTCGACGACCTGATCGCCGAAGGGGGCTTCGCTCAGGTTTTCCGCGGCCACGATCTCAAGCTCGGCCGCGATGTTGCGGTGAAGATGCCGCACCCAAGCCGGGTTGGATCGACGGAGCATTTTTTAGCGGAAGCTCGCCGCGTGGCGAAGTTTGACCACAGTAACATCGTGCCCGTTTTTTATGCGGATATCGACGGAGAGACATGCTTCATCGTCTCGAAGTGCATCGAGGGAGGCAGCCTGGCAGACCGGATCGCGTCAGGCTCGATCGCCGCGGCGACCGCAATCCGCTGGATTACGGAGATCGCCGGGGCTCTCGACTACGCCCATCTCCAAGGTGTGATTCACCGCGACGTGAAGCCGGCGAATATCCTCATTGACCACGAGGAAAAAGCACTGCTTGCCGACTTCGGGATCGCCCAGCCGGCAATCACCACAGGGCAACTCGCCCCGTCATTCGGCACGCTTCGGTACATGGCCCCCGAGCAGCTTCGCGACACGGCCGACCTCCGCAGCGACATCTACAGCCTTGCCGTGGTACTCCATGAAGCATTGACCGGTAAACGCCCATACTCGTCTGACGAGCCAAACTCGCTGCGGCGCGAGATCACGCAAGCGGGACCGACGATCGCGCCGACGATTCCGGAGCCGATCGCGAGGGTCATGGCCAAGGCGCTCGCCAAAAGTCCGCATGCGCGGCATGCATCGGCAGCGGCGTTTTCGCGAGATCTTCACACCGCATGGGAGAGTCATCGCCGCGGTGTGATCGGCCCGGCGATCCTTCCCTGGATCATCGGGATCGGCTCGGCTTCGGGAATCGTGGCCTTGGCACTGATGCTCTTGATGCGGCCCGCGGGGAACCCGCCGCATGGGCCGCCCATCGGACTACCAGCGCCGCCGAAGGAGTCTCCGGACGACACGAAAGCCATGCCTGCCCCGCAGCCCAATGAAGCCTTTGCCCTCCGCCGCCGAGGGCTGGCGTATGGCCGATCACGAGAGTTTCCGAAGGCAATTGCTGATCTCGAGCGCGCCATCGAGCTCATGCCCGCTTCGAAGGAACTTCCCGAGGAGCTTGCCACGATCTACGCCATTCGATCCCATGAGCGATTTTACGGCGGCGACTTCGAGGGCTCCCGCAAGGACATGGACGCAGCGATCCGTTACGCACCCGCTTCTTCGAGCAACTACCGCCGCCGTGCGGCCTGCTGGTTTGAGCTTGGCGAGTACGAGAAATCTCTCGCCGACATGACCGACGCGATCACGCGTGACCCGAAGAACGCGGATCTCTACGGATTGCGAGCCATCGCGCTCAGAAAACTCGGCCGCAACGACGAAGCGGCTCAAGACGACAGCAAGTCCAAGGAACTTGGGCGATGAATCGGCGGCATGTGGTCTTTGCCGTCGGGTCCCTGATTCTCGCAACGGAAACCCTCCGTGCGCAGAAAGTTCCGTTTGTGAAGGATGTCGTCAGACGCATCAATACGGAGCCGGGAAAACGGAGCGGGGAAAACAGAAGCTTTCCCGGCTCACGTATGACACGCAGCTCGAGGCAGCCGCGCAGGCGCATGCGGAGTGGATGGCGTCTCCGAAGCATCGCGACGAGATCATGACCGCCCACTATGAGGAGATCGGGATCGGCGTGGCCACAACGCCCGATGGCAAAGACACCTTCTGGTGCGTGGTGTTCGGCACACCGGTGAAATAGCGAATCGTCCGGCGACCTCGAACTTATTTCTATAAAAATAAAAGTTGCTCGTTTCGGGACACCCTCGAGCCCTGCCATGGGCGGCCGTGGGCTGTTTTCTCCTGCTTTTCGGGGCTTTTCGGGGCTTTTCGGTTCCCGTTGCGGCGCCCTGACCAAAAGTGTCAGGGGGGGGTTGGCTCCAATACAAAGCATCCTTTGACGCCCGCACGTAGTACGTGAGCACCCAGGCTGCGCCCGTATCCAACATCCCGAACCCGCACGAGGACCCATCATGAAGCCAAGCACTCCATCACACATGAATCAATACCGGCTCGATGACCAGCCGGTCGGCGCTGGTTTACCATCGGGTGACGCCGCCCCTACATCTCTTGACTGTGATCCGTTCGACAGAATCATCGGGCAGCGGCGGGCGGTGCCGTTTCTCCGCCAGATCCGTGACGGGATCTGTCTCGGCGCTCATCCGCATCCGCTTCTGTTTCTCGGGCGTTCAGGCCATGGCAAGTCCTCGGTCTCGAAGGCATTCGCCGATTCGATCGGGGCCGAGTTTGTCCGAATCGACTGCGGCCCGGAGCTCAAAAGTGAACACCTCGTCGAGCAGCTAATGGGGCTGCAATCGTTGTCGGTTCTGTTCGTCGATGAGTTTCAGGCGATGCGGAAGCGAGTGCAGGAGGTCTTGTATGGTGCAATCGACTCCCAGACTGTGCCGAAGTTCGACGGCCGTCGGCTCGATCGCTGCGCCCCACCGGTGACGATCACGCCTTTCGTTTTGATCGGTGCGACGAATGAGCCCGGTCGGCTTCTCGCCGCGATGCGAGCCCGAATGGTGAACGTGGTCATGGAGGATTATTCGGAGGAGGACCTCCGCGCGATCGTGCGGCAGAAGGCTCGGCGTTTTCTGCTCGGTCTCAGCGACCAGGCAGTGGACCTCATCGTGCGGGCCAGCGGAGGCTCGCCGCGGACCGTTGTCCAGATCCTGCAATCAGTCGAGTGCACGAGCGCCTCGTGGCGGCTCGGCTACCAGCCGAGTAAAGGCCTCGCGCCTGTTGGTTGTCCAGGTGACACTGTGAGCATCAATGAGCAGGGCAGCGATGCTCTCGACTCGACCTTTCCTGAATCCGTCATGCCGCCGTCGCTCACGGGCGATCCGCTCGGTCAGCTCCTCGACAATCAGCAGCCCGATGACTATGCCGACCATTATCGACCGTCGATCCCCGATGAGCTCGTCGAGCGAGCGCTGACATGGATGGGCCTCGACAGGGCCGGCCTCGACGCGACAAGTCGGACGATCCTCGCCACGGTCACCCAGCATGGACGTGCGACTGCCGAGCTCGTTTCCACTGTTCTCGGGCTCGACATCGCCTATGCCCGGGAGCGACTCGCGGAGCTTCGCGCCCGGCTGCTCGTACACGCGGCCCCGGGCCGTGGCTGGGTGCTGACTGATCTCGGTTCCCATCTCGTCGCCGAACTCGAGATCTGAAATCCACTGTCGATCCCGTTCCGAAGCATCCGTCCCCGATCCTCAGCGAGGCCATAGCCATGCCCAAGTCGAAAGCATCATCGTCATCGTCATCATCATCGTCGTCGTCGTCTTCCGGACCCCAAGCGTCCGGGCCCCAAGTTCCCGGAACCCAGACTTCCGGTACTCGTACATAGCAGCATGCTCCGTCGGGAAGGGCCGCCGCAGCGAGTCCAGCAGCACCCTCGCCTGCCGCAAACACAGGATCGCAATCGCCGAGTGGTCGGGCGAGCCCGCGGTCACCATCAGGTCGCACGTCCCGTCGCCGCCCCCCTCATCCCGTTGGCACGTTCCCAGGGCATCATCATGAGCCGGGTGTCCTCGGCGCCGAACTCGGCACCGAAGCACCAATCGGTCCGGCTGTGATCGAACTGCTTGCGCTCGCGTATCGGGCCGACATTCCGGCACTCCTGATCGGCGGTCACGGCCTCGGCAAATCGGAGGTGACAGCGGCCGCCGCCGCTTCGATGGGCATCGAATGCATCAGCCGCGACCTGAGTCTCATGGAGCCTCCTGATCTGGTTGGGCTACCGAAAATTCTTGAAACGCCAACGGGTGGAGCCACCACGTTTCTGCCGCCGGAGTTCCTACCGCGTGAGACGGGCTGCGGCGGCTTTCTGCTCCTCGAAGAAATCAACCGAGCCCCCAGGTCCATGCAGGCCTGCTGTCTCGAGCTCCTGACGAGCCGACGGCTGAATGTCTATGTCTTGCCGAAGGGGTGGCTCCCGGTAGCGTGTATCAATCCGAAGGCCGAAGGCTACGCGGTCGATCTGCTTGATGCCGCACTCCGGAGCCGGTTCATGCAGATTCCGGTCTGTGCGAACGTCGACTCCTGGACGGCATGGGCCTCCAACAATGGCATCCATCCCCACGTGATCGAGTATGTGACGAGCGTGCCAGACGCGCTCGATGAGTCGAAGGGCGGATCAAATCCACGGTCGTGGACCTATGCCTCCCGCACGCTCCAGGCCGCCGGTGCCGAACTGCTTGAGCGTTCGCCCGACACGATCGTCACGGCCCTCAACGGTCTCATCGGCCCGGTCCACACCACGGCTCTGCTTCGACTTTTGTATGGCACCGAGATGGCCCTCAAACCGGCCGACCTCGTTCATGATTGGCCGGCCGCCAAGGCCACCATGAAGCGGTGGCGAAAGCAGGGGCGGCTTGATCTGCTGGCCACGTCGATGCGGGCGGTGCTGCAATGGCTACGGCCCGACGGCTTGGCCGAGAAGGTGCGCGACGATGCAAGGCTGCTTGGGGCGGTGCGTGGCTTTTTCAGGGTTCTTCCAGGCGACCTCGCCGCACAGGCCAAGACGTGGCTTCTTGAGGTCGGCTATGTGTACCTGATCCCGAACGAGACCGGCCCGGAGGAGTATCCCGAATTGGAAACCCCATCATGGTGAAGACAAACCAGATTCTCGTTGCCATCGATCTCTCATCCCTGGTCACGATTGGAAAAAAAAAGCTCTCTCGGGCCATGGCGATACTGCTTCGCTCCCATCCGTTCCACGGTCACATCGCGGCCGGATGGCGGGCGCGGCCGGATGCCAGCGTGCCAACGATGGGCGTGGGCTGGGCATGCGGTGGCATCCAGCTCATCTGGAACCCATCATTTGTCAACCAAATCAGCGACATGGAGCTCGCGGGCGTCTTGCTTCACGAGGTTCATCATGTTGTGTTTCGACACCCATTCTTGTTTCCAGAACAGTCCGGTCCGCCGCCCGACTTCGCCGGTCCGCCCGAGTTCGCCGGCTCGCCGCCCGAGTTCGATAGCTTCGCTGCCCTTGTAGCTGAAGAGGTGACGGTCAACGAGTTTGTCAGCTTGCCGCTGCCTGGACAGCCCATGCGGCTCGAGCAGTTTCAGGCGATGTGTCCTTCGCTCAGGCCCTACCAATCGACCCGAGAACGCTATCGCTTGCTCTACGACGTAGACCGGGCTCGTCGTGACTTCGAGGAGCGGCAGGAGTTTGAAAAGACAATCGAGGAGCAGCTCGAAGCGATACTTGCCAGCGCGGGACTCGCCAGCGCGGGACTCGTTGCTGGCTGCTGCAACAACGCTGGCCAGAATTCTCTCCCCGACAGCCATGCCGGCTGGGGAAGCTTCCAGCAAGGCGGGGCGACTGCGGCACTCGCTGTGTCGGTGGCAACGGCTCAGGCGATGGCCAAGCACGGCAGCGCGCTCTCTCCCAAACTGCGAGAGCTCATTGAGCAAGCCCATGCAACCTTCGGGAAGCTGCCCGGGTCAACGCCTGGGGGGATGCTCGAGACGCTTTCGGGCAGGGCTCGGGCGAAGCTTTCTTGGCAGGCGATCCTGCGGCGGTTCCTCGCGGTCGACCACGTCGCCGAGCCCACCTTCGTTCGGCCGCCGCGCCGATTCCCGGAACTGGTCGGCGTGTTGCCCGGTTCGCGGCGAATGCCCATGAGGTACAAGGTCTTGGCGGCAATCGACACGAGCGGGTCGATGTCGTCCGATACGCTCGACGAGATCGCAGCCGAGTTGCGGGTGATGTCGCAGAGCTACGACGTAGCCGTCGTCGAATTCGACGCAGAGATCCAACGCCGCTATCGGCTGGGGCCGTCGCACCTGGTTGACCGCGGCCAAGACCCTCTGGCGGCGATGCACGGTCGCGGTGGCACGAATTTCTTCCCGGTGTTTGAGCCGGATACACTCGCCTGGGCCGCCGACGGTGGTGAGCTTTCCGGGGTGGTCGTTTTCACGGATGGCTACGGTCCTGCCCCAGATGTTCCTCCGCGCGAACAGGTGATCTGGATCCTCATGGGGGCTGATGTCGAGCGGCCAGCTCCCTGGGGCAGTGTGGTCATGGCCAATGGCTCGTCGGCACCGATGACAACCAGCAGGTAGCCCATTCTCACCTATGGCAAAAAAATCTTTCACGCCCAAACGCCGCCGCGCCACCGAGACCTTGACCAAGGTCGTGAAAGAGCGCGGACGTACGGTGCCCCCCGGCACGTCGGAAGACGACCGCGGTGGGCAGTTCTTCGAGAAGATCCGGATGTGGCGGATTCTCCACGAGGACCGCGGCCAGAGCCGGTTCACAAAGTCCAAGTTGGTGGAACGCTTCTACGAAGACCACGCCGAGCAGAAGGAGATGTTCGAGCGTCGGCTGAGTGTCGCCTCGCCGGACGAAGCTCGAAGACTCCGTCGAGATGCCACCAGGGAACGGGAATCTCGCAAGCGGCATGTCGAGCGATTGATCGAGGCACTCAAGAAGGTGGGCGTGCCGATCGAAGACGTGGATGATCGCGACCGTCCGGTCGATGAAGATGAGCTTGAGGAGATCCAGCAGGCGAACCGTTTCGCCGAGCGGGTTTGGAAATACAACCCTGAAGGGGAGTGGGCTCGCAATTTCCACGACCTTCTCGACACCTATGGCATCCACGGCTACGAACTGCTTGGCATGACCGCCTGCCGCACGTTGCTCCAGGATTTTGCTGGCCTGCCGCAACTGAACGCCGTTCGCAGCTTGATGGATCGGATGACGGGGCTCGTGCCGACCAAACTCCGCGAGCAGATGCTCGACGAGGCCCGCGCCTGGCGATACTCCTTGGGCGACACGAAGAAGTATTCAAGCCACGCGATGAAGGAAGGTCTGCTCCAGTGGTATGAGGCCACGATTCGCCGCCGGCAGGTAGAGATCGAGCACCAGACGCCTGGGAAGCCGGTTCGCATCCGCCGTCTTGCGGCCCTCGGGACCATGTTCGACCGCGAGGAAAACTCGATCTAACTCTTGGGTTGCGAGAGGGACCCGAAGAACCATGGAGCTTGGAAATGGCCGCTCCAGTGGAAGTTTGACCGGGTCGTATCGGTCCGCCTCCTCGATGAGGTGAATCCGCCGCTCTCTGCTATCTGGGCTCACGACCGCGTGCGACCGGCGACCGGCTCTGGCCCGGAGCGGCTCGACATCGAGCGGCTCTATTGCGACAGCGCTGGGAGCTTCTTCCGATATGGCGAGCCGACAGTTCGGCTGGAGGTCCTGATCGACTCGCCGGGCTGGATGGCCTGGTGTATCGAGAAGCCGTTTCACCCGAAGCAGCGGGTGTTCCAGGAAACCGACAGCGCGGGCAAGCCACGGTTGCGTCTCGTCATCGACCGGTGTGACGAGGAGGAGATCGCGAGCCGCTTGCTTCGCTTAGGCGGCGCCTTCACCGTCTTGCAGCCCGCGTCACTCGCCAAGAAGCTAGCGGCCACCGCCGCCGCGATCGCGAGTCGCCACGCGTAACGGGAGAACTCGGCGTGCCACGTTCGATGGAACCTGGTCACCTTGAAGAGGTGGGAAATATTTCTAGCCCAGTTCCTCGAGGTCTGCGAGATCCTTGAGCCGGCCGGCGGCTCTTTTTGCGGTCCGGATGTCTTCCAATCCGAGCACGGGGGCAACCACGTCACCGAACGCGGCCGTGATCCGATTGGGCCAGACGGCATCGAACTCGAGGCCAGTGACACTGGTCATGATGTCGATACGGCTCGGCGGCAGCCCGATTTGATACAAGACCTCCGGCTCCGCGAAGTCGGATTGCCGCATTTTAGAAAGCGGCGCTCGAAACTTTTCGAGCGCACGCCATGTGCGCGATGCATTCTCATCGTCAGGCCGCACCCAAAGGTCGATATCAAGAGTCGCACGGACATGGCCATGCGCGGCCATGGCATAAGCGCCGATAACCAGGTACTCAACGCCTTCGTCGCGAAAAGCTCTCAGAATCTCGACAAAATGCGGATTCATCAAAGGCGGCTCCGGTCAGTTCCCAGGCTTGTTTCGTGATCTCCCAGCAAAGGGCGACTCGCTCCGACGGCGTGAGATGGGAGTAGTCCGCCTTGGGCTCCGGGTCACCGACGCGCCCCACCCAGACGGGCCACGCCATGCGATCGGTCGAGGGAACTTCGGTGATGCCCCCAGGCATGTCGGTCGCTGGGGGATTCGATTCGCGCATACCATCGATTATATCCCACCCACGATGGCCTCGGCAGGCCATTCCCCTACTCCGTGCGAGTCGCGGTTCCTGGGCTCGGACGAGCAGTTGCGTCGCGAGGTAACTCCCTTCTCCGGGATCACGTGTCGCACGCCGCCGCGTGGGTCGGCCATGTCGCCTGCGCGTCGCAGGGACGTTCAAAGGGGGCATGCCACAGGACAGTGGTGCTCAAAAGTTCCTGGGCCCATCGACCGTCAGAGTAGTATCGCCACCGCCGTGGAATTCCGTGACTCGCGCGGGAGTCTGCCTCCTCGTCGGACAGCAGCCTGCCATGCTCATCACATGGAACGATCGGCACACCACGTTTTTGAAGGCGTGTAACTTACCGTCGTGCCGCTCTACGACGACTGTCTGTCAGGATGGCGTCTTCACCGTAGATCGATTGAGCCAAAGACTTGCCGATGGCGGTGTCCCGACCAACGCGGTCGGCCGCTTGCGGCATCGGCATTTTTACTTTTCTGGAGAGTAAGTTACTACGTTTTTCCGGGGCTTCGCCCGGAAAAATGGCCCCTTCGGGGCAGCTCATAAACTGTCTCTAAACCGCTTTGGAGACTTTCGATGAGTGTTCCGTGTGCAGCGAGCGTAGCGTCGGTCGACTCGCTGAGTGTTGCGTA
>JBGTKO010000096.1:0-11304 GCA_041744595.1 Pirellulales bacterium
GGCCGAGCGCGTCGAGGTTCGCTGCGACCTCCGCGGTTCGCTCGACATGCCGCGGCACGATCACCAGCCGAAGTGATGGATGGGAGTCGCGGAGGGATAGAAAGGCCTCGGCGGCCAGTCGCTCCTCGGGGGCCTGCGTACTGCCTGCCAGGAAGACGACATCGTCGGCAGCAAAGCCGGCCAGCTCCCCGAGCCGGCGCACCTCTGGTACGGACCGGTCACCGCGGACACCGTCGAACTTCATGGACCCCGTTACACGGACGTTGCGGGCCCCGAGGGCCGTGAAGCGATCCCCGTCTTCTTTCGAGCGGGCACTCACCACGGTCACGCGGGAAAGCATTTGGCGGACGAGCGGACGGATTCGGGAGTAGCCCCGAAAACTCCGCTCACTCATGCGGGCATTGGCGATGATGACAGGAATCCCACGGCATGCTGCGACTCGGAGAAGATTCGGCCAGAGCTCGAGCTCCCCGAGCACAACCACCGCGGGCTGCACCGAATGAAACACGCGGTTCACGGCCCATGAGAAATCGAGTGGGCATGGGAATGCACGATCGGCGCCAAACCGCTTTGCGGCAACTTCGAGACCGGTCGTCGTCGAGCTCGATACGACGACGTCGATCCGACGCCTGGCTTCGCTGGCCTGGCGCTCGAGCTCGGACGCAAGCGAAGCAAGGAGCTGCACCTCGCCAACGCTCACGCCGTGCAACCAGATGCGGTCTGCTTCCGGTTTTGCCGCTGGCACGGCGACGCTTCCCGTGAGTCTTTGCCACGGCGCTGCCACCGGCCGACCACCAGAGAACCGTCGCCATGCCACCCAGGGCAGGGCGAGGATCACGACGAAGAGGTAGACGACATTGAAGAACACCGTAGCCCCGTCATCCGGCGGCTACGCCACTCGACTTGCCGCAGCAGTTCTTGAACTTCTTGCCGCTTCCACATGGGCATGGATCATTCCGGCCCACCCGCTGGCCGAGGTTTCGGATGGGCTCGATGACGGCCGGCTCGGAACGGTGCATGTCGGCTGGCGAAGACTCACCCGCTCCTAGCCCGGTGACGCTCGCGGCGTCGGCGTGGATGGCCGCGGTCTCGTGCCATGTGCTTCGCAGCGCCGATTCCTCGACCTGCTCGATCCGGTAGACGACATCCACGACCCGTTCGGCGATGCCCTTCCACATGAGGTCGAACGTCCGCATCCCCTCCCGTTTGAACTCCACCTTCGGATCGACCTGGGCATAGCCACGCAGGCCGACGCTGCTGCGAAGGTGGTCCATCGCGAGAAGGTGATCCTTCCAGGCGTTGTCAAGGATCTGGAGAAGGACGGCCCGCTCCATCCGCTTCATTTCGTCGCGGGGATCGTCTCCCTTTTCGTGCCGCCGCCGGCTCGCTCTCACGAGGACCCGCTTGAGCTCGTCGAGATCGTTGGTGGCGAGGTCGTCTTCATTGAGTTCTGCATCGAAGCGTGAGCGGGTCCAGGCGAGCAACCCTTCCCGATCGAGTCGTCGCGAACCGTCACCTTGACGGCCGGCGAAGTGGGAAAGCCCAACCAGCACGGGGTACTCCACATCCCGCTCGGCGTAGGCAGCCCTCGCCTTCCCACGGACAATCTCTTGAAACGTCTTCGCATCGAAACCATCCCGTTCGAGGTCGGCGATCTCTGTATCCGTGATCGGCATGCCAAACCGCCACTCGGTCCACCCGCGTGCAGTCCGCACGCCGAAGTCGGTTTCGAGGAACCGGCGGCCTTCACTCAGGTCGATCTTGTGGAGCGCCTCGCTGGCTCGTGTGCGGAGAAAGTCCACCACATCGTTCCGCCCGGCCCGCTTCAAGTCGCGATCATTGACCGACAGCTTCCAGCGAGCATTGGCAAACGACGCCAGGGCACCCCAGTTCCATTCGCTTTCATCCTCACCCTGCGGAAGGTTCTCCTCGACCGCTTCGAAGATCTGTGTCTCCGACTGTTTCGTGGCCTCTTCGACTGCCTGCCGCTCGGCCTCCTCGGCGACCATGCCGCGGAAGTCACGGGCATCCAACTCGCAGGAAAGTTGCCCGGCCGCCCAGGCCGCGTAGGTCTGTGGGCCGTAGTCCTTGTCGAGGAACGTGCTGATGTTGTCGGTGATCTGGCCGTTTACCATCTCCAGGATCATCTCCCGGCAGTCGGCATCACCGTCGGCGAAGTCGAGGATCCGTTGCCGGAAGCCATAGACCCGCTTTCGCTGCTCGTCCATCACCTCGTCGTATTCGAGAAGGTTTTTCCGGACCTCGAAGTTCCGCTCCTCGACCTTCTTCTGGGCTGCCTCGACACGGCGGGTGACCATGCGGCTCTCGATCGCCTCGCCGTCCTGCATGCCCAGACGGGTGAGCACGTTCTTCACCCACTCGCCGGCAAAGATCCTCATGAGGTCATCTTCGAGCGAGAGGAAGAAACGACTGCTTCCGGGGTCACCCTGACGGCCGCAGCGGCCACGGAGCTGGAGGTCGATCCGACGGGCCTCATGCCGTTCGGTGCCGAGGATTTGAAGGCCGCCCATGGTGCGAACCTGCTCCCCCTCGGACTTCATGTTCTCGCGGGTGGAAATTTCGGCGATCAGGCCATCCCACTCGGCCTTGGGCACATCGAGCCTGGTGGGGTAGGTGTCCTGGAGTTTGGCCCAGGCCATGGTCTCGGCATTGCCACCGAGAATGATGTCGGTGCCGCGGCCAGCCATGTTGGTGGCGATCGTGACAGCGCCCAGACGCCCGGCCTGGGCGATGATCTCGGCCTCACGCTTGTGGTGCTTGGCATTCAAGACCGCGTGATCAACGCCTCGCTTCTCGAGGAGCGACGAAAGCCGTTCGCTCTTCTCGATCGACACGGTGCCGACGAGCACGGGCAGTCCCTTTCGCTGAATTTCTTTGACCTTGGTCCGGGGGATCGTCTCTGTGTCTCGCCCCCCCTTGTTCTCGAAGGCGATCTCCGTATCGTTCTCGCTGACGATCCGGCCCATCTGCCAGACGCCGTCCGTGAGGGCAAGTGTGTCCCAGCGGTGGATTCGCTCCACCTCGTCGGCCACCGCGATCCATTTTTCCTTTTCGGTGCGATAGATGACGTCAGGATGATTGATCCGTTTCATCCCGCGATTCGGCGGAATCGCGATGACGTCGAGCTTGTAGATCTTCCAGAATTCGGTGGCCTCGGTCATGGCCGTGCCGGTCATGCCCGAGAGTTTCTTGTAGAGCTTGAAGAAGTTCTGGAGCGTGACGGTTGCGAGGGTCTGCGACTCCTCCTTGATCCGTACGCCTTCCTTCGCCTCCACTGCCTGGTGCAGCCCATCGGACCATTGACGGCCCGGCATGAGACGCCCGGTGAACTCGTCCACAATCACGACCTCGCCGCCTTGCACGACGTAGTTTACGTCCCTCTTGTAGAGGTGATGGGCCTTGAGGGAATTGTCGATGAGATGCGGCCACTCCATGTTGCCGACGGTGTAAAAGCTCTCGACATCCGCGAGTTTTTCAGCCGTCCGCACGCCTTCTTCCGTGAGTGAGACGGTGTGTTCCTTCTCCTTGATCTCGAAGTGCTGCTCGGCCCTGAGCTGGCGGGCGATCCCGTCGGCCCGTGCATATTTCGTGACGTCATCGTGGGCGGGGCCCGAGATGATCAGCGGTGTGCGGGCCTCGTCGATGAGGATGTTATCGACCTCGTCCACGATCGCGTAGTTGAGCGGACCCTGGGCCTGCTGCATGTGCTTGGGGAACCGGTCGTCATCGCGGGCAGCCATCCGCATGTTGTCGCGGAGGTAGTCGAAGCCAAACTCATTGTTGGTGCCGTAGGTGATGTCGCAGGCGTAGGACTTCTGGCGTTCGCCGGATTCCATGCCCGACTGGATCGCGCCGACCGTGAGGCCGAGGCCGAGATAAAGCGGCCCCATCCACTCCATGTCACGGCGGGCGAGGTAGTCGTTGACGGTGACGACATGCACTCCCTTGCCCTCGAGCGCGTTCAAATATGCTGGGAGCGTGGCGACGAGCGTCTTTCCCTCGCCCGTGATCATCTCGGCGATGTTTCCGGCATGGAGCACCATGCCGCCGATGAGCTGCACGTCGTAGTGCCGCATGCCGAGAAACCGCCGGCCGCCCTCGCGACAGACGGCGAACGCTTCCACGAGGAGGTCGTCGAGGGTCTCGCCCGCAGCGAGCCTGCGTTTGAACTCGACGGTTTGGCCAGCCAGCTCGGCCTCGCTCATCGCCTGGTATCGCGGCTCGAGGAGGTTGATGGCCTCGATCCTGGGTTCGAGCTTGCGGACGTATCGCGCGTTGGACGAGCCGAAGAGACCGGTGATGAATCGTTCCGCGCGGCTGCTGAAAGCGGCGGCTCCGCCAGTGACGGCGTCCCAGATGCGTTCGAGTGTTTCCATGAAGGATGCGACTGTGCGATGGCCCGCCGGAAAGCGGGAGGTTTTCTGCTTTGGCCTGCCGGGGCAGGCCGGTTGCATGGGGAGGGACCGGCGGCGGTGAGGCAACCGGGGACGCAAAAATGCGTGCCAATCTGAAGATTCTCGCGGGAAAGCCGCTCAGGGGTCAAGGTGACCGGACGGGCGTCGCCCGGACGGTCCTGATGCACCAGACGATCGCGGCGGCGTTGAGAACCGCGAAGACCAAAAACACGGGCAGCCCCCCGATTCCCATCGCGGTGGCGTGAGCTTCCGTCGCCGAGGCCAGGTCGATCGCGGCCAGGCGGATCGCCTCTCGCACAAACGCCAAGCTCACCAGCCCGATCAGCCAGCCGCCTGTGATGCCCAGCATCAGTGGCCACGGCAGCCGGTCGCTGAAGGCAACCACGATCCACGCGAGTGCCTGCACAAGCAGGGCCGCACCTGCGAGCGTCAGCCACGGACCTGCTGCGGGGCCGGTCAGTGCCGCCTGCGCTGCCTCCGGAATCGCGGGCCAATACGCAGCGGCAGAAACAAAACTGCCCGCGAGGCCGGCGGTGGCCGTCAGTGCCAGTCTGCGGACGGGCGACAGGCCCATCACGATTCTGTCAGGAGGGGCTGCCGTGTCGAGCCGATCGCCGAGCAACCATCCCTGCCAGGCCAGTTCAATCGCGAGACTTGGGAATGCGAGAAAAAAGAAGAGGGCCAGTCTCGGGAGGACACCGGGAGACTCGTACCAGAGCGACTCGGTAGCGTACATCTCCGGCCACGCGTCATTGTCAGTCATGAGGAGGTGGTTCTCGGTCCAGCTCCAGGCGATGAAGAGGAAGCCTGCGCAGGCCACGGCCGCCACGATGGGCCGCCAGACCCAAGCCCGCCGGTGGATCCAGGCAGACTTCTGAAGATAGAGCAGATAAAAACAGACGATGAGCACCGGCAGGATCGCCATCCAGCGGTGTGAGAGGAGCAGATTGGCCGTGGCAAACTCCCGGCCGTAGAGAATCTGAACGAACAAGAGCGGCGCTACACCCGCCGTGATCGCCAAGCCGGTGGCGAGCGGAAGCCAGTCGGCAATGATCGTCTGCCAGCCGCAGGCAGCACAGCGGGCGCGGCCCATGAGGCGGCCAAACGCCAAGTACGTTGAGCCTGCCAGCACATAGTGCATGAACACCATGTGCAGGACGAGCGTGGCCAGGTACAAGCAGAGATAGAAGGCCGTGGCTTGGGGCAAGCCCAGCGGGAGGATCGTGTTCACGGCTGACCTCCCTCGCGGGCTCGCGTGGGATCGCCAGGGCCCGTGCCCGCCTCGTCAAGCCAACGTTCGATCTGGGCGAGCACCGCCGGATCCTCCGACACGTTCCATGTCGTGGGCCGGCCGGCATGCCGCCATCCGATCAACTGGACCAATGCCTCCACCTCGGCGGGCGTGCCGGCGAAGGGGGGCATGAAGGGTTTTGTGAGCTGGAGTTGGGCGATGTTGACCCGTCGCTGGTCGATCGACCAGTTCCCGGCCAGTTCGTCCACGGCGTTCATGCCATCGAGCGTGTGGCAGACTGAGCACTGCGCCCGAAAGACCTTCGCCCCGAGAATGAGCTGCTCGTTGGGATAGTCAGCGGCATTCCGGAGCGGGTACGGGTCATCGGTGGTACTGCCCCGTTCACGCAGCGCGGCAATGCCGTCACGGGTGATCGAGTTGGAGTAGAGATACTCCCGGATCGTGAACGGCTTCCGAACGCCTTCCCGCACGAACTCGCCCCCCGCCGTGGCGACGAAGGCGAGCGCCAAAAGCAGCGAGGCCGTCGCGCCGTTGACAAAGAGCCGCTGCCGCAGAATCGCCATCACGGCGTACAGCCCGATCAGCGTTGAACTGCCCACGGCCATCGTGAGAAACAGCGTCATCGGCACGCTGCCCCCCGTCGCCCAGCCGCGGCTGTCCGCAGGCATCGATGCCAGGTACCAAGCTCCCACCATCGGCATCGCCAGCATGAACACGAGGGGCCGGGCACAGATGGCCACCAGCCGCTGCTGCTCGTCACGGGTAAACCCCGGCACGGCATTGACGAGCACGCAGGCCGCCAACGAAGCGATCGCAGCGGACGAGATCGTGCGGAAGATGAGTGACGGCAGGAAGCCGGGATTGAAGAACCCTGCCCAGACATCATGCGACTCGAGCCAGCCTCCTGGTGTGAGTTGCCAGGAGAGGATCCCGTTGATCCAGAACAGACTCATCCATGCGGCGACCGTATAGATCACGAGCAGACGGAGCCGAGCCGAGTCGGCAAGCCCAGGCCCGTAGCGGTAGAAGAGGTAGCCCGACACCACTTCGAGACAGAAGAACGTCCACTCGGTGGCCCAGACCCAGTGGAACTCATGCACCATCGTGGCAATGGTACGGGGGCTGATTTGGATGCTCGTGAACCACATCGCCACACCCGTCACGGCGCCGAGGACGAAGCTCACGAGCACGAGCACCTTAAAGTAGTCGTCTGTGAATCGGCGGGCGAGCGTGCAGGCTCCTCGCATGTGGAGCCACTGGAGGTAGCACAGCAGCATGCCACCCCCGATCGCGAACTGGGCCAGAAAGACGTGGAAAATTCCGAGCCCGCCAATCACGACGCCCTTCATCAGAGGGCTGACGTCCAAGACGGGATAGTATTCGATGGGGGGCATGGCTTGTTCACGCGAAGTCTACACCGGAGCAAGCTGCCGAGGAGCGGAGTCACACGCCAGTGGAGCTGCGGCTCGGGGCAAGCCCGTGCCATGTCGCCGGACGATTGCTACGGCCATCGCTTCGGCCGCACGCGGCCTCGCTTCCGTGGCCTTCGCTCACTCGGAGGAAACGGCGCTTCGCCATCCTGGCTGCGCTTGTTTCCTACGCCGGCGTCATGCCACGGGCTTGCCCCTCGCGGATACCGCGTTCGCAAGCCGATTTCCGCCCGGTAGCCCGGTTACTCCAATTTCCCGGGATCGACATGCACTCGCTCTGAAGTGTCGCCAAAGGCAACGGATGGCCGCTGGGTGCGCCACGGGTAAAAAACGCGTCGAAACGGGCACTTTTGTCTGCCTCCGACGCCGTCGGGCGCACCGCAAGATAGCCGCAGTCCTACTCGGTTACGATCAAGAGACGACCGTTAGCCTTCACGTGGTCAGCCTTCACCCTGTTGCGGAAGTGCCGTTGCCCGTTCGATTCTTCTTCGAAAGCTGCACGCCGATGAGCGAAGGCCCCTGCCTGAATATCCTCGTCGCCGACGACAATCCCGTCAATCAACGGCTGGCAGTGCGTATCTTAGGGAAAGCTGGGCACACAGTAACCGTCGCCAACAATGGACAGGAAGCGCTTACGGCGGTTGGGGCCAGTGCCTTTGACCTCGTCTTGATGGACGTGGAGATGCCCATCATGGGTGGGCTCGAGGCCACGACCCTGATTCGCCAACGGGAACAGGCTACAGGACAGCATGTGCCGGTCGTGGCCATGACGGCGCATGCCATACAGGGCGACCGAGAGAAATGTCTGGCGGTAGGGATGGACGGCTATCTCTCCAAACCGCTGCGAAATTCGGACCTGTTTGCCGCCATCGTGGCCGCCACAAACGATTCCCCCATCGAACTGGGCAGTCAGGCTCCCTCGATGTCCCACGCCGCGTCCGGGGATATGACAAGCGATGTGGCGCATGACGAAAATGGGGAGCTTCGCAGGGAACTGGCGGCCATGTTCCTCGAGGATTGTCCCAAGTCGCTATCGCAGATCCGAGCCGCGCTCACAGACCGCGACGGCCCGGCAATGAAGCTGGCGGCGCACACCTTGAAGGGCTCCGCCGGTGTGTTCAAGGACGATGCCTCGTTGAAGGCGGCGTTGCGCATGGAACAAGCGGGGCAGGATGTAAACTGGGAGCAGGCGGAAGTGGACTGGGAGGTCGTGCAACGTGAAATGGCCCGGCTTTCGGCGATGTTATCCGGAGAGGTCGCCTGTCGAGTCGATCCGTCGTGCCTTGGGACGGGGATTCCTCACAAGGTTGAATCCCCGATCGAAAATGAAAGGACTGAGCTTTGACGATCTCAACGAAAGTTTTGTTGATCGAAGACAACCGCATCGAAGCCCGGCAGACGCAGCACTGGCTGAGTTGGGATAAGAAGTCGCTCTTTGATGTGGAATGCGTCGGGCTGCTTCAGGCCGGACTCGAACGCTTGGCCCAAGGCGGAATTGATATCGTGCTTTTGGATCTGAACCTGCCCGATAGCCGAGGACTCGAGACGTTCGTGAAACTTCACGCTCAATCGCCGCAAGTCCCCGTCGTCGTGCTCACCGGCGAGTATGACGAATCGCACGGGCCGCAGGCGGTTGAGAGTGGGGCTCAAGACTATCTGGTCAAGCAACAGATGGATGCCTACACGTTGACACGCGTCCTGCGACACGCACTGGCCCGTCATCGCGCATCTCAGGCAAAGAAGAACAAGTCGGAACGTGGCGAAGCGACTTGAATGATCGGATTCATCGACGCCAAAGGCGGCGGCGGACGACAATCACGGCTATTGGCCACCGACGGCGGCCTTGCTCGGCCCTATTCGGGAGACCTCGACTGCAAGGAGGGCCATGTCGTCTCGAGGGCTCTCGGATCCATGCCACCGCGTGATCTTCTCGAGAAGGGTATCGACGCTCTCCCGAAGCGGTTCGTGTTGCCCCTGGCCGATCGCCTCCAGGAGCCGGGCGTCGCCAAATTGCTTGCCGGCGGAGTCCATTGCTTCTGGTATGCCGTCCGAGTAGAGATACAGGCGGTCTCCTGCTTCCAGGCGGATTATCCGCTCCTCGTAACCTTCGTCGCCCAGCCCAATCGGAGAACCCGGGCTCTTGAGAATCACCGGATCGGCCCCGCGGCGCAGATGCACCGGCCCGGGGTGCCCGGCAGAGACGTAGCGGAACTCCCCAGCCGTCGCGTCCAGGACGCCGTAGACCAACGTAGCGAACTGTCCGGTCGCACAGTCGTAAGGAAAAAGTCGGTTCAAGTGGGCGGCAACTTCAGTCGGCGGCGTGATGAAAAACGTTGCTGGGTAAGGGATTCCCTCCTCCACTCCAGTTCCTCCATCCCGGATCAGAATCGAAGAAGGATCCGAGGGCGCTGAGAGGAGACGGCTCAGAGTCACCGAGAGCAGAGCCGACGACACGCCATGCCCGCTGACGTCCAGAACGTAAAGTCCGACCTTCCCTTCGCCGAGCGGGATAATGTTCAGGCCATCGCCGGCCAACTCCTCACAGGGCAGGTAGAACCAGGCAAAGTCCATTTCCGGAACGTGGGTCGTCTTCGGGGGCAGGAACGTCTGCTGGATCATGGCAGCCGCTTTCAGGTCACGCGACATCCGGACGTTGGCCTTTGCAAGGCTGGCGTTGGATCCTTCTAACTCGATTTGCAGGCGGCGGATCTTCAAGTGAGTCTCGACCCGCGCCCGCAGTTCCTCCATGTGAAACGGCTTCGTGAGGAAATCCACCCCGCCATCGGTAAATGCCTTCACTTTGTCCAGAGTCTCGTTGAGCGCGCTGATAAAGATGACGGGAATCCCGCAGAGAAGTTCATCGGCCTTCAGGTGGCGGCATACTTCATAGCCATTCATCTCCGGCATATTGATGTCCAGCAGGATCAGGTCCGGCGGATCCCTCCGAGCCGCCTGCAGCGCCAGTTTGCCGCTGGGAACAGGGCGAGTGCGATACCCGCAGTTTTTGAGCATGCCGGTCAAAAACTGAAGGTTGGCCGGAGCGTCATCCACCACCAGAATGTCGCCGATCGTGGCGACGGAAGGTTGCGAGCTCATGGAAGCCTCTCGACACGACACAGGGAACCTTCCTCAATTTCTGGCGGCCCGAAGGAATCGAGAAGCTGCTGGTATTCAAAGTGTTCGGCCACGCGGCGCAGCTCCAGCGCCAGGCTGGGAGTGTGGGCTTCCACTTCGTGAATCTCGTCCAGGAGTTTATCCAGATCGGCCCGGATGATCGCTTCTCGCAACCGGTAAATAAGATCCTTCGGTAAGCCCGCCAGCGACCCCGGGGCAAACATGGGAGCGTCCGCCACGACTGCGGGTGGCTGGCCATAAACGTACTCCACCCCCAGGTGGATGTGGATTTTTTCAAACAGCTCCGCGGCCCGGAACGGCTTTCCAATGAAGTCGTCGGCCCCGATCCCCAGCAACTGATGGCGGTTTTCGTCCACCACACTCGCCGATACGATAATGATTTTGGTTTCCTGGCCGTCGGCGCAGCCGCGAATTTTCTGGATTGCCTCTTGGCCTTCCATGACAGGCATACGGAGATCCATGAGAATGAGATCAGGTCGCCATTGCTCAAACTCCTTGACAGCCTGCTCCCCGTCATGTGCCAACCGGATCTCGAAACCTACGGGCCTGAGAATCTGCGAGAGCAACTCGCGGTTCTCCAGCATGTCGTCGACGATGAGCACCCGACACTCCGGCTGACCGGGTCGCAGCGTCAGCACGTGCCCGGGGGCCTGGAGTTGGACTGCGTGGGCCTCGCCTTCTTTGACAGGCATGTCGATCACGAAAATGCTGCCTTTTCCAATCTGGCTGTCGATCGTGATGTCGCCTCCCACCAGCCGCATAAACTCCCGGCTGATGGCCAGTCCGAGCCCCGTGCCGCTGCCCGCCTTTTGGCCGGCCGAGGTTTGCTGAAAATGCCGAAACAGCATCGCTTGCTCGTCGGCTGAAATGCCGGGGCCGGTATCTTCCACTTCGATTCGCAGGCAAGGTCCTACGTTTTTCCGGGGCTTCGCCCGGAAAAATGGCCCCTTCGGGGCAGCTCATAAACTGTCTCTAAACCGCTTTGGAGACTTTCGATGAGTGTTCCGTGTGCAGCGAGCGTAGCGTCGGTCGACTCGCTGAGTGTTGCGTA
>JBGTKO010000097.1:0-6033 GCA_041744595.1 Pirellulales bacterium
CGGCCACGACGGGTTGAGCTGTCTCTCCAGGCCGCCCCAAGACCTCAAGCACCTGGGCATAACTGACATGGGGATTACCGGGTGCCACGAGATACGGGTACCAAGCGAAGTCGGGATGATCGAGCTCGCTCGAGCCTGTCCACCGGCCGGAGCCGGCCACGACCGCTCCATCCCGCATCCGGAACGTGAACGTATAGTCGTGCTTCTTCACCCGCAGGCCGACGTAATCGAGCGGCACGACGTCGTCGGCCATCCACAGGGTGAGCGTCGCTGCCCGTTCGTCCGGCTGAGAACCCGCCACATGACGGATCCGGTACGCATAGACCGGAAAATTCCAGACCTGTGGCCCGCTTTCGGCATCGACGATGAGCGGTACGCGCTGTTCCTTTACGTATTGCCGGAGGAGCTGCCAAAGCGCGTCAGGAGCAATGTCAGCGCGGTCGTCGCCGCCGAAGCCATCGCCGAAGCGGTCGCCGTAGATGTTGGCAATGTCGTCGGCGTGACTCACGGCGAGGAGCCCCTTCTGGTCCCCGACGGCGAATGTCACGGGCGATATCCCCTGCCCGCCACCAGCCCGCCGCGCCGCTTTTGGCTCCGGATCAAGCACAGCCGACGCCGCCCATCCATGGCAGTAGCCATGCCAGGACGCGGTAGTCATCGGATGCTGGCTGCGCTCCCAGTCGGCAGCCTTGCTCGTGAAGATGACGTCGTACTTCGCCAGCGGCCCGGTGATCAACCCCTGAAAGTGCGGCCACCAGTAGCCCGACCATGGATCCGTTGACACCCGCGCCTCTTCGACAACGGCCATTTCCGCGTCGGGCGCCGTACCCACACCGCAGCACACGACGGCCGGGATTGTCGCGAGACACGTCATCATTGGCAGCATGGATCTGCGGGCAATTCGAATTCCATTCATCATGGCACCTGTGGTTTCCTGAGACTCGCTGCTTCCCGTGACAGAATGAGGCGTGAGAACCGTCAGTCGGCCGGCGGCATCGCGGACCTAGTGACTTCAACAAGGCGGGCGTCAGTGGACCCATTCGCCGCGTGAATGGGCCACGGCTGGTCACGCCGCCAGACCTGCTCGACGACGCGACCCGGTCCTCTGATCACCACCTTCACGGCTGAATTGGCGGCAAGGTCGGCATCCTTGACGAATGGTCCATCAGCCAACGCCTTCACCGCGTCGGCTGTCAGGGGCATGACCTCCTGGGCCACCTCGAAGGCAAACGCGGGCTCGGCAGCCCCCTTGACAGCGGCCGCGCCCGACCGCTTTGTATAGGCAAACCCAGCCACCTGCTTTTCGCCAGTCCGCGAGAACGCGGGCACATCGAGCGGGAGCACCGTGAGCGGCCCGAACACCGGTGAGGTCACTCCCTCGAGCGGCGTGTAGGTTTCGACGGTCGTGATCACCTGCCCCCCCCGAGACGGCAACTTCGACTCGACACGTACGAGACAATACGTGCGCTGTGATACCCAGAGCCGGCTACTGAGCTGCTGGTGCCCTGGAGGCTGCCCGCCCGCGTGCGGGACAGCCGCAGCGCTCGGGCTGACCTCTACCCGCCAACAGGGAGTCTGGTCGATCGTGTCCGTGCCCGCGACGTGAAACCCCCAGCGTACGACGTGGGTCGGATCCCCGGGCTGCTCCATGCGACTTTGCAGGTGTCGGGTGCGAGTCTCCACGACCCACCGATCGCCGACGTGCCACTGCGGACTGAACTCGACAGCTGTATTCGGCTTGGCCTGCTCAACGGGCACGGTTGCAACCGTCGCTTGCTGTTGAGCTCCTGGCTGTAACGCCATCAGCAGGATTGCGACGACGCTCGACACCAACGAAACATCTACCGGGAGAGTCATCGTCATATTCCTTGTGGCCGGTGGACCGCGGCGTGTGAAGACTTGTTCCCGATCGTGGTTCTACGAGTGGGGGATGACACCCGCAAGAGCCCTCGCTTCGCCAGTTGGACGACGGTGGAGAAACGCTTTGCCTACCCAGAGAACGTATGAGCCTGACAAAACTTTTTGGACGTCCAGGACCGGCCTGCCCAAGGCCCGCCGTCCGGTTGACGGCTTGACTTCGCCTCTACCAGAATATTGCCTCGGGCCAGCAGAGTAGGCAGGTGTCGCGCTAGGGAATTGTCAGCGCCGCGCGCTTTCGACTCGCGATCAATGCATCCCGCAACCGTCCAGCCGTTTCGGTGAGGAGACCCGCTGCGGGGGCCGCGTTGGTCCCCATCGAGCGCGATGGCATGAGGAGTGTATCCAGCCGCGATTCCTGGTCCGGCTCAACGACCGGATCTGTGCGGCGCAGGCCATAGACGCGAACTCCCACGCATGGGCTCACTCGCTGGCCTGGAACTCCTCGCTCGGCCGGCTCGCGTGTGTCATACGAACCCTACGCCGGTCGCTTTGTGCTCCTCCACAACGAATCGACACAACCACGGTGCAAGCGCGGCACGACAACGCTTTCCAACCGCATCCGATTTCCTTTTCAAAGAAACGTTTCACCGGCCATAAGGAATCTGTCGCCAGCTGCGTTCTCCTTGGCGAGCGGTTGGATTGCCAACCTGCACCGACTCACTCCCACACCAGGAGGACGCTGCCATGCCTGCCAAATTGCTATTCCCAATTGCCCTGCTGTTGGCCCTCGTCGCACAGGGAATCCCTACGGCTCGTTCCGCAGAAAACGCTTCGCTGAAGCGAGTCGCCGAATCCCTGGCCGGCGATGTCAACCTCGCGCCCGTTGGAACGTTGTCAACCAAGGCCCCGCGAACTTTCATCGTAACGCACGGCCTGGGTGGGACTCGGCCTGGCGACCGGTTCCATCAACTGGCAAGCGAGCTCAAAACGCGCTTTCCGCAGGCGAACGTCGTGCGACTGGATTGGACCCGCCCCGCCACGGCCGAGGTATGGGGGATGCCGAATCCCTGGGCAGTAGCGCCGCGGATCAACGACGTCGCCGCGGCCGCGACGGCAAAAATCCGGGAGATGGGGATCGATCCCCAGAACATGACGCTCATTGGCGAAAGCTTCGGCAACTATGTGAACTTTCGCGTAGCGAAAGAACTCGAAGGCGTCGATACCCTCCTCGTCTTCAACCCGGCCAGCGAAATGGGAGGCTACGCTCCGCCCGACATGCGCGGCGCGGCGCGGCGAACGGTGGCTTTCGCCAGCCGATCCAGCTGCGACACGCAGCGTAAGATCGCCGATTGTTCGCTGCTGTTGCAAACGCCCGACGGTTTGGACGGGTTCGCCCAGCACCGCTGGGGTATCCAATGGTTCTGCTGCACGCTCCAGCGACAAGACCTCGGTTGGGCGTTGGCCCTGCCGACGATCCCCTCGGCTGACGACACCCACTTCGATGGAGTGGTGTTAGCGGATGGTTCGCTTGACGGCACTCAGCCGCCGCTTCGGCTGGAACCTTCACCGCGCCCGGGCCAGCCGGAACCAGCCGCTTTGGCCTCGACCGTCCAACAGTGACAAAACGGAGATCTCGATACTCTCAGCTTTTGCCAGAGGAGGGTATTCATCCTGACGCTCGAATTACCAACTCCACCATTTTCGACCGCGGCCAACACTTCGTCTTGAGCTGTCGAGTCTGCCATGACCCTGGACGCTCGCCTGACCCGCATCGACGCGAATCGCGTGCAGATTGGCAATGTGCACGGAATTGATGCCGTCCTGTTTGCGAACGAGCAGGTGCCCATCGAGTCGGCGGCCGTGACCGAGCTGCTGGAAATGTTGGAACTTCACCAGACGATGGAGAAGTTTGCGGAAACCTCCGGTGAGAGCTTTGATCGGCCGCCGGCGATCAAACAGGTGGCCGTCACACCTGATTTTCACAAGGACCGCGGCATTCCCGTCGGCACGGTTCTCGCCACCCAGGGGTTTGTCGTTCCGCAGGCCATCGGGAATGACATCAACTGCGGCATGCGGTTGCACCTCACTTCACTGCAGGCCGATGAAATCAGCGGCACAATCGAAGAACTCGATACGGCATTCCGGCAAATCTTCTTTGAAGGCGGCCGAAACATACCGATGACGCGTGTCCAGCGCGAGGGGCTGTTCAAGAATGGACTGACCGGGCTGCTCGATGCGACGCCAAAAACGCTGACGGATGGGCTCTGGCCGCTGGTTCACGAACTGGATGTCGAGCGGGACCTCGATCGGGTCGATCGTCGCGGCGACGGTGCTCTTGGCCTCTGGGCCGCCCTCCGGGAGGTGTTCCCGACGACCAGGGAGCAGCGGTGCTGGGTGCACAAGACAGCGAACGTCCTCAACAAGATGCCCAAGGGGCTTCAAGCGAAGGCAAAGAGCGACCTTCATCAGATCTGGCTGACCGAGACCAGGGAGGCGGCGACCAAGGCCTTCGACCACTTCCTGGAGAAGTACGGCGTGAAGTAGGAGGCGGCATGCACCTGTCCGTCGAAGGATCGGGACGTCCTCCTAGCCTTCTACGACTTCCCCGCTGAGCACTGGGGGGCCACCTACGAACGACCAACCCGATCGAGAGCACCTTCGCGACGATTCGCTTGCGGCATCGCCGCACGAAGGGAAGCGGCTCGAGGAGGGCCAGCCTGACGATGATGTTCAAGCTCGCTCAATCAGCAAGCCGGGGCTGGCGACGACTCAACGGCCATCACCAGATCGTTCTTGTACTCGAAGGAAAAATCTTCACCGACGGAGTCCTGCAGAACGCCGCCTGACTCAGAACCCTGGAACACAACTCTTGACAATAGCTCGCGTCTGTAGGTAAACCGTGGGCTTCGATGGCAAGTCCCGCCCCCACGACCGTCGTCACCCGCGCCCTCCCGGGCCAATTGCCCGCCGTGTGGGTCGCCTTGAGCGGCGGGCTCGGCAATCAGCTCTTCCAGTGGGCCGCCGCGCAGGCAATCTCCCTCGATTGGGGCACCGGGGTGCCGGTCATCGACCTGCGGCTCTATGATCGCCCATCGTGGCGCCGGGCGTTCCTGTCGGCGCGCAGCATGGCGTGGTGGCTACTCGCCGGACGTGAGGGCCATTTTCGCTATCGGATGCAGGGGCGCCAGGCGGAACTCGACGGGTTCGGCATCACGAGCGCCTCCCTGCCCTCTGCGCGACCGAAGGTCGCCGATCTCCGCCGCGCCTGGCGCGACCCGGCATGCACCGCGGTGGGGGAGCGGCGAGTCATCCGCGATACGGACGAGATCGATCGCGCCCGTCCCGAACCGGTGCTTCTCGCCGACTGGTTCCAGTCGGAGCGACACTTTGCCAATCGCGCGGCCGAAATCCGCCAGCTCCTCGACGTGCCGTATTTGTCGCCAACATTCGACCGTTTGCGCAACGAGGTCGCCGTACCCGGCGCGGTGGCGGTGCATTTTCGGCGAGGGGACCTACTGAAGAAGTGCAACAGTGCGTTTGCCATACAGTCGCCAAGCTACTACGAACAGGCGGCGAGGCTTGTCGCCGAGCGCACGGGTGCCACCAGATTCTATGTCTTCACGGATGATCCAGCCTGGGCGCGGACGGCTGTCAAGCTGCCGGGCACCACGACAATCGTGAGTGGGCCCGCAGGCGGCTCCGCGATCGATGACTTCCGCCTGATGCAGCTGGCCACGCACGTCGTGATGTCCAACAGCACGTTCTCGTGGTGGGCCGCCTGGCTGGGTGAGCGTCCCGGCTCATGCATCGTCGCGCCGGCGGCATGGAACGTCAAAGGGTGCAGGCAGCCTCAACTCCTACCGTCCCGCTGGACGGTGCTTGATGTGCCTCCGCTAAACGCCAGCTGAGAGACTCCTTGAAGCGGTGACCACAAGACTCCAGTTCACGCTGAACGAATCCAATGATCGGTTCCTCATGGGTGTTGGAGCAACGTTTTGTCACTCGTCGGTGTGGGAGCGGTTACCCAAGGTGCTACGTTTTTCCGGGGCTTCGCCCGGAAAAATGGCCCCTTCGGGGCAGCTCATAAACTGTCTCTAAACCGCTTTGGAGACTTTCGATGAGTGTTCCGTGTGCAGCGAGCGTAGCGTCGGTCGACTCGCTGAGTGTTGCGTA
>JBGTKO010000098.1:0-8963 GCA_041744595.1 Pirellulales bacterium
GCCGGCCGATGCCGCAGGCTTCGCGGCCCTGCTTGATCCCGTGACCGACGCCGACGACCGGCGGCCGTATCCATTCTTTCTCGCGTCGGCACTCGATCCCGAGGATGCCGACCGCATCGACTCAACGCTCGGCTCCCTCGCTACCTGGCAAGCGGAATGGAAGTGGGACGGCATGCGGGCCCAGATCGTCCGTCGCGGCAATGACGTCACGCTCTGGAGCCGCGGCGAAGAGCTGATGAACGACGCGTTTCCCGAGATCGTCGCCGCAGCCGATGAGCTTTCACCAGGCACCGTGCTCGACGGCGAACTGCTGGCCGTCAGCCGCGAGGCAGTGCCGCAACTGGGGCTCCTCGGATTCGCGGCCCTCTCGCGGCGGAGCGGCCGAAGGCGGGTGCCCAAGAAACTGTTGGATGAGGTTCCGTGTGTGTTCGTCGCGTACGACTTGCTCGAATGTGAGGGACGCGACCTTCGAACGCTCCCGCTTGTCGATCGGCGACGGCTTCTCGAGGAGGTCATTCCGGCCTGCTTTGGTGACGCGGGCGACGGCACATGCCGGGCGGCGACCTGTCTCTTTCGATCACCGGTCGTGACAGCCAACTCGTGGCTCGACCTCGCCGCGCGGCGGGCCGAATCCCGAGAGCGTGGCGTCGAGGGGCTCATGCTCAAGCGGCAAACGAGTGCGTATGGCACGGGCCGCACTCGCGGTGATTGGTGGAAGTGGAAGATCGAGCCGCTCGAGATCGACGCCGTCTTGATGTATGCCCAGGCGGGCCACGGCCGCCGAGCCGGTCTCCACAGCGACTACACGCTCGGCGTCTGGGATGGCGACCGATTGGTCACCGTCGCCAAGGCCTACTCGGGCCTTACCGACGACGAGATCGTTGAGGTCGATCGCATCGTGAAGTCCACGACGCTCGAAAAGCATGGCCCCGTGCGGATCTGCACCCCGACGCTCGTCATGCAGTTGGCCTTCGAGGGAATATCGCCGTCGTCGCGTCACAAGGCCGGCGTTGCCGTCCGCTTCCCGCGGATCATCCGATGGCGGCGTGACAAGCGGCCCGAAGACGCAGGCACCCTCGACGACCTCCGCCGCATGCTGCCGCCAGGCGCCCAGGTGAGTTAGTTCCCGCTCGGCAGGTCGAGCACATGAAACAGGCGCACCAAGGCGGCCTTGACGCCCGCGCCATCATGCGGCGAGGGAATGGTGCGCTCCGCCACGGCGGCGACCAAGTCGGCCTGTTGCCGTAGCGATTGCCGCCGCCGGGCGTTCGCCGTCTGGCCGGCGATAATTTCCAAGGCCTGAGGCAGGCGAGTGAGAACCGCGACATTGCCTGCGGCATTCTGCCGGATCTGGTCGAAGGCTTCGGCCACCAGGCTCGCGAAGCTCGGGCCTCGGGCGATCAGGCGGAGCTCCCCCTGGTCGAAGCGGCAGGCCGTTGCAATGGGCCGCGATGCCAGCCGGGCAAGGATCGCCGTCAGGTAGTCCACGCACATCACCGCGGTCGTGGTGTCGTTGATACCAGGCGACAACGCTTTCAGGGCGATGTCCACGAGGTGCCGAATGCCAAAGCTGGCGTCTTGTTCCACCGTGCGATGGGGGCTGATGACATAGACCGCGTTGATCTCGTCCGTCGTGTCTTCATCCAATTCACCCGGTCCGGCCACCGAAACCAGTGGAGTCCCCTCGACGACGAACTCACCGATGCCGCGTTCCATACGCACGATGGTCCCGCGTTTCCTGGCAAACCCCAGGAGGGAGTCCCCGTCAACACTTTGGATGTAACCGGTCTTTCGTGCCGGAACGGCACACCACGCCTGGTCTGCGAGAGACACTGCCAAGTCGCCGTCTGAGTCTTCCTCAACATCATCGCCAACCCCCTTTGGAAACAACCGATCCACGCCAGCGATGGTCTCCTGGGCAGCATTGGAAATGATGCTTGACGACTGGATAGACATTGAAATGGAGTGAATGAAAAAGATCAAAAAGCCTATGCCGACGAACGCCAGGATCAGGCCAACCAGCACCGCCAGCGACGGGACAAATGCCCCTTCGTCACCACCTCGAATGACCCTGAGCACCACCAGGCAGTAGGCAAATATGCCCACGAACACGCCGAGCACCACTTGATTGGTACCGCTTCGCATGAAGTTGCGAAGCACCCGCGACGTGTATTGACTTGATGTCAGCGACAGGGCCACGATCGTGATGGAGAACACCACCCCGGCCACCGTGATCATCGAGCTGGCGACGGCGGTGAGCAGGCCGCGGGAACCAGCCGCACCGGCACCGAAGATCAGCGGCCACCGATCGACAAAAGGCAAATCGACTGTCGCATCGATCCCTACCAGGCCAGTGGCGAGGCAGACAGCCCCGCACACGATCAATGCCGGTACGAACCAGAAGCTCGATCGCATGCTCAGCCACCACTGGCGTAGTTTGGTTGTCATTCGTCGCTCCTCTTCCGTTCGGGTTCTCGTTCTTTCGTCTGCTTCTCAGCGGTCGAGATTTTTTGTGGACCGTCTGCTGAACCGGAACCACAACCGATCATCACCCCGGTTTGCATCAACGGATACCAACGGCCGACCAGAGCGGCGCGGCCGCCTGCATCGGCCGTGACATGAGCGCTCGGCCGGTGATGATTCGTAGGAAGCCGAGCTCCACGACCTAGACAATGCCAACCGATAGCCCCGGCAGATCATTCCACAGCCCGATCACCGCTCCTCGAGGAGTACCGCCCAGCCGACATCGCTGAGGGGCCCCGGCCGCCCAGGAATCACGATCGGCTCTGCCGCGGTCATGGGGGCAAAATTGGCATCGAAGGTGATCGCGTGTGGGTCGGCATGACGCCGCCGGCTGACATCCCGGAGTCGGGCCACGACTTCCGGAGGAGCGCGGGCGATCTGCACCGTCGGTGAAAGCCGGCGAACATCGGTGTTCAGCGCGGGATTTTCGAGTACGAGCCCAGACTTCGCCTCCCCTTCGAGCCGATCGTCCCGCAGATCAATCACCGCCACGGTGAAGGGCCGCCGGGAGGCATTCCATTCAGCAATCGCGTCGATCGCTCGAAAGAGGACACCGACGTCGAACGTGATGACGAGGACACCGAGCGGACGGCGGTCGGCGGCCTCTTCCGGGCCACTCCAGATGGGCACCGAAAACGCCACCTTGAGCCACCCTGTCGATGTGCTCTTGTAGACGCTCGAGCGGTGGGGCCCAGTCAGCGGCTCAGCCGCGGTGCCAACCGGCAGATCTCTGTCACCGCCGTGAAAATAGTCACGGTGGGAGAAAGACTGGCCAATCGTGTCGGCCCGTGGGGAGCGGGCAACCTGGACACCGCGAACGTCACAGACCAGCCAGCTCTCGGCGCAGAGGCCGTCACGGTGAACCCCTGAGATTCGCTCGAGCGCCGCCTGGATTTCCTCCATGTCCTTTATGTCCGGCGTTTCGCCTCTCGCATCATGAGCCATCAATGCCTTCACAAGCGCCGGGTTGTCTGCCTCGTGCTCGAGGATTCGCCACCGCATGTCGATCTCGAGGGCCGCGGTGCTCGCGGCCAGTCGGGCCGCCATCAGAAGCGCCGCTTGCCGCGCACGATACTCGTCCGACGCCAACCGACGAAGGAGCACCGCCGAGGTGGCAGCCACGACCAGGACCAGCATGAGACTGGCGAACCCGGCCTGGGCGATGGTGCGATGCCGCCTGGCCCATCGGGCCAAGCGTCGCCGAAGCGGCTCGTGATAGGCGGTCACTGGCAGGTCGGCAAGGTAGTGCTCGACATCATGGGCCAGCTCGAGCGGCGTTTCGTAGCGGTCTGCCGGGGCGCAGGTCATCGCCTTGACGCACACCGCCGCGATGGCTGGTGAAATCCCACGCCTGACACGCGCCGGGTGAACGAGCCGTCCTGCCAGCACATTCCCACGAATCGCAGCCATGTCGCCATCGTAGGGAGCCTGACCCGTGAGCAGATGGTAGAGCGTCGCTCCCAAACCGTAGACATCCGAAGCCGCGCCGATAGGGAGGCCACCATCGTGCTGCTCGGGGCTCATGTAGGCGGGGGTGCCACTGATCGAGGGCCGGTCGGTGGGAGGCTCCGCGAGCGAGACGGTCGGCATGAGAATGCTTTCCTCACCACTCAACCTGGCCCGCTCGCCGCGATCGACCCGCGCGGCCAAGCCCCAGTCGAGCACCACCACCTCGCCAAAGCGGCCGAGCATGATGTTGTCAGGCTTGATGTCGCGGTGGATGACACCGCGGTCGTGGGCATATGCGATCGCCTTGCAGACCAGGGCGAACTGGCTGAGCAATTCGGTGAAACGGGCCGATCGTTCCTCGGCCGATTCGTCGCGGGCCAACTGGCGGCTGTGGAATTCCCGAATCGCATCGGCAAGCGTCCTTCCGGGGATCAGCCGCATCGCATAAAAAGGCCGCTCGCCGGAAGTCTCCCCGCTGCAGTAGACCGGCACGATGTTTGGGTGTTCGAGTTGGCTGGTGACCCGTGTTTCGAGTTCGAAGTCACGGCGGCATGACTCCAGGGCGGCCGCCTCGGCGTTGAGGAATTTCACGGCCAGGACACGTCCGGTGGCCCGCTCGCTGGCGACGTAGACATCGCCGAGTCCGCCGCGGCCAAGCCGGCGATCAATAACGATTTCGGTCGTTGCAACAACCGTCGGGGGCAAGTCGCCCAATCTGACAGCCTGGCCGTCCTGGTTGTCGCTTCCTGCCGTGTCTACCATGAGTGGAAAGTCTACCCGAGCAGACCCGCAATCCACGCCGCAATCCACGCTTGGAGTCGTATTTGCTCGTTCTCCGTGGGTTTGCACAAGGTTGACTCCCCTTCCGCCCGAGGCAATTCTATCGAAACGCTCGAAAACCTCTCAGCCGGAGGGCTGCCGTAGGTCTCCAATGGACCCGCTCCGCCCCATGCCCACCGTTCAACCGACGCGGATCGTGTTTATCGGCCGCGCTCCTGGCAACGACATCGTGCTGAGGTCGCCAGGGGTGTCGGCCCGCCACGCTCGCATTGTCGTCGAACCGAGCCGACTCGTGCTCGAGGATCTCGGCAGTCGCAACGGCACGTTCGTGGGCTCTCCGCCGCGGCGAATTGATCAATGCGAGATCACGCTGACCGACCAGCTCACGTTCGGTGACACTCCTCTCGAACCATCGGCGCTCGGTGACCTTCTGGCCCGCACACGATCGCGGCAGGCCGCCGGAGCGATCGTCCTCGATGAATCTGCGGTCGTGACGCTTGGCCGTGGGGCGCGAGCCAACGCGACTGTTGACTGCCCGATCGCGTCGGCCCTTCACGCTTCGCTCACCCTCGAGCATGGGCGGGTAGTCGTCCGCGACCTGGGGAGCATGACCGGCACGTTCGTCAACGGCGAGCGAATCGACCGGCCGGTGGTGATCGATCCCGGGACCGTCGTCCAAGTCGCCGACAGCAGATACCGCTTGGCCACGGATGGTCACACGCTCGAGCCACTCGACGCACGCGGCGATGCGATCGAGGCGGTTTCATCGGCCGTGGCCGTACAGAGTGGTCAGCGAATCCTCGAGGACGTCTCCCTCGTGATCGAGCCTGGCGAGCTCGTGGCGGTGATGGGGCCGAGCGGTTCCGGAAAGAGCACGCTCCTCTCGCTCTTCAACGGTCAAGCGGCGCCGGCGGCCGGGCGGGTACTCGTCGGCGGTCTCGACCTCCACAGTCACTTCGAGCTCTTTCGGGGACGAATCGGGTTCGTGCCTCAGGACGACATCCTTCACGCCGACCTCACCGTCTGGCAGGCACTCTGGTACGCCGCCCGATTGCGACTGCCAACCGACATGACTGATGCGGAGATTGCCAAACGGCTCCGAGCCGTCATCTCGCAGCTCGGCCTCGAGGGCACCGAGCACACGCGGGTGGGGGACCAGCGGAAGCGAGGCGTCAGCGGTGGACAGAGGAAGCGTGTGAACCTCGCGATGGAACTGCTCACCGATCCGCCGATCCTCGTGCTCGATGAACCCACGTCAGGCCTTTCGAGCCTTGATGCCCTGTCCGTGATCGAGCTTTTGCGGTCGCTGGCCGACGCAGGAAAAACCATCATCGTGACGATCCACCAGCCGAGCGTCGATGCCTTCCGGCTGTTTGATGCGGTGGCCGTCGTTGCTCGCGATGGCTCGACACGGCAGGTTGGCAGGCTCGCTTACTTTGGCCGCGCCTGGCCAGACTCCGTGAACTTTTTTGAGCCGCGAGCGGCTGACGCGCCGCCCCCTGCCACGGCCGATGGCCTTCTCCGCGGCCTGGCCACGCGGCCAGTGGCCGATTGGATCCGCCTCTGGGAAGGCTCGGCTGCGAGGTCGATCTGGGTGGTCGGCCGCTCGAGCGGCCAGACGGGGAAGTCCGGCCCAAGGCGGCGACAGGGGTCTCGACCGGTTGCCCGACTTCGTCAGTGGACCACGCTCGTTGCCCGCAATCTTGCCGTCAAGGCGGCCGACCGTTGGAACACAGCCGTCTTGCTCCTGCAGGCACCCCTCGTGGCGGTTCTCATTGCCATCGTTTTTGCTCGGGTGCTTCGTTCATACCCATCCGTCGAAACGTGGCCCAGGGCCAGTTTGGACATGGCCACGGCGGTGTTTGTGACCGCGCTGGCAGCGATCTGGTTCGGTGTCTCGGCAACGGCCCGCGAAATCGTCACGGAGTGGCCGATCTACCGCCGTGAGCGCATGGTGGGGCTTTCGATCTTGTCGTACCTCGGCTCAAAGCTCGCCGTGCTTGCGGTCCTCGCGGCCATCCAGACGGGCATGTTGTTGGCAATCGTCGCCGTGGGCTGCGGGCTCCTTGCTCCTTGGTGGCACGCGTGGCTCGTGCTCTTTGCCGCGGCACTCGTTGGCGGATCTGTTGGCCTCGTGATCTCGGCGACCCTGCGGACGGCCGAGGCGGCCGCTGGCGTGCTGCCGATTCTTCTCCTGCCGATGATCGTGCTCGGGGGCATTCTCGTGCCGCTCGAGGATTTGCCCGTGGCAACCAGGCCACTCGCCATGGCAATGCCTTCCCGATGGGCGTTCGAGGGGCTCGTTGTGCCTGAGGCACTTGCTCGGCCGCGAGTCCGTCGTGGAGCTGCTAAGCCTGCCGATACGACCGCAGCGCCGCCACGGGCAAGGGTGCCAGTTGTCACCGTGGCAGGTGGAAGAAGGGGACAATTCATTCTTCCTGGGCGGCGAAAGATTGCCGAGGCGCTCGAAGACGCGGCCGAGCAGGCGAAGAAGGAGCTCCAGCGTGCGGAGCGAGAAGCCACGCGCAAGGCCGAAGAAATGCAGAAGCAAACGGAGGCCGAGATCGAGAAGCAGGCGGCGGGCATGCGTCGCGAAACCGAGGAGGCCGTACGACGGGCAATGGACGAATCGAAGGCGAATTTTGAAAAGCAGGCACGCGAGACGAACGCCGAAGTCGAGGCACGAATCGAGGCACGAATCAACGATGCCAACGAGGCGGTCGAAGCACAATTCGAAGAGATGAAGGAAGCCATGGAGGCAGAGCGGGCCCGCATGTCCAAGGTGCTGGAATCGATTGGTGGTCCCGCCGAGATCGTGCCGCCCGAGCCGGCCGCCAAGCCTGCCGAGATCGACATGGCCGAGCAATTCTTTCCGCGATCGACGAGGCGTTCACCGCCTGGTATGCCGTTGGTGGTACTTGCGGGCATGGCGGCCGCAGGAGTCGTGGCGTCGGCGGTGGTGCTGGTTCGCCGTGATGCCACCGGCGGCTAAACGCTGACGTCATGCCGGATTCGCGTCGCTCCCCACGTTCGGTCCTGAAAACTCGCCCACGACCGAGTGACATTGGCGCGGCGATCGCTCGTTTCCAGGAATGGTTCTCGGTCCGCGGTTGGTCCGCTTTCGATTTTCAGGAGGACGTCTGGCGGGGGATGCATGCCGGTGCGAGCGGCCTTCTTCATGCGCCTACGGGCACCGGCAAGACACTGGCGGCATGGCTCGGGGCGATTTCGAGGCTAGCCGACGGTGGATCAGAGCCCATCGACATGACTGGCCTTCGGGTCGTGTGGATTACGCCGCTTCGCGCGCTTGCTGCGGACACGCTCGCCGCGCTCGAACAACCGCTCCGAGGCTTGCGGCCACTCACCACGGATATCACCGTCGGAATCCGCACGGGTGACACTTCCGCAGGCGACCGTCGCCGGCTACGGGAAAACTGGCCGACGGCGCTGGTCACCACGCCCGAGACACTTTCGATTCTCTTGTCGCTGGATACGTCGCACGAGATTTTCAGTTCGCTCGATACCGTGATCGTGGACGAGTGGCATGAGCTTGTCTCGACAAAGCGTGGCGTGCAGACCGAGCTGGCGCTGTCACGGCTGCGGGCGATGCGGCCTGGCCTCGTGACGTGGGGGCTTTCGGCCACGCTCGCGAATCTTGACGAGGCCACGACAGCCCTTGTCGGGCCCGCCGCGGTTTCGCACTCAAAAATCGTCTTGGCTGCGATCCCTCGAAAACTCGAGATCGAGACGCTTATCCCCGAGCCGATGGAGCGATTTCCATGGGCGGGCCACATGGGCATGCGACTCTTGCCACAAGTGGCTGCGGTGCTTGACCGGGTCGACACCTCGCTCGTGTTCACGAACACGCGTTCGCAGGCGGAGCGGTGGTTCGACGCCATCCGGCAGGCTCGGCCCGACTGGAAGAACCAGATCGCGCTCCATCATGGCTCAGTCGATCGCGAGTTACGCACCGCAGCCGAACAGGGACTTAAGCGTGGGAAAATGAAATGTGTCGTGGCAACCTCGAGTCTCGACCTGGGCGTCGATTTCGGGCCGGTCGATCAGGTGATCCAGATTGGGAGCCCCAAGGGGATCGCGAGGCTCCTGCAGCGGGCTGGCCGGAGTGGCCATGCCCCCGGCGCCACTGGCAGGCTCGTGTGTGTGCCGACTCATGCCCTCGAGCTCATCGAGTGCGCGGCGGCTCGGGGTGC
>JBGTKO010000099.1:0-19058 GCA_041744595.1 Pirellulales bacterium
AGCTCAACCAGGCGCCCCAGCAGCTCACTCTGAGGTTCGGGCCTGGCGTCAAGATCGACCCGAACACACTCGGCGGCATTTCGATCGTTCGCAGTGGCGGCGCGAACGACCCGTTCGGCAACGGGAACGACGTCATCATCGTGCCTGGCAATATCCAGGTGGATGACGCACCGAATCAGAACCAAGTGATCGTCCGGTTTGCCGAAACGCTTCCGGACGACATCTACCGGATTAACGTCAGCAGTTCGCTCGGCTCGATCACCAGTGGGGCAGCCAATCCCACGACCGTCAATCTCCGTCTCGATCTCGGGGCCTTTGTCGTCGGCGTGGTGCCACAGCCGGTGACGCGTGTCAATGGTGCGCTCGCGCAGTCCCGAACCACGATCGACGTCTATTTCAACCGCGAGGATCCGCTCCTCCCGGCGTCGGTCACCAACACCGCCTTCTACCGGCTCATCGATGTGAATGCCGCCGGGGACGATGTCGGTGCGCCATTGGTGCCAACCGGTGTTTCCTACGATGCCGCCACAGGCCGGGCTGTGCTTTCGTTTCCGTACAACGTGCCTGGTGGCAAGACGTGGCGGCTCGAGATCGGCGGCGCGGGATTCACGAACCCGCCGACTCCGGTATCGGAAGTCGGGGACATTGCGACCAGTCTCAATTCGAGCTTTTCGACGGCGCAGAATCTCGGAATCATCGGATTCGGCCGTGCCACCATTGCCGGGGAGATCGTCGTTCGTCCGACGATCACGACTCCCGCCGGCCCGCTTGGATTCCTCACGCAGCCTGGGACGCTCGATGAGCCGGGTCACCGCAACAACCTGTCCGACAGTGGCCAGGCTGGGCTTCCGTTTGCCACCGTCGATCCAGCGACAGGCATCGCGTCAGTGGATTACAACTTCCGGTCCGACTATGGGATCGATCCCCAGGGGAACGCTCTCGAGAACGTCATCACCGAGACCCAGAAGCAGCGGACGCGAGAGATCTTTGAGCTCTTCGGTCTGCACCTTGGCGTACGGTTCGTGGAGACGCCAAACAGCGGTATCACCGTCGTGACGGGTGACCTGCGAGCGCTGAACCCCATGATCTCAACCGGCCCCATGGGGCTCGCGGGCGAGTTTCAGTCCGGTCCTGCCCGCGGGCAGCGCGGGGCGATCATGGATGCGCTCGAGAACTGGGGCTCGAGTGAATACGGCGGGGAATGGTTCCGTGTGGCGATGCATGAAATTGGTCACACACTCGGACTCGAGCATACGTATCACCTATCGTCGATCATGGGCGCGGGCTTGACCGGCGAGCCCGTATTCCCTGGGGACTACGACCTCGTTCAGGGAGAGCAGCTCTTTCCGGCATCGGGATCGGACATCGATCTGTACAAGTTTGCCGTCGTCCATTCAGGGAAGTTCACGGCCGAGACGGTCGCAGGTCGGCCCGGTTCGGTCGTCACGAGCCAGCTCGACACGGTTCTCACGCTTTACCGCGAGGACGTCGTGAACGGCAAGTCGGTTCGCACGCTCGTAGCCCGCAACGACAATTACTATGGCCGTGATTCGTTTCTCGGTGTCGATGTCACACCCGGCACGTACTACATCGCCGTCACGGCTTCCGGGAATGCGGCATTCAATCCAGAAGTAGCCGATTCGGGGGCGAATGGACGAAGCGAAGGGGCGTACCAGTTGAACGTGTCATTCGCCCCTGCGTGGACGGTCTTCAACACCATTGTCGATCAGACCGGTAAGCCGCTGGATGGCGACCGCGACGGACAGCTCGGCGGCACCTTCAAGTTCTGGTTCAACGCGACTCCGTTGGCCACGACGGTGTTTGTTGACAAGGTGGCGGCCCCCGGCGGCAACGGATCGCTTGCCTCGCCCTACAACACGATCGCTGCAGCGATCGCCAACGTGGGTGCCAACAAGATCATTCGCATCGTCGGCAATCCGACAAACACCCCGTACCTGATCGGTACGAATCTCTCGGGCCAGCCGCTTCCAGACGGTACGACATTCAACGTCCCGGCGGGCGTGACCGTCATGATCGATCCCGGCGCGATCATCAAGTTCCGTGGTGCAAACATCGACGTGGGGTCATCGTCGGAGTTGGTTTCACGGGCGGGGGCGGCGCTCCAGGTGCTCGGAACGCCATTCTCGAAAGTTACTTTCACCTCGTATCACGATGACACGATCGGTGGCGATTCTGACGGGTTTGGTCTGGGGCCCGCGGGCGGGCAGTGGGGCGGTGTCACGTTTCGCGAGGATTCCGACGCGGCATCGAAGAAGGCGTTCGTCAACACGGTGAGCCAGGCGAACTTCCGCTACGGCGGTGGCCAGGTTCTCGTGGACGCGACCTTGGCCTCGTATGCGCCGATCCAGCTCGAGAACACACGTCCGACCGTCACATTCAACACGATCACGAACAGCGCCGGCGCGGCGATGGCCGCCACCCCAAATGCGTTCGAAGACACGGGGAACCGGGTCGGCCCAGAGCTCCGCGGCAATACGCTGACCGGAAACTCCATCAACGGGCTCTTCATCAAGATCAACACGGGCTTCGGCAAGCCGCTCGAGCAGCTCGACGTGCCTGCCAGGATCAAAAGCACTGACATCGTCTACGTGCTTCAAGAAAATCTGGTGATTGCCGGTGGAGCCGGTGGCTTCCAGCGGAACGACCTGGTGCGAAGCGGCAATCTCGTGATCGACTCGCTGACCGTGACCGGCCTGTCAACGACGGCTGACCTGGTCGGCGGCATGCCTGTCAGGGGTGTCGGCATTCCTGCAGATACGACGATCGCATCCATCGTGAATGGAACCACGATCACACTCTCCGCGGTCGCTACTGCAACTGGTGTGGCTCAACAGCTCACGTTCCAGGTGGACGAGGTGCTTGCCCGCGGGAGTGGTCGGCTCCGCATCGATCCCGGCGTGGTGATGAAGCTCCAGGGAGCGAGGATCGAGCTCGACCGCGGCATCAGTCAGTTCATCGCCGAGGGGCTGGGTGCCAATCGTGTCATTTTCACGAGCCTTGCCGATACCAAGTTTGGCGCCGGTGGCACGTTTGATACCAACGGCAACCTCCCGAACACGCCTGCCCCAGGTGATTGGGGTGGCATCATCGTGAACGCCGGTGCTTCGGCGAGCATCGACAATGCCTACCTCGGCTACGGTGGTGGTGCGACGCCCATCGAAGGCATTTTTGATTTCTTCAATGTGATCGAGACCCACCAGGGTGACCTGCGGGTGGCGAACAGCCGCCTTGAGCACAACGCTGCCGGGCTTGCGAACACCTTCCGTTCGGGCCGTGGCACGAACGATTCAGCGACGATCTTCGTCCGTGGGGCGCAGCCGATCATCGTCGGCAATGACTTCCGATCGAACGCGGGCGCCGTCGTGAGCGTCAACGCCAATGCGATGTCGGAGGTGTTGCGGCCGGATGTCGGCCGTTCGACGGGCACGGTCTCGCGGTACACGCAGTACGACACGAATGTCGGTCCGCTCCTGGCAGAAAACCGGCTCGAATATGCGGCGGGCGGCGCTGCCGCGATCGCGGGCGTCGTGGTTCGAGGCGAGGAGATCACCGTCGAGAGCGTGTGGGACGACGTCGATATCGTGCACGTCCTCCAGAACGAGATCATTGTCAACAACTTCCAGACCGCCACGGGTCTCCGGCTCCAGAGCCGTCCGGATGCGAGCCTCGTGGTCAAGATGTTTGGCCCCGAGGCCGGATTGACCGCGTCAGGGGTTCCGCTCGACATTTCCGACCGCATCGGCGGCACGGTGCAGGTCATCGGCCAGCCAGGCTTTCCGGTGATCATCACCTCGCTCCGCGATGACAGCGTGGGCGCGAGCCTCGATCCGCTCGGGGCCACCGTCAAGGACACGAATGTCGATGGCTCGGAAACAAGCCCGGCTCCGGGCGACTGGAGGAGCCTGAAGTTCCTCCCGTATTCCAATGACCGAAACGTGATGATCGTCCTGGAATCGGAGAAGGCCTACACGGGTGGCGTCGGCACGAACGACACGCCGGTATCGGCGCAGCAGCTCGGTGTGCTCGCCCCCAACTTCGCGACCGGCGTCAACACGACCGAGTCGGCCCAGGAAAAGTCAGGTGACGAGTACCGTCGGCTCGGCTTCGAGGTGCATGGCACCATTTCTCCCGACGCTCCATTCGATGTCGATGTCTACCGGTTCACGGGCTCCGCGGGCTCGGAGGTCTGGATTGATCTCGACAAGACGGCGTCCTCCCTCGACGCCATGGTCGAACTGCTCGACTCCGCAGGCAACGTGATCGCGCGGTCGGCCGACTCGACAGCCGAGGGGGGTGTGGTTCACACCGAAGAACATCTCGACCTCGTGGGCGGTGGATCGGTCACGTATCAGTTGGAAAACGTTGGCATCAACGCTGGAACACTCACGGGTGTCATCACGGCGTTGTTTCCTGACCCTTTTGACCCGACCGTCCTTGTGCCGGTGGTGATCCAGACGTTCACCGTGAGCGCCAGCGGCACGTTCGCGTTCCAAAACATCTTCGGACGTGACCGTCTTGGAGCGCCGATTGTCCCAACGTTTGCGGCGATTGGTGGCTCGGTGAACCTTGCGACCGGGGAGTTGACTCTCGACTACAACGGGGCGATGGGCGCCACCGCATTGACGCTTCGGTATGCGTATACCAATGCGACCCTTGGCGCCACCCGCGGGTCGGCACTGCCGCTGGGGAAGGACGCGTTCCGTGGAAACGACTTCTATTCGCAGAATCCCAAGGACGGTGGGATGCGGGTTGTCCTGCCCGGCACGGTCGGGACGCAGCAGCAGTACTTCGTGCGGGTACGGAGCCAGCCGAAATACGAGCCGATCACGACCGGTGGTTCACACGGCAATGTCACGGCGACATCACTCGCCGCGTACCGGGCGGACCTGGCCAGTCCTGCAAAGGTCACCAGCGGCGTGACCAGCGGCGCCTACCAACTTCGGATCCGGCTCCGTCAGCATGACGAGAAGCCGGGTTCCACCGTGCGGTATGCCGATATCCGATATCCGACGATCGGCATCGACGCCCAGGGCCTGCCGGGCAATTCGAACCTCGTTGGGGAAGCCGGTGAGAACGCGGTTGATAACAACGGCTCATTTGACTCGGCGCAGTACATTGGCAACCTCCTTGAGACGAACCTCGCAACAATCAGTGTGGCGGGATCGATGGCCGATGCCGGTGACATCGACTGGTACATGTTCGATGTCAACTACGCGGGGGTACAGGCTGGCGGTGCAAACTGGGCGACGATCTTCGACATCGACTACGGCGACGGCTTCCGTGGCGATCTGACGATCTCCGTATTCGATGCCCAAGGCCGGATCGTCTACATCGGTCGTGACTCGAACGTCGCCAACGACCAGCCCGGCGCTGGGCAGGGGAACGACTTTGATGACCTCTCGCGAGGTTCGGTCGGAAAACTCGATTCGTTCATCGGCACGACCCAACTCTTCACCGGCACGGTCAATCCGCCGCTCGATGGTGACTTTGGGCCCGAATTGCCAGCCGTGCCATCGCGGTATTACGTGGCCGTGTCGTCGAACGAACGGCTGCCGACGGCTCTCAATGCATACTACCGCGATGCGGCGCTCAATAGCTTGATTCGTCTCGAGCCGATCAGCTCGCTTGCCCGTGTGATCAACGACACCATTGGTGCCCCTGGAAATCCTCCGGCCCCTAACGCGGCGTTCAACGCCACGAACCAGATCACGCTCTCGACTAACATCACGCCGTTCACGCTGTCTGACGTTGTCCTGTTCGTGAGTAGTGCCACGAGCCTGGTCACGGTCGATCCCATGCGGGGCGGTATCCAGACGGTCATCGAGCCGAACTACGGCCCGAATCGGAACATCGGCGACATCATCATGCGGTCCGATGGGCGGATGTACTCCTACGCGGGAATCACGGGGCTCGCGAATTCGGCCGGTCGGCTCGAGATTGTCGATACCGGGACCGGCGTCCGCACGGTGATCGGCAACGACAACATTCCCGATCGGCCGGTCAATACGGTCGTCGTCAACGAGAACCCGGCGGCCGCGCTTCAGATCAACCCAACAACACTCGCCTGGCCGCTTGCCAATCAGAACCAGGTGCTTGACTCAGTGACGGGCACGGTCACATACAACGCAACGGTCGCGGGAGTCCCGCAAAATGGTGTGTGGACGTTCACCTCGAACGCAGCGGGACAGTTGGCCTTCACAACGGTCAACGGTCCGCTCGGCTTGCCGGAACCGGTTGCGGGCAATGTGACGGCGGCCAACGGCCGCATCACGATTTCCTGGTCGGGCCCGGTGGTGACAGCGAATGCCGCGATGACCGGTGTCAGCTACACGTGGGTACCGTCACCGGAAGGCGTGACAACCGACATCGTCGATGCGATGGCCTGGCGGCGGGCCGGGATCGGGGTGTATCAGGATCTGGTGTACTCCGTCCGCGAAGGGGCGAACTCCAGGCTGTATCTCGCGAATCCAGCCAACGGTTCGGCCGCGGTTGTGCAGGGTTTTCCATGGGGTTTCCAGGGCTTTATCCGCAACGGTGTCGATCCTGATACCGACTCGATCGGCATCGTCACGGGAATGGCCTGGGGCACCAATGGCCTGTTGTACGGCGTCGATAACGGCGGCCGTTTCTTCTCGATCAACCCAGGGAATGGATTTGCGACCGACATCGCGGTCTTCCCGGGTGTTTCGTTCCAAGGTCTCGCAGTCGGTCCTCAGAACCTTGCCGGGGGCGCGTATGCCGACCTGCTGTTCGCGATCGACTCCGCCGGGTTCCTCCGAGCGGTCAACACGTCTGGCGCGCTCGTGCCGATCTTCGACCAGAATGGCGACGGAATCGCTGGTGACTTTTTTGTTGCCACTGGGGCAGGCGGGGCCACGGGCCTGGCCTTCTCGCCGCTCGACGTCAATCTCTGGCATCCCACGACGTTCCGCGGGCTCGAGCCTGGGCACGGGATCAACAACTCACTCGCCGCCGACGGCATTCGGCCGTTTGATATCCCCGGCGGTTCGAGCATGTACTTCGGATACGAGCAGTTCTCGCCGCTGCAGCCCTACTTCGGGTATGCCGATGTCAACGGCCAGCACGGCGTGGTGTCGCCCACGTGGCAGGTCGATCTGAGTAGCAATCCCGCGCTGCCCAACACGTACAACCTGCCTGGCGGTGCGTACGGAAGCATGCAGACCAACACATTCGACCTCACGGGATACACCTATTCCGACAAGCCGACGCTCTACTTCAACTACTGGCTCGAGACGCAGGTCACCCAGAGTAGGACCAATGGCATGCGGGACAGTGCTCGCGTGTTCGCCTCGATCGACCGGGGGCTCACCTGGGAGCTTGTCGCCACAAACAATTCCCTTCGATCTACCCCGGGAACTGAGGACGCCGAGTTGCCGGTGACTGCCACAGCATCTTCGGGCATCACTGGGTACTCAAACCAGAAAGTGCAGGAGCTGTTTGACTCGGCGTCGTGGCGGCAGGCTCGAGTCGATCTCGGTGACTATGCCGGCCAATCCGATGTCCGGCTGCGGTTTGACTTCTCGACCGCCGGCGAAATGGACACGACCACGGTGTGGCGGACGAGCAAACCCCTGCTCGCCGATGCGAACGCCTCGCCGTTTGTGCAGTTCGAAGACGTCTCGAACCTCTTCGTCGGGCTTCGGATGGTGAATGCAATGGGATGGACCTACGGTGTGGTCACCGCCATCGATGCCGCAACCGGTGTCGTGACGATCAGTAACCCCGTGACGCTTCCGGCAAACACGATCCTCACCTTCCTTGACGCGACCGGGCAGAACCTGTTGAACAATGTGCCAATTCCTGGGTTTTCACCGCTCCAGGCGCTCGGAAACACGACAGGCGACTATTACAATGCCGATCGCGGCCGGAATAACAATTTCGGTGGCTTCTTCATCGATGACATCATCGTGGCGTTCGCGGAGCGGGGCGAAATGGTGACCGCGGCCGTGGGTGGACAGTCCGACTTCTTCAACACGGCCACATCAGGCGCCGCGTCCCAGGTGCTCGAGGGCTCCTATCAGCTCGAGATCCGTCGTGCCGCCGAGTATGTGGCGGGTGCGTCGATCTATCAGCTGTTCGACACGAACTACCCGCTTGTCCCGGGCTCGGGTACGGGCACCCCGTACGGGCCCAAGATGGGCGACCCGAACACCCTGCGGCAGCAGGGGCAGTTCGTCGTCGAGAGCAACCTCATCTCCGATGCGGCGGAGTACGGCATCAGCATCACCGCGGGTGAGCGGGGGATAGAAGGGGATATCCCGCTTCCGGGGGCCGTGCGAAACCTGCCGGTACTCAACAACGGCCGGCTGGCCGCAGGCGCGGTCGTCGTCAATAACGTGCTGGCGTCGAGCGGGGTCGCGGCCATTCGCGTCTCCGGCGATCCGAACATGGGCAATGGCCCGCTCGGCGTCGTGCCGTTTGCTCGCATCGTGAATAACACAATGTACGGCGGGACGACGCCCGCCGGTACCGGCGTGCAGGTGTCGCAGAATGCCGGACCCACGGTAATCAACAATCTCTTTGCCAACCTGGCCACCGGCGTGGCGGTTGATGCGACATCACAGTTTGACGGGTTCGGACGGCAGCGGACGGTGGTTGCCACATCGGCCTACTGGAACACAGCGACGCAGGTCGCAGGCGTGAACCAGAACATTCCGATCCCGCTTTCGAGCGATCCTTTCGTCAACGCCCCGCAGCGGAATTTCTATCTTGTTCCAGGTTCCCAGGCGATCGACAGCTCGCTCAACTCGCTCCAGGATCGCGAGGAGTTCCGGGTCGTCAACGCGAGCGTGGGCATCAACGGAAACATCCTGACGACTCCCGATGGCGCGTCACCGATCCTCGCGCCCGACCGTGACCTCTACGGCCAACTCCGGGCCGACGATCCGCTTCAAGCCAGCTTCCCGGGGCTCGGGGCCAACGTTTTCAAGGATATCGGCGCGATCGACCGGGTCGATACGGCCCAACCCTTTGCCTCACTGGCCGTGCCCCTCGACGGCGGCCCCACGGACCTCGACGGCCGGACCGATTTTGTCATCCTCCGAAACGAAGCGGCTCGCGGTGTGACCCGGTTTGAGCTCCAGCTTTCCGATGTCGGTGTCGGGATCGACAAATCGACGGTGATGTCGGCCGCGTTCAGCATCATGCGAAACGGCATCGTTCTCGTGGAGGGCCAGGACTACGTCTTCCGCTACCTCGAGTCGAGCAACCGTGTCGTGTTCGAGTCGGCTTCGGTATTTCCGCTCGGCGGCTACCTGATCACGGCAACGAGCCGCCAGAGCTCGCCCGGTGTCACGGGCCTGCTCACCGACCTTGCCAACAACGTCCTCCGACCCAACCGCGCGGACGGCTCGACTGTGTTCACGATCCACCTCCAGGACGTGCCGCTCGCGCCGACCAACGTCACCGGCCTACCACTCGAGAACGCCGTGGCGCTCTCATGGATTGCCCCGGCCTACCAGGGAACGCGGCCGCTGACAAATTACGTGATCCAATACACGTCGAACAACGGCATGACCTGGACGACCTTCCCGCATGCCGCCTCGACGGCCACGTCCATCAACGTGACGGGGCTTGTCAACGGCGTCGGCTATCGGTTTCGCGTCGCAGGAGTCAACGGCTTCGGCCAGGGTGAGTTCTCGTTGCCGTCGGCCGTGATCACGCCGAACGCGCTGCCGCCGGGAGCCCCGACGGGCGTGGTCGCCGTTCGGGGAGACGGCCGTGCAACCGTGACCTGGATCGCCCCGACGAACATCGGGACGGCACCGATCACCGACTATTTCATTCAGTTCTCATCGAACGGCGGCGGCACCTGGACGAATTTCCCAGACGGCGTCTCGACGGCGACATCCACCATCGTGACCGGCCTGACCAACGGAACGTCTTACATCTTCCGGGTTGCGGCGGTGAACAAAAACGGCGCTGGCCCCTGGTCGGCCCCGTCGTCGGCCGTGACGCCTGCGGCGGTGGCCTCAGCTCCGGTCATCACGTCGCTCACAGCCGGCAACACCGTGCTCAACGTGTTCTGGACGACGCCGAACGGGAACGGGCTGCCAATCACCGGGTATGTCCTGGAGTACAACAATGGCTCGACCACGGTTCAACTCCCGGTCGGCCTCGTGAACTCGAGGCAGGTCACGGGTGTTGTCAACGGCACGGCGTACACCGTGCGAGTGGCCGCGGTGACGTCGGCTGGGACCGGCAACTTCTCGCCATGGGCAGGGCCGGTGACGCCGGCAGGGCCGGCGGCGGCCCCGACTGGACTGACGTTGCTCCCAAGGGACAGTGGGGTCCATGTATCGTGGATCGCGCCGACCGACACCGGCGGCCGGCCCATCACCGACTACGTCATCCGCTTCCGGCTCTCGTCGGCAGCGACATGGAGCAGTGTGAATGTCGGCTCAGCGGCAACTTCACGCCTGGTCACGGGGCTGACCAACGGACAGGAGTATGTCTTCCAGGTGGCTGCCATCACGAGTTTCGGAACCGGGGCATTTTCTGCGATCGCTGGTCCCGTCTCCCCGCGGACAGTTGCCAGCGCTCCAACCCGCTTGTCCGGGCGGCTTGTCAGTCCCGGCGTCGTGTCCCTGGTCTGGACGGCCCCATCGAACACGGGCGGCTTTCCGATCTCCGACTACCTGGTCCAATATTCCTCGAACAATGGCGGAACATGGATCACGGCAGACGACGGGGTGTCGAACCTGGCCCGAGCGACCGTCGCGGTTCCGATGGGAGCAACGTACATCTTCCGTGTGGCCGCGATCTCGGGTGGCCTTGTCGGCGCCTTTTCGGCAAATTCGCTCCCCGTGGTGGCGTAGTCGTGATGGGTACGAACGTCGGAGCGGTTCGACGAGTGTCTGGCTGATTTACCAGCGGCCTTCGAGGCCCACAGTGGCCGCCTGTACGAGGACGCCACCGTTGGCGTTGATGGTGCCCGATGTCGGGTCGATGCCGCCAGCCGGCTCTGTGAGCACCTGGCCGGTGAGCTGCTGGGTCGGCTGCACGAGACCAGAGAGCCACCAGCCAGAGTAGCCAACTCGGATGTCGAGCCAATTCGTCACTGGGATAACCCCTGTGAGGCCTACTTCACCGACGAAAGCACCGCTCACTGGCGATTGATTGATTGTCACGGACTGTGAGAGGAACGATCCGGTGGCGTCCGAGGCGTAGAGGGAACTTTGGACGCCATTGTTGTAGTAGGCTCCTGCCTTCACGATCGAATCGAACCGCATCCACGGCAGCGAGTAAAGGACGGCGTCGAGACCGATCTGGCCGCCGTAGAGGCTGTTGATGGCGTCGGTTCGGTAGAAGTCCTGAATTGTTTCCGTTCCGACGAACTCGTCGGCGAGTGAGAAGCTCTCCTGCCACTCGAGCCAGCGGAAGCCGGCGAGGAATCTGACATTGGGGCCGATCCACCAATGGCGGTTGATCTCGAGGCTTTTGAGGCGGGAACCGAGATTGGCGACTCCGGTATCGAAGTTCTGGGTGTTCCCGTTGCCGTAGAACCCGGGAGGTGCCAGCGCGTAGAGATTCGACTGCGCCGACAATGGCCGTTCGCTTCGCCAGTTGGCAAGCTGGAAGAACGTCGTTTCCCACGCGGTGCCATTGGCGTCATTGAATCGAAACAGGGAAAACCTCGGTCCGGCGGCGGCCGTGCTGTCCATGCCGTTGGCGTTGAGCACCGGGACGGCAGTGAGGCCCGTTTCGACGAGAGGTCGGTCAGGAGGTGCGCTCCGCCATGCCACGAGTGCATCGACGCGACCGACCCAGTAGGCATCGCACTTGCGGAAGAGGGGGCCGAGCAGGCCGAGTGAGTCATCGCGGCAATCGGTGTCGTATCCGGTGTACTCTCCACCTGAAGCGCCGAAAGCCACCGGGTCGGCGGAGACGGACATCGCCCCGCCGTCGAACCCCGAGGCCATGTTCGGTGTCATACCCTGTGACACGATCACCGAATTCTGTCCGGTTTCGCCCCATCCGGTCTGGGCTGAGGCTCCATCGACGAAGATGCCGGTCAGGGCGGCTGCCAGCGCCATGGCGGACAGTGCGACACTGTCGATTCTGCGGATCAATCGGGCTCGCGCCGCCATGGTTCCTGTCTCCGTGAAGAATTCCTTGCGTGTCGGTGGAATCGGTCGTGACGGTTGTCCGACCCCATCGGCCGCGTTGGTGTTCCTGTTGCGATGACGGGGCAAACTTTGACGCCATATACCAGGAGCCGTGAAGGTCTCAGGGGCCGCAGTTTGCCTGGAATGCAAACTTCCCCGGCGCCGCAGACTCTCTGGCTTGCGGGAGGCGGAGGCCGGCGTGGCCAACCCAGGCAGGTCTACCCAGGCAACGGCGCGGCACACGCACCGAATGCCTCAAGCGCTTCGCCGGTGTGACTGCGGAGGAGGGGATCGGTGGCTACCTGGGCCGTCCGGCTGCCGGCTACGCCCGTCTGCCTTCGCCAGAGCCCCGCGTGGATGACGAGATCTTCGGGTGGTCCTTCCGCCACGATCCGGCCACCGCCAGCCCCAGCCTCGGGGCCCATGTCGATCACCCAGTCGGCCGCAGCGATCACTTCGAGGTTGTGCTCCACCACGAGCACCGTGTTGCCGCCATCGACCAGCCGCTCGAGCACGCGGAGCAGCTTCTCGATGTCGGAAAAGTGAAGGCCCGTCGTCGGCTCATCCAGCACATAGAGCGTTTTGCCCGTGGCCTGCTTGGCAAGCTCCCGCGAGAGTTTCACCCGCTGGGCCTCGCCGCCCGAGAGCTGCGGCGCGGGCTGGCCGAGCGTGATGTAGCCGAGCCCCACGTCCACGAGCGTCTCGAGGATGCGGGCTACCTGCGGCACCGTACTGAAAAACTCGGCCGCGTCGGCCACACTCATTTCGAGAATGTCGGCAATGTTCTTCCCGTGCCACTTCGCATGCAGCGTCTCGGAGGAGTAGCGTCGGCCCTTGCAGTGTTCGCACTCGACCCAGACATCAGGCAGAAAGTGCATTTCCACCCGCCGCTGGCCGAGTCCCTCGCAGGCTTCGCAGCGGCCACCGGCGACGTTGAATGAAAACGTCCGAGGCGTGAAGCCACGGGTCCGTGATTCCGGCACTTTCGAGAAGAGCTGGCGGATGTGATCGAAGACTCCCGTGTAGGTCGCCGGTGCCGAAGCTGGCGAGACGCCAATCGGCTCCTGATTGACGAGGATCACGCGATCGATTTGATCGAGCCCGACGAGCTTTGAGAACCGCCCTGGCTGCTCACGGGCCGCATGGAGCCGGCGGGCGAGCGCTTTCCAGAGCACTTCGAGCACGAGCGACGTTTTGCCAGAGCCGCTCGGTCCGGTCACTGCGGCGAGGACGCCCAACGGAAATCGCACGTCGAGGCCGCGGAGTGTGCGGTGTTCGATGCCATTGATCGCAAGCCAGCCGGTCGGATCGCGCCGACCTTCTTCGTGTTTCCGAGCGAGCACGGCGTCGCAGGCATGCCGCTTTGTGAGGTACGGCCCCGTCACACTTGCGGGGAGTGCCTCGAGCATCGCGGGTGTGCCGTCAGCAACGATGTGGCCCCCTTCACGTCCGCTACCCGGACCAAAATCGAGGGCGTGATCGGCGGACGCGACCACATCACGGTCATGCTCCACGACGACGACCGTGTTGCCAAGATCGCGAAGCTTACCGAGGGCGGTGATGAGACGATGCGTATCGCGAGGGTGCAGTCCGATCGTTGGCTCGTCGAGCACGTAGAGCACGCCGGTGAGCCCACTTCCCACTTGAGCCGCGAGGCGAATGCGTTGCATCTCACCCCCCGAGAGACTTCCGGCAGGCCTCGCCATGTCGAGGTATTCGAGGCCCACGTCCACGAGGAACGACACCCGCGCGAGCAGTTCGCGGAGCAGGTCACCGGCAATCCGTTTATCCGAGTCGTCGAGACTCACCGTGGCGAGCTCGTCGCGAAGCCTCCCGAGGGGCATACGGCACCAGACATCGAGTGAGCGGCTCCAGAGCGTGACGGCGGCGGCCACGTCAGCCAGCCGGCTCCCGCCGCATTCGCTGCACGGCACCTCGTCCATGACGGCATCGACCTTGCTGCGGTAGGACACGACGAGGCGGGCCGCCTCCTCACAGGCCGCTTCGAGACCTTTGAACTGGAACGAGAATCCAGGACGGTGGGGCTCGCTTGGTGAGTTCAAAGAGGGCCGGGCTCGGAGAGACCGGCCTCCTGGAGGCACGTCGATCCACTTGTCACCGGTGCCTTCAAAAAGCACGCGCTGCTGGAGCCCCGAGAGGTCACACAGTGGCACGTCGATCGGGAGTCCCGTTGCCTTGCAGACCGCCTCGAGCATCGCGTGGGCGATCCCCCGTGATGCTGGCCCCGTGAGGGTGGGCCAGAGATCGAGTGCGCCATCGGCAAGTGATAGTGAAGAATCCCGCACGAGCGCCTTGCGATCGACGCCAACGCGTGTACCGAGGCCGTCACAGCTCGGACACCAGCCGAGCGGACTGTTGAACGAAAACTGCCGCGGCTCCAGTGGCTTGAACCCTCGGCCGCAGCCAGCGCAGGCGAGCTTCCGGCTTTGCACCTCGATAGGCCAGTCGGGTTCCCCTGCACCATCGACGGCCCGCGCCACGAGCATCGTTCCGCCCCCCGCATCAAAAGCGGCCTCGATGCTCTGGGCGAGCCGGCTGCGTTCGCCAGGCGATGCCGTCACGCGATCAATCACGATTTCGAGTTTGCTTTTGCGTTTGCGATCGAGAGCCGGTTTCTCATCGAGCCGCACCGTGTGCCCGTCGATGCGGATGCGAACATGCCCTGCCGCTTGAAGCTGCGCGAAGAGGACTTCTGGAGTTTGCCCCGTCCGCAGCTCAACAGGCGCCAGCAGCAACAGCCGCGTGCCGGGTGGGTTGGCAAGCAAGCGGTCCACGACCTGATCGACGCTCTGGCTTCCCACGCGAGTACCACATTCAGGGCAGTGCATAACACCCAGCCGCGCGGCCAGCACCCGAAAGTGGTCGTACATCTCAGTGAGCGTCCCGACGGTCGACCTCGGCGTGCTTCCCGTGCTTCGCTGCTCAATCGCGACGGCGGGCGCGAGCCCCTCGATCTTCTCAAAGATCGGCTTCGGTACCTGACCCACGAACTGCCGGGCATACGGCGAGAGACTTTCGACATACCGCCGTTGCCCTTCGGCATAGAGCGTGTCAAAGGCGAGCGATGTCTTGCCGCTGCCGCTGGGGCCGCAGCAGACCGTCATCGCACCCCGCGGAATGTCGGCATTGACGTGCTTTAAGTTGTGCAGGGCAGCGCCCCGTACGGTGATCGCCGCCGGCCCCGGATCAATCGACGATTTTCCAACGGCATCAAGCATTGCCGCGAGGGCTTTTGCCGGATCGACCACCTTCTTGCGACGAATCGCGGGCTTGCGACGGCCAGCCCTGTCTTTGGCTGCTTGCAGCAGTGGCCCGAGAGCGTGGCCGGTATGCGAGCCCTTCGCGCGGGCCACGTGCTCGGGCGTGCCCTCGCCCACGAGGTAACCACCAGCACCGCCCCCTTCGGGCCCAAGATCAATCACCCAGTCGGCCCGCTTGACCACATCAAGATTGTGCTCGACGACCAGCACCGTATTTCCCGCTTCGACGAGCCGTTCGAGCACCACGAGAAGCTGCCGCACGTCCGCCATGTGGAGGCCAGTCGTGGGCTCGTCGAGGATGTAGAGCGTGCGGCCCGTGGACCGCTTGGCCAACTCCCGCGAAAGCTTGACGCGCTGAGCTTCACCGCCAGACAGCGTGGGCGACGGCTGACCGAGATGGAGGTAATCGAGGCCTACGTCGTGCAGCGTTTGAAGTTTTTTGGCGATGTCGGGCGCGTCGGCAAACAGGTCGAGCGCCTCCCCGATCTCCATATTCAAAAGCTCGGCGACGCTTTTTCCTTTCCACCGAACTTCAAGAGTGTCTTTCGCAAACCGGGCGCCATTGCACACATCGCACGTCACCCACACGTCCGCCAGAAAATCCATGTCGAGGCGAACCGAGCCGTTTCCCTCGCAGGCCTCGCACCGCCCACCGGCCACATTGAAGCTAAAACGCCCCGCCTTCCAGCCACGCTTTTTTGCTTCGGGCAGCATTGTGAAGAGATCACGGATGTTGTCCCAGAGCTTGACGTAGGTGGCGGGATTGCTTCGCGGTGTTCGCCCGATCGGTGACTGGTCGATGACGATCACCTTGTCGAGCAGATCGGCACCTTTGATGCCCGCAAACTCACCAGGGCTCGCCACCTCGCTCCCGAGAATTTTTCGGAGTGCCGGTTCGAGCACGTCACCGACGAGCGAGCTCTTGCCACTGCCGGACACGCCCGTGACACACACCAAGAGCCCAAGCGGAATCTCGACATCAATGTTCTTCAGGTTGTTGTGCCGCACACCCTTCAAAAGGAGTTTCTGTTCCGACGGAGACCGTCGCGTTGTGGGCACCTCGATCGCATCGCGGCCACTCAAGAAAGCTCCGGTCACACTCGCCGGCGTTTTCGCCACGTCGTCGGGCGTGCCGGCCGCGACAACCTCGCCACCACGCTTCCCCGGCCCCGGTCCAAAATCGACGACCCAGTCGGCCGCGCGGATCGTCTCCTCGTCATGCTCGACGACGACGACGGTGTTGCCTTTGTCGCGAAGCTGTTCGAGGGCGCCCAAAAGTTTCGTATTGTCTCGCGGGTGCAGGCCGATCGACGGCTCGTCGAGGACGTAGAGCACGCCAGAGAGCCCCGCCCCGATCTGGGCGGCCAGCCTGATCCGCTGGCTCTCGCCACCCGAGAGCGTGGGTGCCTTGCGTTCGAGCGAGAGGTAGCCGAGTCCCACCTCGTCCAAGAACGCGAGCCTGCCGCGGATCTCTTTGAGGAGCTCGCCCGCGATGATCTCTTGCGTTGCGTCGAGCTCGACGACTGAGAGAAAGGTTCGGGCGTCGGCGATCGGCAGGGCACAGAGGCCATCGAGAGATAATTCCTGCGCGGCTCGGGGCCCGGCGGCATCCGATACAAGTCCCACGCGCGAGCGTGGGGACGGCGTGTCGTTCGGCGACGCCCTTTGGGATGGACGATTGGAACGGGTTCCCGCCGCAGTCCCCCTGCGTGCGCAGGGAGCTTCCTTGGCAGTGATCCTCGGGTCGATGCCGCAGTGCGGGGACAACGTCGTGATCCGCACAGCCCGCGCCTGGGGCGAGAGCCGCGCACCCTTGCAGTCGTGGCAGGGCGTGATGCTCATGAGCTTTTCGAGCATCCGCCGCATGATGCTGCTTTTGGCATTCCGCCAGCGGGCCGCCAGAAGCGCCCGGATCCCTTCAAACTTCGTGTTCGCTCCCCGTTCGGTACGCCCGCGCTTCCACGCGATCTTGATCGTATCGACCCCCGTGCCGTCGAGCCAGATTCTTCGCTGGGCCAGCGTGAGATCCTTCCACGGTGTGTCGAGGAGCGTGCCTGGATCGAACTTCCTCTTCTCCTCTGCGTAGGCCGCGACCCCATTGAAGAGCCGCCGCATCCACCGCGGCATGTCACGGAAGCTGCCGAGCACACCCATCGCCCCCTTGCGAAGCGATCTTTCTGGGTTCGTGACGAGCTTCGCGGGATCGATACCGTAGATGTCGCCAAGGCCGTCGCACGTGGGGCAGGCCCCCTGCGGGCTATTGAAACTGAAGAGCTGCGGCTCCGGCGTGTCGTAGCTCACGCCACACGCGGCGCACGCATACCGACTCGATAGCACAAGGTCTGTTTGTCCGGGGGAAAAGCCTTCCATGGCCTTTGCCCCCTTGGCCGACCGATGGAGAAGCCGAGGTTCTCCATGGTCGGCAGCCGGTGCTTCCTGCAGCGGCCAGCGTGTGCCACCGTCTGCTGCCTCCTCAGCGACGATCACCTGACCGCCTCCGGTCTTGAGCGCGAGCTCAACGGCTTCGGCGAGGCGGCTGCGGGTCTCGCTTCCCGGCACGAGCCGATCGACAACAACCTCGATCGTATGCTTAAGGAGCTTCTCGAGCTGTGGTGGTTCCTCCACGCGGGCCACCGCCCCATCCACCCGCGCCCGCGTAAACCCCTGCCGCACGAGATCCGCAAAGAGATCACGATGTTCGCCCTTCGCCTCGCGCACCAGCGGCGCGAGGATCATCACCCGCTGTCCACCGCGGGCCGCCAGGATTCGCTCGACGATCTGGTCGCGGGGCTGGGCTTCGAGAACAGCGTCGCACGTTGGGCAATGTGCCGTGCCCACCCGCGCGTAAAGCACTCGCAAAAAATCATGGATCTCCGTCATCGTCGCGACGGTCGAGCGAGGGTTCGTGCCGGCTGATTTTTGCGCGATCGAGATGGATGGAGAGAGTCCCGTGACCGAATCGACATCAGGCCGCGGGAGCTGCCCGAGAAACTGCCGGGCAAACGTCGAGAGGCTTTCGACATACCGCCGCTGCCCCTCGGCATAGAGCGTGTCAAAGGCAAGGCTCGACTTTCCGGAGCCGCTCACGCCGGAGAGGCAGACGAGCCGACCGCGGGGGAGTGCCACCGTGACGTCGCGGAGGTTGTGTTCGCGGGCGCCACGGACGACGATCGGAGGGACGTGCATACGGGGCAAAAGCCGAAATCAGAAAGCGACGGGTCGAACAAAACAAGGATACGCAATCGCCACGCTCTGGCACCGGCTGCCGCTGGACGCGGCGCCAGGGCTGCCGTACGATCGAAGTTCCCCATCCGGGGCGGTAGCTCAACTGGGAGAGCGCGGCGTTCGCAATGCCGAGGTTGGGAGTTCGATCCTCCTCCGCTCCATCTTTACGGTGGCAGGGGCATCCATGCCCCCTGCCACCTTGCCGGGCCTCCGCCCGGAAGTGGCGACGCCTCCCGCGTCGCAGTCGATCGGCCCGCGACCCAGCCTAGAATGTCGCATCCATGCCCCCTGCCGCCTTGCCGGGCCTCCGCCCGGAAGTGGCGACGCCTCCCGCGTCGCCGTCGATCGGCCCGCGACCCAGAGTAGAATCTTGCATCCATGGCCCCGGCGGCCCATGCGACCC
>JBGTKO010000100.1:0-9177 GCA_041744595.1 Pirellulales bacterium
CGGGCGACACCCTCCTGGGCTCCCCCGGCCGGCCGCACGACCTCGTGCAGAACCCCGCGCAGCGAGGCGGTCAACACGAACGGGCGCGCCTAACATCCCGCCGTCCCCACCCTTGCGCGAGGGGCTTGGATGCCCGTCGCGAACGTCCGGCTCAATGACACGGGCGGCCCCGAGCCACCGTTGGCGTGACTTCAGGGCGTCTCCGTTGAGGGTTTGTGTCTAAACCAGTACATTCCGCGATCCCGCTCAACCGCGGACGCCACAACATCACCGCGAAGGAAAACGAATTCATGGGACGGTTCGACGGACTCAAAGGTCTCGTGCTCGGTGTCGCCAACGACCACTCGATCGCGTGGGCGATTGCGAAAGAGGTCATGGCCGAGGGGGGCCACATCGGCTTCACCCACCTGCCCGATCGTCCCGATGACGAACGGCAGCGAAACCGCCGCCGCGTCGCCCTCCTCACCGACCCCGAACCCAATGCGAAGTTCCTCATGCCGATGGACGTCTCCAACGACGCCCAGATCGCGGCCGTCATGGAACGCGGGAAGACGGAATTCGGCACACTCGACTTCATCGTTCACTCAATCGCCTACGCGCCGCTCGAGGATCTCAAAGGCGATACCACCGATTGCAGCCGCGAGGGTTTTCGGATCGCGATGGAAACGAGTGCGTACAGCCTCCTCGCCGTCGGCCGGCTCGCCCGCGGCATCCTCGCCAAAGATGCGTCGATTCTCACGCTTACCTACTTCGGCGGCGAGAAGGTCGTTCCCGGCTATAACATCATGGGCGTGTGCAAGGCCACGCTTGACGCCTGCGTGAAGTATATGGCGTTTGACCTCGGCCCGGCTGGTGTCCGTGTCAACTCCGTGAGCGCCGGCCCCTTGCGGACGCTCGCCGGCCGCGGTGCGGGTGTCGATGAGATGCTCGGCCTTTACCAGCACATGTCGCCGCTGGGTCGTAACGTCACGCACGAAGAAGTGGGCAAGGCCGGCGCATGGCTCTTATCCCGCGAGTCGTTCGGCATCACTGGCGAGACGCTCCATGTCGATGCGGGCTACAACATCATGGGCTCACCCGGCCGGCTGCTCGACCTCGTGCAGAAGCCCGAGTAGCGAGGCGGTCATCACGAACTGGCTCGCCTAACATCCCGCCGTCCCCACGCTTGCGCGAGGGGCTTGGATGGAGAACGCATGAGGGGCTTTTCATTTTATTGGTTCAGCACACCGCATCACGGTGGGTCGTACCCGCCAGGATGCCACGGGTGACAGCGGGCGATCCGGGCGAGGCCTTTGAGCGCGCCTCGGACCGCCCCATGCTTCTCGACAGCCTGGCGAAAGTAGGCACTGCATGTCGGCGTATACCGGCAGTGACGGCCGAGGAGCGGACTGAGCGTGAGCTTGTAGACGATCACGAGGCCCACGAGCACGGCGGATGCCACGCGGTCGCAGCCGCGACAGATCGCGTGCCAGGCTCTCGCCATCGGGTTCACGTGGCCCGCCCTCGCCGCGGCGGCGATTTTTGAGCGGCTCCGCCGATTCGTGGCAGCCGACCGTACGTCGGCCGACCGGTCACACGCGCGGCGAGTTGCCCGATCGATTCCGCCATCTGTGTCGCTCCCTCGGCACCCGCCGGCGGCAGACCTGACCGCACGACGATCACATAGTCGTTTCCCGGAGGAAGCCGCGGTCGCACGACCCGAAACGCCTCGCGAAGCCGACGCTTCCACCGATTGCGGACCACCGCGTTCCCGATCCGTCGCGACACGGAGAGACCAATGCGGACATCGGATGAATCGTTTGCGACTGCTTCACGTGGTACCGCATACAGCACGAGCGGCCCATCCGAAGCGCTCCAACGACATCGATACACACGGGCAAAATCGGCTGGACTGCGTAACCTCCTTGCCCGCGGCAGTCGCTCGTCTCGTGGCGTCACCACCGCAGGGCAGCCCGCGGGTTTGCTGAGATCGACTCGGCAGCCTTCGCCGAGTCAAGAAGCTGTTCTATGGCCGACGCGTCGGCGCCCTCCGGCAGCATGATCTGCACCTCGGCGATCAAGTCGCCCTTCGATCCATTTGCATGCCGCACGCCCATGCCCGACGCGCGGAGCTTGCGACCACTCGATGTTTTTGGAGGGATTCGAAGCGCAATCGTGCCCCACGGTGTCGGCACGTCCACCTTCCCCCCCTCGATCGCCTCAGCAAGCGTCACGGGAAGCGTCAACTCGAGCGTATCGCCCTCGCGACGAAACACAGAGTGCGGCGCAATATGCACTTCGAGAAGGAGGTCGCCAGCCGGGCCGCCATTGCTCCCAGGAAGGCCTTGACCACGCAGTCGCATTCGGGCGCTGTCGGGAACCCCCTGCGGAATCGTGACACTGATCGTCTCGGCCTTGCCGCCGCCACGGTCGATCCGCACGTCGGTCTTTCCACCGTCGATTGCGAGCCGAAACGGAATCTCGATCCGAGTTTCAACGTCTTCGCCGGGGACCTGGGGAGAACGACGACGACTCCGGCCACCACGCGCACCGCCGCCGGCCCGACCAAAAATCTGCTCGAAGCCGCCGCTCCCGCCCAAGAGGCTTTCGAGGTCGATCTCGCCACCACCTCCAGTCCCTGGAAAACCGCCGCCACCGGGAAACGGTCCACCTCCCCAGCCACCGCGCGGCCCTCCGGCACCAACACCCTCGAACGAACTGCCGTAGCGGTCGTACATCTCCCGCTTGCTTGGGTCACTCAGAACATCAAATGCGTTCTGGACCTGCTTGAACTTTTCCTTTGCCGCCTCGTCGTCGGGATGCAGATCGGGGTGATACTTGCGGGCAAGCTCCCGATACGCCTTGCGGATGTCTTCGGCCGATGCCGTGCGAGACACGCCGAGCGTCTGGTAGTAGTCCTCCGCCATCGTTCGCTCCAACAGCCTCCGTACAACAAGCCTTCGAGTCTAACGACGGCAGTCGTAGGGGCGGAAGTGGCCCAGTGGAGGTGGGCCTAGGAGACGGCGGCCACCGTCTCTCGGGGCTCTGTCGATACCGGTTCCGGCCGCTGCAAGAGAAACTCATGCTGGGCCCGCCGGGCTGGCTCGCCATTGGCTGGCGAGAGGAGTTGGAACTGTCCGTCCGAATCGAGCAGGCGGGCCCGCGTGTTGTCGGAGAGATAGATCGGGATCAGCTCCCGCAGAATCCGACCGGAAAGCGCGGGATCCAGAACCGGAAACATCACCTCGACCCGCCGGAAAAAATTCCGTGGCATCCAGTCGGCGCTCGAAAGGTAGACCTCGGCTTCGTCGTCCGGGCCGAAGACATAGATCCGGCTGTGCTCGAGAAATCGATCCACGATGCTCCGCACGCGGATCGTCTCGCTCAAGCCCGGCACACCCGGTCGCAGCGAGCAGATCCCACGGGACACGATATCAATCGGCACCCCGGCCTGGCTTGCCCGGTAGAGCGCTTCGATCACATGGTGATCGACGAGGGAATTGAGTTTTGCGAAAATCCGCGATGGCTTTCCTGCCTCGGCAAGGCGAGTTTGCTGGTCAATCAACTCGATCGTTCGCCGGTGGAGATGATCGGGGGCCACGATGAGCCGCTGCCACGCATGCCCCTGCGAATAGCCGGTCAAAAGATTGAAGAGCGCCGAAGCGTCCTCGGCGATCGCCTCGTTCGCGGTAAAAAGGCCGAGGTCGGTATAGAGAAGCGCCGTCGTTGGGTTGTAGTTACCCGTGCCGAGATGGACATACCGCTTGAGCCCTCCTCCTTCCTGCCGAACGACCAGCGAGACTTTGCAGTGCGTCTTGAGATCGAGAAACCCGAAGACGACATGGACGCCAGCCCGCTCCATCTGCCGTGCCCAGCTCACGTTATTGGCTTCGTCAAAGCGTGCCTTTAGTTCGACGAGCGCCGTGACATGCTTGCCGGCTTCGGCAGCGTCGATGAGGGCTCGGGAGATGGGAGAATCACCGCTCGTGCGATAGAGAGTCTGTTTGAGGGCCAACACCCGCGGGTCATTGGCCGCTCGCGTCACGAACTCGACCACCGGGTCGAACGAATCGTACGGATGATGGAGCAGGATGTCTCGTTGGGCGATCACGGCAAAAATGTCGTCGCCGTGCCGTTCGAGCCCGCGCGGTGGCCTCGGCGTGAAGGGCTTGTCGTGGAGCCGCTCGAACCCGGACAGTTTGTGCAGTTCCCAGAGAGCGGTCAGGTCAAGTGGCCCATCGATCCGGTAGACCTCGCTATAGCCATCGAGGCCACCATCGACTGTTTGCAGCCCTTCTTCATCGATGATCAATTCTGCCAAGCGGTCGTCGGCCTTGGACGCGATCTCGATCCGAACCGCCTGGCCTCGCTGGCGGGCCTTGAGACGGTCTTCGATGAGCTTCAGCATGTCGTCCGACTCTTGCTCCAAGAGCTCAAGATCGCTGTCGCGGGTGATCCGGAACGTGGTCCAGGAATCGACTTCGAACCCGCCAAACAGTCCGGGCAGCTTCGCGGAGATGACGTCCTCGAGAAGCACGAACAGCACGCGGCCCGGCTCACCGCCGGAAAGCACCACGATCCGCGGAAGCACCTGCGGCACCTGAACCACGGCAAAGAGCCGCTTCGGCCCGAGCCCTTCGGCTCGATGGAGCATCACTCCGAGGTAGAGTCCACGATTGTGGTACCGAGGAGAAGGATGGGCTGGATCGACCGCCATCGGAGTGAGAATCGGTTGAACACGATCGTGAAAAAAGCGGTCAACATGCTCCCGCTGCGCGGTGTCAAGATTGGCGTAGCGGAGAAGCTGGAATCCCTCCGCCTCCATGGCCGGACCGATGCTCTCTTTCAGACAGCGGTATTGGCGGGCCACGAGTTCCTGCGTCCTTTTTGCAATCGCCCTGAGCTGGGCAAGTGCCGTCATTCCATCAGGGGCCTCGTCCTGCGGAGCACTTTCGCCAAACGCCTGCTCGCGGAGGCCCGCCACGCGGACCATGAAGAATTCGTCGAGGTTCGAACTGAAGATCGCCAGGAACTTGAGCCGCTCCATGAGCGGATTCTCAGGGTTCTCGGCCTCCTCGAGAACGCGAAGGTTGAACTCGAGCCAGCTCAGCTCCCGGTTGATGAAAGAGTCCGAATCAATGCTCACCTGCTTGCTCTCTCTCGTCAGCGTCGCCATGGGCTGATGGACTTCCTTTCAGTGTGACTTGCGGCAGGGCCGCGAACCTCAAGATCGGCAATATAACCTCGCTGATGCAAAGCGATGGCCCTGGCTCATGACTCACGAAATACTCATGAAATGACAAACGAGGGCACGTTCACTGACGCGGTCGTCGAGGCAGTCACCCGAATTCCAGGGACTCTTCCTCGATGGGGCCGGGGCTGGTGCGCCGCGGTGGCAAGCATTCTCGAGGCCGCGGCGGCCAAACCGGGGAACGTCCACCCAGCAGCATCCTTCAAAGACCTTTCGTTTCGGGACCTTGTCTCCGCTGGCCTCGCAATTGCAAGGCCGCTCGATGCTGCGGCGACCCGGCGACTTGGCGAGACCATCCTCGCCGCCGTGACAGCAGCCGTCAGAGTCACACCATCGAACGCGAACCTCGGCATCATCCTTCTGATCGCGCCGCTGGCGGCGGTGCGATCGACCGACGATCCACTCACAGCGGCTGCCGTCAACGAGGTGCTCGCCCGGCTCGATGCACCTGACGCCGCGGCCATCTGGACCGCGATCCAAATGGCTCGGCCCGGTGGCCTCGGCAAGACCGACCGCTACGACCTCGCCGGTCCGCCGCCAACCGATATCCGCGAAGCCATGGCGCTCGCGGCCGACCGCGACATGATCGCGTCGCTCTGGGCTCATGGCTATGAGCCACTCTTTTCGGGGCCGGCAGCCGATCTCGCCAAGGACGTGGCGGCAGGCACACCGCTCGAAACCGCGATCATTCGTACGCACCTGCGACAACTCGCCACGCGGCCCGATTCGCTCATCGCGAGGCGTCACGGGGAAGACGTTGCTGCTGAGGTGTCGGCACGTGCAGCCGACCTCATGGCCCGCGAGCGTGATCCGGGCTGGCCTCGAGCCGTGCACGACTTCGACGCGTCACTCCGAAGCCCCCGCCGACTCAACCCAGGAACCACGGCCGACCTTGTCGCTGCAGCCATCTATATTCTGTTGCGAGACGGCCGCCTTCAGGCCGCCCTTCCTTTCCCGGTACCTCGCCATGCCTGACCGCCACCACGTCAAACTTCGGAAGGCCGTCCACGTTTTTTCCGCGGGCCACTTCATCACGCTACGCGACAACCTTTGCGAGCCGGTGCATGGCCACAACTGGACCGTGGGCGTCGATGTGGAAGGCCCGGTCGGACCGCACGGAATGGTGATCGATTTTATCGCGTTGCGGGATGCGCTCACCGCAATCGTGATGGACCTCGATCACAAAATGCTTCTCCCCACAACCAATGCGTTTCTCGATGTGGCAACCGCACGCGGACCGCTCGGCAAGGATGAAATGATCGTGACGTTCTCCGACCGCCGCTGGGTGTTTCCTGCGGACGAGTGTGTGCTTCTGCCGGTTTCCAACACCACGGCAGAGTGGATTGCGACCTGGATTGGCGAGCAGCTTCTGGAATCGCTTGCCGCCACAGGCGAACCACTCCCAGAAACGATCCGTATCGAGGTGGACGAATGCCTCGGCCAATCGGCGGTGTGGGAACGATCACCCTAGCGCCGCGACCGCTCAGGCCTCGGCGACGACCAGTTTCTCTGCTGCGTCGAGCGCGAACGCGAACGGCTGGCCACCAAGACGAATCCGCATCAAGCCCGCACCGTCGGGGTTTCGCTCCACATCGCCCGTCACGCCGAGCGCAAGGCCACACTCGGTGAGGTAGCGAAGAAACTCGGTCGATTGGTCGAGCACACGTGTGAGTCGAAACGTCGTGCCCGGCTCACACTCAGCAAGGAGCAGCGGGGCAGCCTCCTCGCCGTCCGTGAGGCTGTGGGCATCGGCCGGTGGAATCGGATCACCGTGCGGATCAACTTCGGGCCGGCCCAGATAGGCGTCGATGCGTTCCACGAGCAGATCGCTCACGGCATGTTCCATGTGCTCCGCCTCGTCATGGACCTCATCCCAGCTCATGCCGAGCGTTCGAATGAGGAAGAGCTCGATGAGCCGGTGCCGGCGGATCACCCGCAGGGCGAGCATCCGACCGGCTCGCGTGAGGGCGACGCCTTCGTATCGCCTGTGAGTCGCGAGGCGGGCGGTGTCGAGCGTCTTGAGCATGCTCGTCACCGTACCTGGCGAGACGCCGAGCGCCGTCGCGATCTGACCCGTGCTCGCCGGTTTGCCATCCTGCGAGGCGGTGATCTGGTAGATCGTCTTGGCGTAGTTCTCGACGGTCAGGCTGGCCATGGGAGGGCACCTCGGCGGCGACAGGGTAAGGACTCGGCTGGGAGAACGGGCGGCGTTGCCGACGCCGATGGGACGGGGCATTATGAATGGATTTCAAGGATATTGCATGGGGCTTAACGAGACCGGTTACGAGATCGCTGAGAAACTTGCGAGCCGATGCGCCGAGATTGGTGCGGCCGTGATCGAAACCGGCGGCGTGCGGTTGCTCGACTGCGGTGTGAATTCAACCGGCAGTGATGAAGCTGGCCTCGGCATGGCCCGCGTCGCGATGGGCGGAGGAGGAGAAGTTTTGATACTCCCGGCTGGCCATGCACGCGGTGAAGACTCCGCGTTGGCTGGGTGCCCTTGGCCAACCGTTGTCGTGTCGAGTGAGCAACCCGTGGCCGCATGCCTTGCCTCGCAGTACGCCGGGCACAAGGTGGCCACCGAGAACTACTTCGCGATGGCGAGTGGACCGTTCCGGGCCGCCATCGGCCGAGAAGATATCTTCGACACGATCGGCATGCGAGAGCGGCCAGGCGTTGCCGTTGGTCTGCTCGAAGCGAGTCGGCTGCCTCCACTCGAGGTGTGCCTTCAGTTCGCGGACGCTGCGGGCGTGACGCCCAACAAACTCATCCTGCTGGTCGCCTGCACCGCGAGCGCGGCCGGCACGCTTCAGGTTGTCGCTCGCTCGCTCGAAACGGCGCTCCACAAACTCCATGATCTCGGCTTCGATCTCCGTCGCATCCAGAGGGGCTCGGGGAAGGCACCTTTGCCGCCAGTGCCCGACGATGATCTCGTGGCGATAGGCCGAACCAATGACGCCATCCTGTATGGAGGGAGCGTCGTCCTCGAAGTCAACGGCGACGACGAGAGCCTCGCGACGATTGGGAAACAGGCAGTGAGCCGAGGCTCGCCTGCGTTTGGTGAGCCTTTCCTCGCCCTCTTCGAGGCTGCCAGCCGTGACTTCTACGCGATCGATCCGGCGCTTTTCGCGCCGGCCAGGCTCGAACTGGTGAACGTCGAAACGGGAATGCGGCACGTGTTCGGCGACGTCGAGCCCGAGATCGTGGCCGCGTCGTTTTCCAGTTCCGGCAAGCCTGCCGCGCTTCGTCGATGACCCGACGGGCCTGCATCCTCGGTGAACCGACAGGCTGGCATGCCAGGCGACTTGCCAACCTCCTGGCGCATCGCGGCTTTGAGCCGGCGATCGTCACCTGGCGGAGCCTCATGGCGGAGGTTACATCGACCGGCGAGCGGTTTGGGCCACCGGAGTTTGCGACCGCAGAAGTCGTCGCCGTCCGCGGGATGCCGGGGACGTCGCCGCCTGAGTCACGGCTCGAGGAAGTCATCTTTCGGATGGATGTGCTCGGCAGGCTTGTGGCCAGCGGAACGCCCGTCGTCAATCCGCCGAAGGCTCTCGAGGTGGCGATCGACAAGTATCTGTCGCTCACGCTCCTCGCGGCAGAAGGCCTCTCGGTGCCACGGACGATGGTGGTGCAGGATGTGGCGGAGGCGGTGCGGGCCTGGGAAATGTTTGGCGGCGACTGTGTCGCAAAACCGCTCTTCGGCTCACGGGGCCGAGGGATCATGCGATGCACCACGGCGGCGTCGGCCGCGGCAGCGATACCCTCGGGTGGCGGCGTGGCGTACCTCCAAGAGTTTCTTCCTCACGACGGCTGGGATGTGCGGGTGCTGGTCGTGGGCGAGCGGGTCTTTTCGATGCGACGAGATGCCGCACCGGGAGAGTGGATCACCAACCTTGCCTGCGGCGGCACGGCGAGCCCGGTTGACCTGTCCCCAGAGCAGGAGG
>JBGTKO010000101.1:0-12875 GCA_041744595.1 Pirellulales bacterium
CGACGACCGCCTCGTCGAGCCGCGAAAGGATCACCAGCCGCCGTTCGCCGAGCACCCGCGCGAGGAGACGCGTATCGAGGGCGTCGGCGATGAGTGCAGGATCGCTTGATGTAACAGCCTCGCGGAGCAGCGGCTCGAGCGGCACACCCTGCCGCCACCGACTCGTGACCATGCCTGGTGGCTCGTCGATATCACCGACAACGCAGACAGTTGCATCGGGGAGCGTGACACGGGCTGCCGCGGCGACGCCACGGACCAGATCGCGGAAACGCGGCGTGGCGGATGAGAGTGTGACAACGGCGACGTCGGCTGGGTCATCGACGTGAGGACGCCAGCCGATAGCTGCGGCGCGGGCCTCGAATGGGATTGCTTCGGGCCGCCCAAAGTATGCGGCGTGAAGCGAACCGCCGCGGCCAGCCACGAGTCTCAGGCCCGTCATCACCCCCAACTGCCATGTGACGTCATGCAGATGACGGCGCCAGTCGAGAAGTGCCTTGCGTCCAGACGTGAGCAACTCACGAGCGAAGCCCTCGCGATCCTCGCGGCGTCCAAAGGCGGGCCAGAGCTCTCCTTCTGGCGACCGCCCGGCGAGCGACGCGTCCCATCCAAACCGCCCGATGGCCACAACTACATCGGCCTCCACGAGCGGCCGGGCAAGATAGATGGGCTTGGCCTCAATATCAACGCCGAGGAAGGCCGTCGCCGATTCGCCTGTGGAATCAAATTGTATCGCCACGGGGTCAGCCGCCTGAGTGCCGTGGCCACCGTCGAGCGGATCGGCCCGAAGGATGGCGATGTCATCGGCCGCAACGCCCGCCGCTCCGAGACAGTTCACCACCGCCTGTCGGACCGCCGCCACCTGTGGGATGTCACCCGCGATGGCGAGAACGACGTGGTCTCCAGGCACCACATGTTTCGCGAGTGGTGGCACGGGTGGAATTCCCGCGACTGTGCGGGCCACGAGGGCAACCGCATCGTCGCCCGTCACCCCCTCAGGCCCACGGCACTCGGTGACAAGCGAGCCCGCATCGAGGTCGAGCGAGAGCGTCTCAGCAGCAAAATCGAGGGTGATGGCGGGCACGGCAGGAGAAGTTGGCGGGCTGATGGAATACTCGAAAGAGCCTCGCATTCTACCTGTTTCGGCCGCTGGCGGTGGCCGCAGAGTTTACCAAGCCCTTCCATCCGGAACTGGCGGTACGGTCGGTAAATGCTGTCAGTCCACCAGGCCGATGACTCCCTCTGTGTCCAGCGGAAGGCCGCAGCACGCCCACAAGGAGGTCGAGTCTCGTGAGAATTGCCCACGCCATCATCGCCGCCACGATCATCACTGCCGTTCCGTCGATTCCCGGTATCCGGAATGCGGCAGCCCAAGAGGTGATCGTCATGGAGGGGGGCGGGATGCCCGGCATGGACGGGTACTACGAGGCCGACGTGCGAAGGCCGCCGTGGCATGGAACCGTAGCAGGCGAGGCATGCGGATGCGGGTCCGTTGGCCGAGCCCATGGAAAGTTTCATGCTGACGCGTGTGGCCAGTGGCGTCAGAAGCACCACCTTCCACCTGGTGCCTCTCTGCCACCCGCGTTTCCGCGGTTGCAGGCCTGGTGGGCGTACGGCTCGATGCCTACGCCGCCGCCGCTGGAGCTGCCTCGGTGCCATCAGTGTGGTGCGGTGATCGCGGGAGGGTTCTGAGCCACAGGCTCGCCCCCCTGCGTCCCGCCCCCTGGCACGGGCAGCACACGACGACACCCACGCGGTTCGGTCGGGAATTGCCCGGCCGAACCGCGACGTCGTTTGCTGGCTTCATACGCCGTGGGTCAACCCTGGCCCTGCTTCTCTGCCGCGTCTCTAGCTTCTTGGCCCTCAGGCCGCAGGTCGCGCGTCCTCCAATAAAAGCCCCCCTGGCGCAAGCCTGGGGGACTGCGGGTGGCGCGGCATCCCGGGTGTCATCATGCGCGGGCTCGCCCAACGACCCGCCGTCCCCACGCTGGCGCGAGGGGCTTCTATGCGGCACAAAAAACGATCACCGTGGGGTGGGTGATCGCGGCGAGGTCGGCGAGCACTTCCTCCATGTCAATAATTTCTCGCCTGGAAAACCGTCAACGCGGGTCGATGTCGGCGAGGTCTTTGGCGGCGAGCGTTCCAGCGTCGGTGTCGCGATACGTATCGATCACCTGCTGATAGACACGGGAAGCCGGCTCGGCTCGACCGAAATCTCGAAATCCACGTGCGCGGGCGATCCCGTCGGCCTGCTCGAGCGCTTTCGGGAGTGACGCCTCCGCGGCGCCGGAGCGTACCGGCGAAACCACGCCCAAAAGCATCATGAAGAGCAGCAAAAACCCTCGGCCGAATCGCATGATGAGTCTCTGAAAAAAGGTGGGAAGAGCGAGCAAATCTCGGCTGACAGAGTATTCGGATCGGCTATTACCCGGCTGTTTCTCGGTCCCACAACCGGTTGGTTCGTACGGTAGTCCGGTTGCTCCGAAGCCGGGTCGATACGGCATCCACTGATACACATGTTCAGTCGCGGCGTGACCGCACGACTGGGAGCGATCGGGCGAAACTCAGCCGCTGATCTCGTAGCCCTTACGGGATTCACGGCCGAGGAACGTGGCGGCCTGCGGGTCCCCGATGATCTCGCGCTTCACCGCGTCCCATCGGAGCTCACGGCCGAGCCGCATGGCGATATTCGAGAGATGGCAGATCTCGAGCATTCGGTTGTGCGACCAGACATCCGAGATCGGCTGCTTCCGGGATCGCATGGCATCGATGAAGTTCACCGTGTGGTTGCCGCTCACTGGCCCACCGTAGATTTCTTCAATCGCGCCTTCAGGTAGCCGATTCTCCTTCAAGTCCTCGACTGGTTTTCCGGCGAGCTTGCCGCGGTTCACGAAGAATCGGCCTTCGGTGCCCTCGAAAAGAATCCCGTTGTCGCCTTCGCTTGTGATGATCATCTCGATGTCGTTTGGCATCGCGACGCTAAGCTTGAAGTCCGTCGCGACGTTGTATCGATCGTTCAACACGGGATAGCCATTCCTGTACTCACACGCGAGCTTGAATTCCTGCGGCGTGATCGTGATCGGTCCGGTGGCCGTGTCGCCGAGTGCCCAGCAGGCGATATCGACATGATGGGCGCCCCAGTCGGCCAACTTCCCGCCTGAGTATTCATGCCAGTTGCGAAACGAGTAGTGGCCGTTGCTGTAGAGCGGCACGCCCCCGCCGTAACCCACCCGCATCTCGGGAAGCGCCCGATAGGCAACCTTGGGCGCCGGCCCTAACCAAAAATCCCAGTCGAGCCCTTCAGGCACAGGCACTTCGGGAATCACCGGCGATGCCGTCATCCCGTTGATGCCGCAGGTGATTTTTTTGACGGTGCCGATACGGCCATGACGCACCAGTGCAATGGCCGTGAGGAACCGGTTGCCACACTCGCTCCGCTGCATCGTGCCGACCTGAAACACACGGCCGGTCTCATCGACCACCTTCTCGATGAGTTTTCCTTCATCGATCGTGAGCGTGAGCGGCTTCTCGCAGTAGACATCCTTGCCCGCCCGCATCGCGTCGATCGCCATCTTCGTGTGCCAGTGGTCGGGCGAGGCGATCATGACCGCGTCGATGTCTTTGCGGTCGAGGATCTTGCGGTAGTCGTGATAGCCATCGGGCTTCTTGCCCTGGGCTTTCGCCACGCGATCGACGTACGCCCCGAGCACGCCCGCGTCGCAATCGGCCAGCGCCGCAAAGTCGGCGAACTTGAACGACTTCTGGGTGATCGTCCAACCCTGGTTTCGCATGCCGATCGTGGCGAAGATCGGCCGCTCGTTCGGCGATTCGGCGCCGAGCACACGGCGTACCGAGAGCCCCGTCGCCCCAATCGCACCACCCGCAGCCACCCCCTTCAAAAACGTCCGTCGGCTTCGTCGCTGCTCGATCGTCATGGTGAAATCCTCGCGGGGGGCTCTTGTACCGAAGACCCCGAGTCTACTTGCCGGCGGCGCCTCCCCAAGTGTCGGAGTTCAGGAGAGACCCGATTCCCGAGTCAAAAATCGGCGAATGAGCGTCTTTGTTGGCGGCGTTCGTTCCCGGCATGTTTCGTTGTTTCGTCTGTTTCCTCGCCTGGGCGAACTCCAGGAACTGCCGTGCTGAGGACTTGTATTGATCGTCGCTGTCGTACTGCTCCAGGAACGCGGTGAAATCGGCGATGGCTTCGTCGTCATTGCCCTTGCCGACATGGGAAATGCCACGCATGTAGCGGCCCCAGGTGGCATGCGGATCCAAGGCGATCGCCTTGTTCGATTCGTCGATCGCGGCATCGTAGTCACTCGCCTTGTGCTTGGCAGCCGCGAGGGCGAGATGCTTGCGGACGCAATCGGGGTCGAGCTCGACGGCCCGTTCGCGATCCCGCATTGCCTCGTCCGTGCGGCCGAGCCGAGCGTAGACCATGCCTCGAAGCTCATGCAGCTTGGACGACTCCGGGAGCCGCTCGATTCCGCAAGTGAGCGCGTCGATGCTCCGCTGGTCTTCCTTCGCTTTCGCAAGAATATCGGCCTGCAGTTCGTACGCCGAGTCATCGCCCGGATCGAAGCGGATGAGCTCATCGGCGTCCAGAATAGCCCGATCGAAATCACCGAGTTCTGCGTATGCCGTTGCCCGTGTTCGATACGCCATCCCCTCCGAGGGATCCAGGCGGATGGCCTCGTCCGCATCGGAAACGGCTGCTTGGTAGTCCCGCTCCATCGCATGGGCGATGGCGCGACCAGTCCATGCACCGACAAATTCAGGATCCAGTCGAAGAGCCTCCGACATATCTGCGATCGCTCGACGACTTTCCTTCTGGGCCAGATAGACCAGTCCGCGGGACGCACGCGCAGCTTTGTCGGTCGGATCAAGGCGGATGCCGACGGTGTAATCGTCGATCGCTTCACGGAAGCGACCAACCGCCATAAGGCATGAAGCCCGGCCGAAGTACGCGCTGCTTTGCTTCGGATCGAGCGCGATGGCCCTTGCAAAGAGGTCGATCGCAGGCTTGTAGTTGTTCGCCGTGGCAAGACCGAACGCCTTGAAGAGCACGACCGACGGATTGTCGTCGTCTTGAAGCTTCAATTTTGCCGCTTCGGCGAAGTCGGCTTTGGCCGCATCGTGGTCTCCCTTTCGTGCGTAGACCATGCCACGCAGCTCGTGAACCGTGATCTTCGTCGCAACGGAAGCGTTGCCGTAGCACCGGACGCACTCGCCGAGCTGCTTGATCGCCGCGTCGTCGTCACCCTTCTGAAGAAGGCTCGCACCACGGACCACCCGTGCCTCCACCATCTTCGGGTCAAGGGACAATGCCTTCGTCGCATCCTCGATGGCCGCATCAAAGTCTCCGGCATCGAGTGCCACCTTGCCGCGGATCCCGTAGGCCCAGGCGGAGTAGGGGTCGAGTTCGAGTAGGCGATTCACGTCGCGGGTCGCCTCCTCCGACTTCCCGAGGTCGGCGTATGCCTTCCCGCGAATCTGGTAGGCCATTCGGTTGCCTGGCGCCAGCTCGATGGCACGGGTTGCGTCTTCGATGGCCTTGGTGTTGTCGTCCTTCTGAATTCGTGCAACGCCACGAGCGACGTAGCCAATCGCGTCATCGGGGGCGAGCCGAATCGCCTCGTCTGCATCGAGGAGGGCACGGTCGAAATCCCCCGTGTTGGCGTAGGCGGCACTGCGAGCCTGATAAGCCATGGCAATGGAGTCGTCCAGACCAATCGCCTTGGTCGCATCCTCGATCGCCTCGGCGAAGTTTCCGACCTCTGCATGGAGTGCACTTCGCATGACAAGCGTTTCGGCGGATTCAGGCTCGAGCTCGATGATGCGATCCACGTCGCGGATGGCGTCCCCGAATCTCTCGTCATCGACGAAGGCCTGGGCGCGAAGCCTGTAGGCGGTCACGTTGTCAGGCTCGAGTTCGATGCAGCGACTGAAATCGGCAATGGCAAGCTCGAGGTCCTTCTTGCCGTATGCGGCACGCCCTCGATAGCGGTGCATCTCAGGATCGTCAGGGCGGAGTCGAATCGCTTCGCTCAAGTCGGTGATTGCGAGGTCATACTCGCCTTTTCCAAGGTAGGCAGCCCCACGGTTGCGGTAGGCATTGAATTCCGCGGGGTCCAATCCCGCTGCCTCGGTGGCATCAACGATCGCCGCGTCAAAATCGTTCTTCATCACATAGCCACCGCTCCGGTTGGCAAACGCTGCGGCATCCCCGGGGTCGAGGCGAATGGCCTCCGTGAGGTCGGCAATGCCCCGATCAACATTGTTCTTCTTGAGAAAGACCGAGCCGCGGTTCCGAAAGCCGCGAGCAGACGTGGGATCGAGGCGAATCACCTCGTCGAGATCACAAAGTGCTTCGTCAAACTCGTTTTTCGCCGCGTGACACATGCCGCGGCCGTAGTACGCCATGACACACTGGGGATCGGCTTCGATGATACGATTGAATATTCCGGCTGCGGCCTCGTAGTCCTTTGATGCCCACAGAGCTCGCCCTTTTTCGATTAGGTCCGTAGTGTCGTCGCCAACGGTGGGAATGGCGATCACGGCAAGCAGCACCGCAATCGCGAATCGCTTAAAAGCGTGGGGCATGGGCACCTCCGTGTGCAGGCTGTCTCGAGCTTTTCGACCACCAATAGGTTATCGAAATCCTCGCAAGGCTCGGAGCCCAGTTCCCATGGCCGTTCAGCGGCGGTGCTCGTGCTGATCGGGTTCGCTGCGACCGACTTCGTGATCACGAAGACGCTTTTTGCCGCCGATGCGATCGCCCGGATTCGGCACACCCGGTTTCTCATCACGACGGCCGCGGTTCACATGTCAGTGTTGCGCCTTGGCTCCTCGCTCACCACGGGCACCGACACGCTGATTCCCGCAACCGAACCTCGCCATGAACCGGTCAAAGGAAAGGCGATAGACCGGGCGCTTACGTACATCGCCCATGGAGAGTGTCCTCATGCGGTATGCCCCCTCTTCGGCCGAGTGTTCGGAACAATCTATGACGTCCTTGCTCGGGCGTTCCATGCGGGCCACCGATGAGAGCATGTCGGTCAATGGCAAACACGGGCCGGGCCCAGAAATGATGGCGTCGCGTATTCGATCACTGGTTTACTCGATGGGTGTAGGCGACGAAGGTGTCATTGCGGACCCATCCGAGCGATTCGTAGAGCACATGAGCAGGTATGTTTGTTCGCGCCGTGGTGAGATCCATGCGGGCCTTGCCTTCGCGAACGGCCTTGGCTTCGGCCGCCTGAAGGAGCATGCGACCGACCCCCGACTTCCGCGCGATCGGCAGCACGAAGAGGTCATGGAGTATGTAGATCGGTCGGGCTTCGACCGAGCAGAAGGTCGGGTATAGCTGGCAAAAGCCGACCAGGCCGGGAGGCGCCGACTCGGCTACCAGAATCACGGAGTCCTCATTGCCGAGGCGGGCCGCAATAAACTCGCGAGCCAAGAAGCCGTCTGCTGGTTGTTCGTAGAACTGACGGTACAGGTCGAAGAGCTCCGCAACTGCTGGCACATCCGATCGTTGTGCTTCCCTGATGATGATGCTCATGGTGTTTCGCGGTGAAAGCTCATTCCCCACAACGGGGAGAAAAAAGGGGTCAGAGAAAAAGGGCGTCAGGAACCTTTTTCTTGATCAACCGAATCGCCTCTGTGAGGTCGGCGATGCCCCGATCAAAATCCTTCTTCTTGCATAAGACCGAGCCGCGGTTCCGGAAGCCGCGAGCAGACGTAGGATCGAAGCGAATCACCTCGTCGAGATCACGAAGTGCTTCGTCAAACTCGTTTTTCGCCGCGTGACACATGCCGCGGCCGTAGTACGCCATGACACACTGGGGATCGGTTTCGATGATACGGTTGAATATCCCGGCTGCGGCCTCGTAGTCCTTCGATGCCCACAGTGCTCGCCCTTTTTCGATTAGGTCCGTGGTGTCGTCGCCAACGGTGGGAATGGCGATCGCGGCAAGCATCACCGCGAGCGCGAATCGCTTAAAAGCGTGGGGCATGGGCACCTCCGTGTGCAGGCTGTCGCGAGCTTTTCGACCACCAATAGGGTATCGAAATCCGCGTACGGCTCGGAGCCCAGTTCCCATGTCCGTTCAGCGGCCGTGCAGGGCTCGGTTGCCGCTAGCATCGCGTGCCGTGAGGTACCGCGAGACGCATCAAGCGGCGCGACGGAGGGCGACGGTCTCGGTCTCGGCGCGACCGAGAATCGCGTAGAGCGAATCGCTCAAGGGGGAGCGATCGAAGAAGTTCATTCGCGTCACACCCAGGCCAGCCGTCTCGGCCATCGTGCCAAGCGTGCGGGGCGTGAAGTAGTTCACATGATCCGGCCAGCGGTAGCCGCACCACTTGGGTCCACGGAGCCAACGCCCCAGGCATGCGTGGTTCGGAATCTTGACGATGATCTGTCCGTGTGGTGCCAGCCGCTCACAACACTGCCGCAGGAGCTCAAGGGGTTCGATTTCATGCTCGAGCACACACGAGAGCACGACAATGTCGGCCCGCCCTGGCGGAAGCGTTGAGAGCCCGTCGATGGCCGTGGCGTGGATGCACCGCCCACCGCGCTTTCGCAGCGTCTCGTCGGCCAGCGCCGCAAGGTGCGTTGAAATCTCGATACCGATCGGCTGGAGGCGATGCGACACGGGCAGCGGAAGCTGCTTTGCGACACGCACCGCGAGCATGCCGTAGGCGCAGCCGACATCCACAAGCCGAATCGGGCCATGTGATTTCTGTGCGGCACATGTTTCGATCAACCGCTTCACCAATCCCGCGACCTTGTCACGCTTGAGGAACCGGTGGCGAAACGTCTTGATCGCGGAGCTCATGGCGTAGATCGCAGGCTCGGACCGACGGCGACGAGCCGCCTCGCGCTCCTGCGTCACCTCCCAGGCATACTCGTCCTGGAACTGTTCTTGCGCCGGAGGATTCGCGAGGAAGACGAACCCGGTTTCAGTACACCGCCGCAGCGCCCAGGGTTCTGGCGCGTCGTGGACAGGCTCCGATGGAGCGGGCCGTTCGAGAAGCGGACAGTGCCGGTGCATGGGTGGCATGGCGGAAGCCCCGAAGTTTTCAGTGGTGGGTCGAATGCCTGCACTATCGGCACAAACGGAACCATTTCGACACCATGCAGTGCCGCAAGGTTCAGTCTATTTGCCCTGCTTGCCCGTCCTCCCTCGCTTGCGGTCGGTCACGTGAACCGTGACAGAACGAGCATGGCCATGGCGATGGTGGCAATACCGGCCACATCCAGAAAAGATGCCGGCTCACTTCGAACCGGAGGGCGGGTGTACGAGCCGTTCCGCGGCAGTATTTTTGACGCCTGCGACGAGCGGCGCGGGGATCGGTGCAGAGATTGCAAGGAGGCTGCCCACAATTGCGGCGCGATGACAGTTATCGCCGCCGCATCGGGCGTTGGCCACGATACCGGCCGTAAAGTCACCGGCGTGCCGCCAGGCAAGCGCGAGCGCTGCGGGGAAAGCGTCGTCGATGTAGCAGGCGCTCGACAGCGTGCCCCCGACAAGTTGTTTGTCCGAAAGCCTCGCCCAGGCCGCGATTTGTGAGGCCGATATCCATTCGCGGCCATGTTCGAGGATCGCCTCTCGGACCACCTCGATGGTTGCGTCGGCGGATCGCGGATCTGAGTCGGCTCTGGGCATGGCAGCGATGAGAATCCTGACGAGCACATCGGCGGCTGAGAGCACGTCGGGGTCTTTGTGCGTGAGTCCTACGTGGAGCCGGACGATCTCTCGCAGGTCGTGGTGACGTGGGCCGAGAGCCGCGACGAGCGCCGGCACTGGCACGAGGCCGCCAATGTGAACGTCCCGAACACCACAGTTGATCGGCTTACGGCCGGCGGCAAGGTTCGCGAAGAAGTGACGGTGATACTCCTCGATATATGTGTCGCGGTGCCATTCTGGCTCGAGCATGAGCGACACATAATGATCAAGCCACTTCTCGGCGTCGTAGCAACGATCCCGGCGGACCATCTCGTACAGCTCGGCCGCGAGGCGGTAGTTGAGCGTGTTCGCGCCGGCTTCGAGAAACTGGTGGTAGTGGATGCCATGCTGACCCCAGAACTCGGACTGTTCACGGAGGATGTCGAACTGCGGGCTCGGCGGCGTCCACTGGCTCCGCCAGAGGATGCTACCCGGATGCGGATTTCGAGGCGCGAGGTAGACGGCGCGTCCTGACGTCGCCGCTTCGGCCAATTCCGGATAGTCGCGATCGATCGCGGACTGGTCGTAGTACCAGTGGACTGGCATTGCCACTGCTTCGGCGATGAGCGTTCCAAGGAAGGGGCACCGGTCAGTCTGCATGGTTGCGTCGTCAGGAGGAATCACGATGGTCTGTCGAGGCATCAAGACCTCATGCGAAGTGTGACAGCAGAAGCATGGCCGTGACGATGGTGGCGATACCGGCGACGTCGAGAAAGATGCCGGCGGCCATCATGCTCCGCAGCGAGATGCGGCCCGAGCCATAGACAATCGCATTGCAGGGCGTGCTCACCGGCATCATGAATCCGAGGCTCGCGGCGAACGTGGCGGCAAGGGCGGCCGGCAGCGGATCACCGCCGGTTGCCGTGCCGAGCGCGATCGCCACAGGCACGACGATGTTCGCACTCGCTGTGTTGCTTGTAAACTCACTGGTGAACACAGCAACACCCGTGGCCAGGATCACGAGCACAACGCCGCCCCACGTGCCCCCCGGCACGAGCCACTCGATCGATTGCCCCAGCGCCGCCGCGAGACCGGTTGAAAAACAGAGTGTGCCGAGGGCCATGCCGCCGCCGTAAAGCAAGACGATGCCCCAGTCGATGCGGGCTTCTTTCCATTCAAGCACCGGCCGCCATCGCCCCGGTTCACCGCGGGGTAGCACGAAAAGCAGGATGCCGCCGATGAGCGCGGCGACTCCTTCCGGCAATCGTCCGCGAAGGAGCTTGGCGGTGGGATGGTCGGGGCCAAGGGCCGCAATCACGACGCCTGGCATCACCCACAGGAAGACCGTGATCGCAAACGCCGCGGCAACCGACCGTTGGGCGATGGTCCATCGCCCCAGCCGTTCCCGTTCCTTCGTCACAAACTCCGCCACGCCGTCGAGCCGGTCCACACCCGCGGGGAACATGCGGCCCAGGATGAAGACGACAAACGTCACGAGCACCGTCACGATCGGGATGCCGATCATGCACCAGCCGGGGAACGTGATATCGACCCCGAGTTGCTTGCGGATGAACCCAAGGCCGATGAGGTTGGGGGGCGTGCCGATCGGGGTCGCAAGGCCACCGAGCGACGACGCAAATGCCACGCACAGAAAAAGCCCTGTGGCGAAGGCCGGCGCGGGTGGTCGGCCGGAGGTCTCCGACGCCTCTTCGACGGCCGCGACAATCCCCGCCACGATCGTGAGCATCATGGCGGTGGTGCAGGTGTTGGAGATGAAGCCGCTCGCGACGGCGCAGACCACCGCCACGGCGGCGAGGATGCGACCCGGCCGTTCCCCCACCCAGGGCACGGCAAGCACGCCGAAGGCCAGCCGCTTGTCGAGGCCGTGAAGCCGGATCGCCTCGGCGAGCAAAAACGACCCAATGAAAAGAAATATGAGCGGGTCGGCAAACGGGGCAAACACCTCATGGGCGGGTGCCACGCCCGCGATCACGCAGGCCACGGCTCCGAGCAGGCTCGTGACCGCCAGCGGCAGGGCCTCGGTGATCCAGAGGACCACGACAGCCACGACGATCACTGCGAGCGACCAGGCTTCCGAGGTAAGTGGCATCGTGAGCCTTGATGAGCAGGGCGAATTCGGGCATTGCCAGCGCCGCAGCCTACCCAGTTTGTCAGTGTCGCGTGGCCCCCCATCGGGGCCAAGTTGGTCTGGCCTGGCGGCCAGGGCGTGCCTACTCTCTGCACTCTCCCGATAGCCCGGCTGCCGAGACCCATGGTCGAATGGCATCGAATCCACCTGCTACGCGGCCTCGTTGCCGTCGTCGGTAGCCTGCTTGCAGGCTGCTCTGGAGTTGGCATGCTTCAGCCTGGCCTTCATGCCACCGTGCAACATCAGCACGAGCCGGGCTGTCGCAATGGCGTGTGTGACCCGCACTGCCCGGTCAGGCCTGACGTGCAGGGCTTCTACCAGACGCAGTGGCGGCGATGGCCCGAGCTCAGGGCTGTCGATTCACTCGATGGCGAGTCTGCCACACCTGCCGGTGCGCCCAGGTCGATCCTGCCTCGGGCCGACGAGGAATCGGCCCGACAGGAGATCCAGAGCCTGCCGCCGGTCGATCAGCCGAATGTTCCGCCGCGAAGCGCGCCCAGGCCGACGCCACTCCCTCCATCATCAACACCGGCGGCGCCTCCGCGGTCAGCCCCGCCAGAAGACGACAACCTCTTCAGCTCACGTGACGCTTCGGCCCGCGCCGCGCTTCTCACGTCCACGGCGGCGGCTGCCCGCACGAGCGCCTCTTCCGAGCAGGTGAAGTTCACACGCAAACTGGCCGAGACGCTCGTCTCGGAGCATGAAGGTGCCGTGCGAGCGCGGATCGTGGAGGAAGCCGCCACGTTCAAAACTCCAGCCGCCGATGCGATCTGCCGTGGCGCCGCCGATGATCCCGACCCGCGGGTGCGAGTCGCTGGATGTGGCGTGTGGGAGCAACGAGGCGGCCCCGAGGCCGTGCGGTTCCTGGCCGATCGGGCGGTGAAGGACACCGATCTCGGCGTTCGTCTCCGAGCCATCCGTGGTCTCGGCGAACTTCGCGATCAGACAGCGACTGCCGCGCTCGTCGCGCTCCTCGACGACCCTGATCCAGCCGTGCAACATCGTGTCTGCCTGGCACTCGGGCGAGCCACCGGCCTCGCGCTCGGCGACGACCCACA
>JBGTKO010000102.1:0-20481 GCA_041744595.1 Pirellulales bacterium
GAGCACGTTGGCCGCCATGCCAGGGGCGATCGCGGCCGCTCCAGGTGTCACTCAGGAGCCAGTCAAACGTGTCACCGGCGAACACGAGGCAAACCGACTTGACCGGTTGATAGCGTCCGTCGCGGCCGACTCCTGCGCGGACAACCGCGCGTCGGACGGTGCGGAGCCAGTTCTCTGCCGCCGCTGACCGCGCAGGGGCAAGTGTGCCGTCGGTGAGCATCCAGTTTGCAGTGACTGCCAGCATCCCCGTCCTCCCTGGGCTGTATCGGCGGCCAAGGGGCATCGCCTCCTGCGAGGGGCGCGTTACACCGGCTATACCTTCACACGAGGCGGGCCTTACGGCTTACGGTGACTGCGTCGTCTCGGCGACAACGCATCGACCCAGTTGAGGAGCACCTGGTCTACGGCGAGGCAAATCCGCTCGCGAATACGGTCCCCGGATCGGGGTTGCCCGTGCCAGGGAGCCGGCGTAGGAAACAAGTGCAGCCGGGAGGGCGGAGCGCCGTTTCCTCCGAGTGAGCGAAGGGCATGGAAGCGAGGCCGCCCGCGGCCTCGCGATGCCCGTAGCGAACGTCTGGCGACATGGCACGGGCAACCCCGAGCCACGGCAAGCGTCGCCTCACGGCTCGAGGAACGTCGTTTGGCAGGTTCGCTCGAGCGAACCGTCGAGATCAGTCCCCGTCAGGATGGCGGAGGCACGGCCGGTGCCCGCCGACGAAAGGCGGTAGGCCAACTCGAAGCTCTGCCGGCTTCCGGGGGGGATCGATGCAACGGACTCGAACGTCACTCTCGAGTTTTCCACACGAACTCTCGACGGGATCGGATCTCCGACGAGCCTTGCCCCGTCGGGAAGGAGCACGACGATGTCGAGACGACCGCTCGGGGCGGCACCGCCGTTGGTCACGGTGCAGACGAGCGTCGTGGCATCGCCGGCCCGAACCGGATCATCGAGGTCTGCAAACGACATGCGAAGCCCTGACTCCGAGACGCTTCGCCGGCGGGGTTGAACGTTCGTCGCCTTGATGGCCACGCAGGCATCGTCGGCGATCATCGAGCCACCCGGGAGCCCTGTGAGCACGGCCCGAACGCAGCCCCGTGTCGCTGGCGAATCGCGAAATGAGCCTGTGCCCACCTCAGCCCGAAGGTTGATCTGTCGCTCCTGGGATCCTTTTGGATCGATCGCGGGAATCGTCCACGTCACTGATGAGCTCGCGAGCGAATAGCCATCGGAGGCTTCGAGCGGGCTGAGGGCCTGGTCCCATGAAAACTCGAGCGTCGTTGGCGACGACTTGGCGTTCCCCGTGTTTTTCACGATGGCGACGTACTTGACGACATCGCCGGAAAGTACCTGGGCTGGACCAGTGAGCGAAAGCTCGAGGGCTGACGTGGTGGCCGCGAGCGGAACGGTCGTGTTTGCGGGCGGCGGCGCGATCAATGGTGGCGGCACGGTGGCCGACGAAAGTGGCCCCGTGACGCCGGGCAGCGGCGCGGTCACGGTCGAAGGTGGCGCCGCAGGGGGAGGCGTGAAGGCGGGATTCGGAGCCACTTCAACACAGTGCTGGGCGCCGCCGAGGTTCTGCTGCGACTGGTCAAGGATCGCCACGCGGTGACATTGACGGCCGGCCTCGACCAACTGGAAATCCAGTGTCAGCCGTCGGGCTGTTCCGGGCGCGAGGTCGATCGTGCCCTTTTGCTCGATCGGGCTTCCCGACGCAGCGTGATGAAAACCAGTGTCAAAGTAGTCGATCACCCGGAGCTGAGTGAGGGGCTTGCCAGAGCGGTTGACAAGCTCGACTTCGAAGGAGACGAGGTCGCCCGCGCGGCCCGTGAGCGGTCCGGTGATCGAAACGAGAATCGCCTCCTCGCCACGGGCGGCAGGGCCGAGAAGCCCCAGAACGAGCATCACTGACAAAAACCGCAGGGGCATGGACGTGGTTCCGAGTGGGGGACCGATCAGAAAAGGCTACCACGGCGACCAGAATCCCTGGAAATCCCATGCGCGCAAGGACCAGACGCGCTAGGCCTGGAAGGCCGGGTTGATCTCCGGGCGGAGGCCCGGCAAGGCTGATGGGGGCACGGATGCCCCGTCGCATGGAGCCATTCGCCCGGCAAGCGAAGCGAGGCCATGGATGGCAACGGTGGACGGGTCGAACGCCGAACGACTGCGACGCCGGTTGCGTCGCCACTTCCGGGCGGAGCCCGGCAAGCGAAGCGAGGCCATGGATGGCGAGCGCCGCGTGTATCATGCCGTCTCGGAGCGGTGCCGGACGATCTCCCCCTGGACCATGTAGATCACGTCCTCGGCGATGTTCGTGGCCATGTCGGCGATCCGCTCGATGTGCTTGGAGACGGAATTGAGCCGGAGCAGGCTTTCAGCAAGCTCCGGGGAGTCCTTGATTCCCTGCATGACCCGCCGCTGGATCTTCTGCCTGCCGTCGTCGACGAGATCGTCATCTTCTCGCACCTGGCGGGCGAGCGCGATGTCACCCTGCACGACCGCATCGAGGCAGTTCTTGACCATTTCCTGGGCCTGCATCGCCATTCCGCGGATTTCCGGGGGCAGTTCAACCGATCCGCAGTCGGCGAGCTGCGAGACTCGCTTGGCGATGTTCTTGGCGAGATCTCCCATCCGTTCGAGGTCGTTATTGATCTTCAGCACGGCGACCACGAACCGAAGGTCGGCAGCGACGGGCTGGTAGAGGGCGAGGATCTTGAGGCACTCCTCCTCCACCTCGACCTCCATCCGGTCGATCTCCTCATCGTTGGCCATCACCCGCTGGGCAAGGTGCGTGTCGCGGTTGATCAGCGCCGTGATCGATTTCGAGATCGCCTCCTCAACGAGGGTGCCCACCCGGAGGAGCCGCTCCTTGAGATTATCGACCTGCCGTTCAATGTGCCGTGTCATGATTTGTCAGGAGAGGTGGGCGGGCTCGTGGCTCAGCCGAAACGGCCGGTCACATACGCTTCGGTTTCGGAGAGCACCGGCTTCGTGAAGATGTCGGTGGTGGCGCCATATTCAATGAGACGGCCGAGGTACATGAAGGCGGTGTAGTCGCTCGAGCGGCTGGCCTGCTGCATGTTGTGGGTCACCATGAGCACCGAGTAGCGGCCGCGCAGCTCCTGCACGAGGTCCTCGATTTTTCCCGTGGCGATCGGATCGAGCGCGGAACATGGTTCGTCGAGCAGGAGCACCTCGGGCTCGGCGGCGATGGCCCTCGCGATGCAGAGCCGTTGCTGTTGACCTCCCGAGAGCCCAAGCGCACTATCCTGGAGTCGATCCTTCACCTCGTCCCAGAGCGCGGCCCCTCGCAGGCTCACCTCGCACACCTCGTCGAGTACGCCGCGGTTGCGTTCGCCATCGATCCGCAGCGAGTAGACGACGTTTTCGTAGATGCTCATCGGAAACGGGTTGGGCTTTTGAAACACCATGCCCATCCGCTTGCGGAGGTCGATCACGTCCATCCGAGGGTCGTAGATCGAGTCGCCGTTGAGCCGCATGTCGCCGGTGATGCGCACCCCCTGGGCGAGATCATTGAGCCGATTGACACTCCGCAGGAGGGTCGACTTCCCGCAGCCACTCGGGCCAACGAGCGCCGTGACCTTCCCGAGTGCCACCGGCATCGTGATGCGGTGGAGCGCCTGCTTGCTGCCATACCAGAGGTTGAACCGATCGACCTCGAGCACGGGCTTCTCGGCCATCACCTTCTCGTGCACCTCGGAAGGCACCTCAAAACCCCGTGCCACCGCGAGCAGCCGATCGGCAGGCGGTTCCTCGGTTTTCACCGCTGGTTGTTCCTGACTCGTCGCCGCCTGCATGACATATTCTCCGATCGATGAATCCCGATCTTACACGGGGACATTCAGAACTGCTGAGAGGTGTAACGCTTCCGGAGTCGAGACCGAATCCAGATGGCCGTGACGTTGAGCAGCGCGATGATCGCGACCAGAAGGAATGTGATCGTGAACACCATCGGCCGGGCGGCCTCACTGTCGGAGCTCTGTAAACCGACGTCGTAGATGAGATAGGCCAAGTGCATGAACTCCCGCTCGGGATGGATGAACGGGAACGAGCCGTCCACCGGGAGATCGAGCGCCAGCTTCTTGACACCCACGAGCATCAGCGGCGCGACCTCGCCGGCTCCTCGGGCCATGGCCAGGATGAGCCCCGTCATGATGCCCGGAAGGGCGCGAGGGAGCACGATCCGGCGGATTGTCTGCCACTTGCCGGCACCACAGGCATACGATCCTTCTCGCATGGAATTGGGCACCGCTGCCAGCGCTTCTTCGGTTGCCACGATCACGACTGGCAGCGTGAGGAGCGCGAGCGTAAGCGAGGCCCAGAGAAGCCCACCGGTGCCGAAGACCGGCTGCCCATCAGCCACGAGGCTCGACTTGAAGAACAGCTCGTCGATGCCGGCGCCGATGCCGTAGCAAAAAAAGCCCAGGCCAAAGGCGCCGTAGACGATGCTCGGCACGCCCGCGAGGTTGTTGATGGCCACCCGCACGGTGGTGGTGATCGGCCCCTTGGTCGCGTACTCGCGAAGGTAGAGCGCCGCGAGTACGCCGAACGGCGCGACGAAGAGCGCCATGATGAGCGTCATGACGACCGTACCCCAAATCGCGGGAAAAACACCGCCGGCGCTATTGGCCTCACGTGGATCGTCGGCGAGAAACTCACCCCACCGCGACGCATACACACCGAGCCGCCCGAAAAATCCAAGGCGGTTCGGCTGCCAGGCTCGCACGATCGCGTCGAGCGGTATCCGGTCGATCGTGCCGTTGGCCAATTCGACCTCCACCGCATGGCCCGCGTACTTCGCTCGAAGGGCGGCCGCCTCGTCATCGAGGCGACGGTCTTTCGCGGCGAGCTCTGCCTTGATCCGAGCCTCGGCCGCAGCGGCTTCCTTCGCGGCGGGGCTGTCAGCCCCCGATTGCAGCCCGACGGAAACGACCGACAGCCGCGCGGCGCGAAGCTGTCGCTGGACCTCGCCCCGATCGACCCGATCGATTCGCCGTGCCTGACGCCAACGCTGCCGGGCCTCCGGGTGTTCCTTTTCGTAGGCGGCCCATGTCGCGGCTGGTCCCTCGGCAATCACCGTGTCGCCATGAACCAGCCGCTTCGGGATGCCGTGGATCCGACCGCCTTCGAGCTTCTCGACCACGGTGGCCCATTCGGGCCGCGAGACATTCTTGATATCCGGCTGATCCACCCACTCAAACTGCTTGCCTGCTTCGCCCGAGCCAGCCACCCGGAGAAGCATCCGGTCCGGGCTCCCATCGGCATTGGCTCCCGCGGTGACGGCTCGCTCGCGGGCCGTCACTTCGGCGAGCATCTCTCGGCCATCGGTCAGTTTCACGAGCTCGAGTGGAACGGGCCAGAACGTGGCGACTCCGCGAACCACGATCAGCCCGAGCAGCCCGACGATCATTGCGATCGCCGTGGCGAGGCAGGCGGCTGTGAGCCAGACCCATGGCTCGCCGTGGGCAGCGAGCGCTGACGAGGCGCTGCGCACCCGTCGGTACCGGAACCGGCCGGGAGTCTTAGAGCTCATGGGCACGCCTCCTGAAACGCTGCCGCACGAGCTCGGCCACGGTGTTTAACACGAACGTCATCGCGAAGAGGACGAGCGCCGCGAGGAAAAGCACGCGGTAGTGGGTGCTGCCGCGGGCCGCCTCGGGCAGTTCCGTTGCAATGGCTGCCGAGAGCGTCTGAAACCCGTTGAAAAGACTCCAGTTCATGAGGGGCGTATTGCCAGCCGCCATGAGCACGATCATCGTTTCACCGACAGCCCTGCCGAGACCGATCATCACGGCCGAGAAGAGTCCACTCGTGGCAGCCGGCACGATCACGCGAACAGCCGTCTGCCATTGGGTGGCACCGGCGCCGAGCGAGGCGCTTCGAAGATGTTCGGGCACACTCGAAAGGGCGTCGTCGGCGATCGTGAAAATGAGCGGGATAATCGCGAAGCTCATGCCAATGGCAACGACCAGCGCGTTTCGCTGAACGTAGGTGCCGAACATGCCACCGCGGGTCTCGAAGCCGATGGCGTTGAAGACGCTCGCCGCGGCGATGCCGAGACCGATGGCGACCACGAATCCTCCGGCAAACACGCCGAGAGCCACCGCGGCTGCCATGCCTCGGCTCCAGCCCGCCGTGACCCGCCTCAGCCAAGGATTCAACAACTCGCCGATGAGCCAGACGGTCGCGAGTGCCGCCAGTGGAAGCACGGCGACGAACCAGCCGCCGAAACCGCTTCCTCGGCCGTCGAGCCAGGTTCGCACATCGCCCCCGAAGAGAAGTCGCTCCACCAGCGGGGCCATGAGCCACGAGACAGCGAACCCGAGCGGTAAAGCGAGAAAAGCGACCATGATGAATCGCCACGTGGCCAACCGAGCCCGCGTGCCATCGGGAAAGAGTTGCCAGATGTGAGCGGCTGCCACGATGGTCATGGGTACCACGAAGATGCCGGTCATCACTGGCATCAGGATGCGTTCCAGCACCGGCGCGAAAACGAGACCGGCGATGAAACCGAGCACGACGCTCGGCAGGCTCGCCATCATCTCGATCGTCGGCTTGACGCGAGCCTTCCAAGTCGGGTGCATGAACTGGCTCGCGTAGATCGCCGCCAACAGCGCGATCGGCGTGGCAAAGAGCATCGAGTAGAGCGTCGCTTTGATCGTGCCGAAGATCAGTGGCACGAGGCCGAACTTCGGCTCGAACGATTCGTGGCCCGTGGTCGCCCAGGCGTGGACCGGGTCGGGATGATTCTCGTACCACGTGGGAGTCACGAGCGTTCGGAGCGAGATCTCGGGGTAGCCGGGATCGAGGTTCCAGACGGCCAGGCCCGCATCACCGGCGGCCAGCAGCCGATGCTCACGGGGGGCGATCGCCAATCGAAACGGCCCTCCCTCGAGCCGCTTCGCCGTATCGACATCGACCAGTTCGTGACCTGTCGTCGATTGGAGCAGCCTCACGCGGCCTCGCATATCGACGGCTGCAAAGAGGCGAGACCGCGGAGAGGCCGCGATTTCCGTCACTGGCTCCCCACCGGCGGGGAACGACCGAACGACCTGCGTGACCAGTTTGTCCGCCGTGCCGGCCCCTTCGGTACGGGCTGCGAAAAGAATACGGATGCTGCCAGTGGTATCACCCACGGCAAGCGCGGTGCCGCCAAAGAGCCGCTCGACCGCCGTGACACGCGGGGTATGTTCGGCCGTTTCCGAGCCGGTCACGCGAAAGTCTTCCATCGCGACGGGCGACTCCACATCGCGAATCAGGTAGCGGCGAGCCTGGCCATCCTCGGCGACCAAAAACAACTGGTCACCGAGCTCGGAGACCCGCACATACCGTGGCCGAAAACCTTCGGATGGCTGAATGGTGCCGCCATAGGTCGTCATCACGTGCTCGTCGGTCAGGAGGTTCCACCGACGGACGACCGACTCGATCTTCACGCCTCCCGCCGCGTCGAGTGCCGCAACCAGCATCCCGGATGACAACATGCCAGACGAGAGGGGCGCGACATCGATGTCGATGATCGGCTCAGTGCCCGCAGAGAGCGGAGCCTCGAATTCGGCTTCGAGGCGAACCACCGTGTGATGGCCGTTGAGGCCACGAACAATCGCAACACCGTCAGCGACCACAGCCGTTCCCGGAGCAAGATCGCCAGCCTGGGGTGGTAGTCGCTCCGGTCCGATGAAGGTCGAGTCGAGTCCGAGGTTTCCGACGCGGAACGTGCCATCCGCGAAGCCGACTGCCGCGGCGCTTCCGCCTGGTGGAACGCGAATGGCCGTGGCTCCCTCGAGGCCAGTTTCCGCGACAGGAACCGACTGAACCGTGCTCCCGTCGGCAAGCGAGATGAGCCGTAGGTCGCCAGCCACGCGGCCATCAAGGCCCGTTGACACGATCCAGGCGACCGCTGCCGCTTCATCGCTGCCGATCAAAGCCACTCCACCCGCGGCTCGGGCCGAGTCTGCCACGGGGAACGTACCCCCGTCACGTACGGAAGCAGGACGGAAGAGCGGAATCGCCACCGCCAGCAAAAAAAGCCCCACAAGGAGCACCGCCACGATCGTGCCGATGCCGCCGAGCGTGATGACACCGCGTGCAATCGAATCTTCGAGTCGCACCCAGCCGGAAGACCGGGAGCGTCGGGCACGGCCGGTGAAAGTGGAAGGCTTTGCCATCGTTCTGTCCTGCGCAGGCCGTGACCTGGATCAGGGATTCTCGATCCCCGCCTCCGCCAAGGCCCGCCGCGCGAGTGCCGGAGTGATCGGAAGATAACCGTCTTTGGTCACTTCCGCCTGCCCGCTGGCACTTACGACGAACCGCAAGAACTCCCGCCGCAGCGGGTCGAGGCTCGTGCCGGGGCGATGGTTCACGCTCAGCAGCAGAAACCGCGTCAGCGGGTATTCACCCGTGTAGGCCCGCATGGGCTCCGCGGGAATCGGCTCGCCGCCCCGAGGCCGAACGGGGACCGCCCGCACACCGGCAGTGCGATACCCGATGCCGCTGTAGCCGATGCCGTACCGATCGCTCGCCACGGCCTGCACCACTGCCGAACTGCCCGGCTGTTCCTTCACGGTGGATTTGCAGTCGCCCTTGAAGAGCGCCACTTCCTTGAAGAAGCCGTAGGTGCCGCTCGTGGCGTTGCGGCCGTAGAGGCTGATCGGCTTGTCCTGCCACTCTCCCTTCAGCCCAAGGTCGCCCCATGTGCGGATGTCGTCGGGAAAACCGCCCTTGCGATTCTTCGAGAAGATCGCGTCGATCTGTTCGAGTGAGAATGACTCCACCGGATTGTCGCGGTGGACGAAGACCGCAAGCATGTCGATCGCCACGGGCACGACCGTCGGTGGGTAGCCGTGCCGCTCCTGAAACGTGTCGATCTCTGAGGGTTTCCACTCGCGGCTCATCGGCGCGACGCTGCACGTGCCCTCGGTGAGGGCTGGGGGCGCCGATGCCGATCCCTTCCCTTCGACGGCCTCGCGGACGTTCGGATAGAAGGCCTTGAAGCCCTCGGCCCAGAGAGCGACCAGGTTGTTCATCGTGTCGGAACCCACGCTCGTGAGCGTGCCAGCCACCTCACCCGGTACCCGCGTGTAGGGAGGCAGGTCGGCGATTTCTTCCGGCAGGCCGGCAGGAGCTGGGGCGGCCGCGAGCGAACCCGCGAGCAATACGGTCAAAACGCAAGCCGCCGCGAGGGAGAAGCACGGTCTCGGCTGGAAGGGGGTCAACGACACGGGCTGACTTTCGCCGACGTTGCAAAATACCAGGACAAAACCCCGTGAAATGGCGTATCCCCAGCCACGGCGGCCAAAACGACGCCATGGAGAGTACGCGATCATTGTGAGCATTTCATGAGGGCCGCGTGGGACGGCCGCATCTCACCGATTGAGCCGGCTGGCAACCTCGGATGCCACCGGCGAAAGCTCAGCCGCCTCCATCCACACACTCATATGGCCTGACGGCGCGGAGGCTTTCCCACGGAACCCATTCCGGCGTAGGAACGCCTTCACTGCGATCGTGACCTTGCCGTCTGCAAACTCAGGGATGAGGTCGTCGTAGACGATCGCACCACGGGCCTGACCACCCCCCTTGTAATAGCCTTCCTTCGCTTCGCTCACGAGCTTGCCGTTCACGTAGAGCGCGAAGCCCTCGCCAGACCAGGGGTGCCCTGCCCCGCCGACGACGATGCGGTACCGATGCTTCGCATCGAGTGGCGGCACGTCAAACGTCTGCCGCATGAGGAGGACCTCTTTGTCCCAGAGCGTGGCTGGTGGCGTGCTACACCCGCAGTGAGGCACCTTGCAGTTCGTACTCAGCGGTTCCTGTTTGCCATCCTTTTGGCCAAACGGCGCCTTCCCCAACTGCCAACCGGCCTTGCCGGAGTTGAAGTTGGTCGCGTACCAGTTCTCCATCCCGGCGGGCAGCGTCACAGGCCGGTACCGGTTGCCTTCCGGGTCGTTCTTCGTTTCTGGCGGATCGAACGTGAAGTATTCCCACTCGGCTGCCTTCATGGCGGGCCCAAACGGCTTCCAGCCGTAGGTATCAATGCCGCAGAGCTCGTAGTGCGCGATCATCTGATCGAGCTGCGATTCAATGACGGGGCTCTTTTTCGCTGGAGCCTTGCCGCCGAGGATGTTGTCGAGCGGGATTCCTCTGCGAAGATACGCCGGGATCGAACCTGCTTCACCGACAAACTCGGGGAGCAGTCGGTCCACGACGATCGGTTCGATCGCGGGAATCATGCTTGCGAGCGCCGCCTCGTCAGCCGGCTTGAGCAGCGGTGGCGCATCAATCGGCTTCGTCATGCCGCCTGTCGGATACTCCACCGTGCCCCCCTCGAGCTCCACCATCGCGCGGCCGAGCGCATCGCCGCAGAGCATGTAGGTCTCGGCGTTGTGGTTGTAGTGGTAGTCCTGATTCTTGGGGGAGATGTTTGGCTCCCGCCAGAACGGACGCGCGTCGATCGTCTTGACGGTGCCCGCAAGTTCCGGATGCCGCGTCGGATCGGCCACGGCAAGCTGCGCCTCGGCGATCTTTACATAGTTCTCGGGCATGTCCTTGCCATGGAAGCCAACGGTCGCGATGGCCCACTTGGCATCCGGCGCGTTGAACTCCTTCCGCCAGGCCGCAATGAGGTTTACGAGATTCTCCTCGTAGTGGGCGATGTGCCCCGGGCTTCCGCCATCCTTGTGGCCCTGCCACCAGACAAAACCCGCCACTTCATAGCCCTGATCCGCGTACTCTGGGTACCGCTCGCCAAAATTGTCGAGGACGGCGCGGACGGCCGCGGTGTAGTCGTCGTATTGTTTGCCGGCGTACCACTCGTTTGGACCAGGCTTGCCCCCTTCCGCGATCGTGCGATCGTTCTCGCCGTAGCCGGGATAGACCCTCACGACGCCGTCCACTTCATGGGTGTATCGCTCCGTGCCAGGCGAGAGGATGTCCCAGCCGAGGCTCCGGTTGCCGATGTCAGCCTTGATGACAAGCACTGGCTCATCATGGAACGTACCCATGACGAAACCAAACCCAAGCTCTGGGCCGAAGGTGGGCCCACACGCCTCGACACTCAAGGGCGCGGTCTGCCCCTTGCCGAGATACGCGTCATTGAGTGTCACGTCGGGCCGCTTCACCCACGAGCCATCCTCGGCCCGCAGATACCGAAATCGGCCGAGCGTATCGATGACAAACCCGAGGTCACCGTAGCCGCGAAGATCAACCTGCTCCATCCAAAAGGCCGCCACGCCTCCCTGCTTGTAGGTGATGTGAATCGGATACCGCTTTCCCTTTTTGAGCGAGACCTTCTCGTGGACCACCTTGCCGTCATCGGCGAGTTGGTAGACCACCTTGCCGTCGAGCTTCGCGATGCAGTCGCGGCTCGTGCCGTAGCCGGGGTGAATCTTGTAGTTGCCGTCATAGGGCACATCGATGAAGGCGTTCACGACGACCGTGTGCGGCTCGTCGATCGAAGGCAGCGTCGCCCTGGTCCGGCCGAGTGCGACCGGTTCCTTCTTGACCAGTTCGAGCTTCGCGTAGTCCGCCGTGGCGTCATACGCACCGCGATACACCGTCGCGATTGCCCCGGCCGGCGCGTCTGGTTCAGCGGACTGATGGATTCCATGCTTCGTCAGCAGCGCGTTGCCAACCGGCAGCTTGACGGGCTCCACGGCAGGATCGGCCGACAGAAAAATACTGGCGTAGTGCGAGGGGGCCGGCTTGATCGCGCCGAATCCGACCATATTGGACTGCCCGGAGAGGATGTACACCTTCACCGGCTTGTCCTTGGCGGGAGGCGTCGCTGCCGGCGACGGAAGGTCAACGGGAATCGGCGCGGAGAGGGCGGGCGCAGCAACAAGCAGACAGAGAGGAAGGACGCACCACGAAAGAGCTTTCATATTGATCCTCGAGAAATTCTCGGAGTCCGGGGCAATGCACGAGCATAGCCACGCGACGGACCGCATTCGATGCCCCCGAACCAACGGTGCGGCAAGCTCCGGGGCGCTCCCATACGCGAATGGCACTGTCGTGCCGTAAAGTGCGTCACTCATACGAATTTGCAAGGGATGCGCGGAACTCGCGCCTGGGTCAGTCCATCAGTTCGCAGCCACTGATTCGGCGGGATGCATGAGCCGCTCTCTGCGTACAGTCTTCGGACGATGCTGGTCGTAGCAAGGCAGTGCTTCGTTTTCAGCCCATCGCTGTTTTGCTCTCGGGCCGTGATGTGAGCACGACCTATGGCCTGGCCCGAATCTCATGCCGCCAAAGCTGCCGGAGAAACTCTCGCCATGGGATCATCTCGATACCGTCATCGGTCTGACGCCCACGCGGCGCGCGGCAGACGAGGATGCAGCGGCTTCTGGGATGCTCATCTCGCCAGGCCCGGAGGCCTTTCAGGTGATCGGCAGCGGGTTTGTCGGTCGCCTTCACCTCGACCGCCACTTCGGCATTGCCGAGGATGAAATCGACCTCGAGCCCCGAGGCGGTGCGCCAATACGACACCGGCAAGCCGGCGCCGCGCGGAGCATAGATCGCGTGGGCACGAAGCTCCATGAAGATGAAGTGCTCGAAGGCAGCGCCAAAGTCGGTCGAGCCCGGGGCGAGCGTTCCACGCCGCGTGAGCTCGTTCACGAGCCCCACGTCGAAGAACCAGAATCGCGGCGCCTGGATGACCCGGCGCTTCGCCCGCTTCGTCCAGGCCGGCACCCAGGTCGCGACAAGCGTATCGACGAGAATCTCGAAATAGCCTCGGACCGTGTTGGCGGCTACGCCAATCTCCCGGGCGATAGTGGCGGCGTTGACGATCTGGCCGTTTGAGAGCGCCGCAGCGTCGAGAAAACGCTGGAAGGCTGGAAGGTTGCGGGTCAGCGCCTCGGCGAGCACTTCCTCGCGGAGGTAGTCGCCCACGTAGGCCTCCAGCCGCATGGCCGCATCATCGGAGAGATAATGCGGCGGCAGGAGCCCGCGGTTCAGAGCGTGATCGAGAGACAGGTCGGGAAGCTCCGCCGAGGTCAGGGGCAAGAGCTCGTGGCGGACGGCCCGCCCGCCGAGCAGGTTGCCGCCACCCCGGAGGAGCTTTCGGGGGCTCGAGCCGGTGAGAATGAATTTCAGCCCGTACCGCGAGATGAGGGAGTGCACCTCATCAAGGAGCTCCGGTAGTTTCTGGATTTCATCCACGATCACCGGCTCGCGTTTCGACGTGAGGCCTCGGCATTCCTCGGTGAATATCCCCGGATCCGCGGCCAGCCGGCGGAATTCCCTCGAGGAAAGCAGGTCGTAGGTCGGGGCGTTCGGGAAAAGCTCGCGAAGCAGCGTGCTCTTTCCCGTCTGACGGGGGCCCCACAGAAAACACGAATCGCGAGAAAGATCAGATGCAGTCAGGATGCGCTTTATCATGATAAAGCGCAACTGTACTGCCTCTCGCAAGCAACGGCAAATCGATGCAGACTCTTGATCACCTCGGGAGGCGGTTCAGGAGCCACGGGCGGGGCATACCAGCGGACGTCATCCACCTCCATGGAATCGGACAGCGACAATACGGCATGGCCCCGCAATGCCTCCCGCAGCGAATCCGAACTTGACACTCTCGACCGACGAGCTGACGGAGCCAACGCTGCGGCAAGCTCGGGGCTGCCCGTGTCATGGAGCCGGCGTGGAAAACGAGCCGGAGCCAGGATGGCGGAGGCGCGTTTTAGTCGAGTGAGCGAAGGGCCCGATGCCCCAAGCGAACGTCCGGCGACATGACACGGGCAGCCCCGAGCGGCACCGGCTACTAACGGCCAGGCTCTGGGGCGAAGCCGCGGCGCATCGTGTTTTCAGTGACCGTCCGCGGCAGCACAAACTGGAGGAGGTAGTCGGGGCCGCCTGTTTTGCTGCCGATGCCGCTCATCCGATAGCCGCCGAAAGGCTGACGGTTTACGAGCGCTCCGGTGATGCCCCGGTTCATGTAGATATTGCCTGCGGCGAGTGACTCCGCGGCTAATTGGAGCCTCGCAGGGCTTCTGGAATAGATGCCCGCGGTGAGGGCATACGCCGTGTCGTTGGCGAGGTGGAGGGCGTGGTCGAAGTCGCGTGCGCGAAAGACTGCGAGGACGGGGCCAAAGATTTCGTCTTGGGCTAGCGGGCTCGCGGGATCGACGTCGGCGAAGACATGTGGGCCGATGAAGAAGCCAACCTTGGCGAGGTCGCCCACGTCCACGGCTGCGACGGTCGAGGCCGTCCGCTTGCCAGTCTCAATGAAGGATTGAATACGATCGCGGGCCTCTTGATCGACCACCGGGCCCACGCGCGTGCCAGGGTCTTCCGCCGGACCGACACGCAGGCTTTTTGTTGCTTCGGCAAGTCTCGCCACAAAGGCGTCGTGAACGTGGTCGAGCACGATCACGCGTGAACACGCCGAGCATTTTTGACCCTGAAACCCGAAGGCACTGGAGACAACGCCGGTGACCGCTTCGTCGAGATCAGCATCGTCGTCGATGATGATCGCGTTCTTTCCTCCCATTTCGGCAATGACCTTCTTGACGAGGCGGCTTCCCGGAGCAGCAGACGCTTCGGCGGCGAGCACGTTGATCGCCATGCCCACGGTCCGTGAGCCGGTGAAGGCCACAAGGGCCGTGTCTGGGTGAGCGACCAACCCTGGCCCCACGACTTCGCCGCGGCCAGGAAGAAATGCGAGAACGCCCGCAGGCACACCTGCCTCGCGGAGAATCTCAAAGAGCCGCAACGCAACGAGCGACGACTGCTCCGCGGGCTTCATGACGACCGTGTTACCCGTGACAAGCGCGGCGGTCGTCATGCCGCAGAGGATCGCCAGCGGAAAATTCCACGGTGCGATCACAACGGCCACTCCGCGCGGAAGATGCGTCGTCACGTTCTCCTCGCCGGGCACGTCCACGCGACGCCGCGCCAGCAGTCGCTCCGCTTCAGCAGCATAAAACTCACAGAAGTCGATCGCCTCGGCCACGTCGGCGTCGGCCTCACGCCACGGCTTGCCCACTTCAAAGACCTGGACCGCCGCGAGGTCAAACCGCCGCGTCCGCATGATCGCTGCGGCGGCACGCAGGGCATCGGCACGTCGTTGAACGCCGACGGCCTGCCAGGCGGCGAGGGCATCTCGGGCGACATCGACGGAGCGGCGTGCGTCGTCGACACTCGCGGCGCAAACCTCCGCGACGACGCGACCGTGCGCTGACGGATCACGGCGGACGAACCTGTCGCGTGCGTCGATCCGCTCGCCATCGATCACGATGGGCACGATCGGCGGTGTATCGCAGGCTGCGCGAGCCCGCGCGACGGCATGAGCAAACCGATCACGGTTCGCTTGAATCGCAAAATCGGTCAGCGGCTCATTCTGAAACATGGCCTTCTTGCTCGGCGTTGGCGGGGTCTCTGTCGTTGACGCGGCCGGCGGTGTCGGCGGGGCGAAGAGCGTGTCCGGTGCCACATGCTTCACGAAGCCCGCCCGCAGGAATGAATCATTTGACGAGTTCTCGAGCAGGCGACGCACAAGGTACGCCATCCCTGGCACAAGCTCGCCGTAGGGCATGTAGACCCGCATCCTCCAGCCGGCGGCGGTGACGGCTTCCTTCTCCGCATCACCCATGCCGTAGAGCATCTGCACCTCGACAATTCTTCGGTCGAGGCCTAGCTCTTCGGCCACTGCCATGCCGTGGGCGATCGACCGGAGGTTGTGGCTTCCGAGCGCCGGCCAGAGCACGTCTGCGTGCTCCATCACCAACGTCGTCGCCGCCTCGTAGCAGGCGTCGGTTTGCCATTTGTGTTGCCACACGGGAACAGGCCAGCCTGCCGCGGTCGCATGGACCGTTTCAAAATCCCAGTACGCTCCCTTCACAAGGCGGACCCAGACGGGCGTGCCGCGAGAGCGGGCCCACTCGGCGAGGTGCGTGAGGTCGTGAAGCGCCTCTCGCAGGTAGCACTGCACCACGATGCCGCAGTGAGGCCAGTCGCGAAACTCGTCTTCCATCGCAATCGTCTTGAAAATTGCCAGCGTGAGGTCTTTGGTGGCGTGGCTCTCCATGTCCACATGCACGTAGCAGCCGCGGTCGCGAGCCAGCCTCCAGAGTGGCCGCAATCTCGAGAGCACGCGCGCTGTGGTGCCCACCGGGTCAATCGCATCAAACTGACTGTCGAGGGCCGAGAGCTTGAGTGACACGTTCACCCGTGGCAGCGGCCCGTCGGGGCCATCGTCCACAAGGCCGTCATGCGGCCAGCGCGCCGCCTCCGCTGGTAGCTCCGTGAGAAGACGGGCATAGGCCGCGGCGTAGGCGTCTGCTTCGCCGTCGCTCGTGACCGCCTCACCGAGCAGGTCGAGCGTGAAGCCGCGGTGTCGCTTGCGCTGGGCGAGGGCGGCCTTGGCGGCCTCAGTTGGATTCGTGCCTGCGATGAATCGCTTGGCTTGTGCGAGCATTGCCGCCCGCACCATGCGGGCGGCGAAAGCCGCGAGCAGCCCGTGGCGAGCGGCATGAAGCGCCGTCCGCAGGATCGCGGGCAGCTTCTCGAGCGTGTCGTCGTCGAGATACTCCCTGAGGTGCCGATCGACCGCTGCGGGATCGTCAAGCATTGGCATGCAGTCGACAAGCCGAAAGAGCCGAACCTTCACATCATCATCAGCGAGCAACCATTCACTCGCCTGCTCGGCCCAGTAGTCGGGCGAAAGGACTGAGGGCATCGCGGCCTGTGACCGGGCGAGCAGATCGCGGCCGATCACCTGCGTGCGACTCTCGATCCGCGCGAGTGCCGCCGTGTCGAGCCGCCCCGGCAATCGAGATCCATCGGGCCCTGCTGGGGAAGACGTCCCGTCGCGTGAAAACACCATAAAAATGACTCTTTCCATGGGCTGGATACAGGTGCGGGGCCCTGTGCTAGAATATGCTCACCGCCAGGCGACATCGTCTGGCGGCCTATGACCCACCCCACCAACGCCCACCACTCTTCAGGTTCGGCATCCCCTGCCGCCCTTGCTCGGATGACCTCCATCCTCGATACGGATGGGCCGGTCGTGTTGCCGGCGCTCCTGCTGTGCGATTTTGGCCACCTCGCAGACGAGGTCCGCCGACTCGAAGCCGCGGGTGCCCAGTCCCTCCATCTTGACGTCATGGACGGCCGATTCGTGCCCCAGCTCACCTACGGCCCAGTCGTGGTCGAGGCGGTGCGAAAGGCGGCTCGCGTGCCGATCGAGGTTCACATGATGGTGGAGGCGCCGGATCAGACGGCGGCCGACTATGTGAAGCTCGGGGCAGACATCGTCACAGTCCACCTCGAAGCCCTTTCCGATCCCCGGCCCACGTTGGACGCCATCCGCGACCTCGGTGCTCGGGCCCACCTCGCGATCAACCCCGGAACGCCCGTTGCCCGCGCCGAGCCGTTCCTCGAGGCCTGCGATGGCGTTCTCGTGATGAGCGTCGAGCCGGGTTTCGGCGGCCAGGCGTTCGAGCCGGTGGCCCTCGAAAAACTTTCCCAACTGGCCACGATCCGTCGCGAGCGTGGCAGCCGCTTCCACCTTTGCGTCGATGGCGGCATCTCGACGAAGACGATCGGACCGGCAGCGGCCGCCGGTGCTCAGCTCATCGTAGCCGGCAGTGCCGTCATCCGTTCACCCGACTACGCCCGTGCGATCACGGAGCTCGAGGCTCTTGCCCGAGCGGCGGCTTAGATGGCCGCGCACCATTCCCTCTGGAGACATTCCAAATCCCGATGCCTGATCACCTGATCGTCATACGATCTGCATCCACTGACTACGAGCTGCAAGGCCGTGTCCGTGGCTCGCTCGACATCCCGCCTTCGGCCGAAGGACTCGCCGAGGCAGACATCATTGCCGCGCGGCTGACAGACGCTGCGCCCGACGCTATCTACGCCGCCCCCACCTCATGCTCGCTCGAGACAGCCCGGATCATCGGTAGCCGTTTCGGTATCGCGACAAAGCAGCTCGACCAACTCGCCAACCTCGACCTCGGACTCTGGCAGGGCAAGCTCGTCGATGAGCTCCGACGCCTCCAGCCCCGTGTTCACCGGCAGTGGCAGGAAGACCCTTGGAGCGTCGCGCCGCCAGAGGGTGAGTTCCTGGAAGAAGCCGGGAGCCGCGTAGAAGAGGCGCTCGATCGTATCTGCAAGCGCCATCCACGCGGGCGGGTGGCCGTGGTGGTGCCCTTTCCGCTCGATTCACTCGTCCGCTGGCTCGTGGCTGGCGAGCCACTCGGCGACCTCTGGGAGCCAGAGCCCGAGCGGGAGTCGGTCGTCGAATTGCCCGTGGCTGCCCAGTGGAAGACCACCCGTGCCGTTCCCGTTCGGCTCTCGGACCCTTCTTCGGCCACCCCATCAGGTGCCGCAGCCGTGTAGGACGAATCCGCTACCGGCGCAGCGGAGGCCGCGTTGATTCGGCTAAACTCCGAGTCCTTGTCGGATGTCCTCCAGCGTGCCGCCCGGCCCTTGTCCCCGTCGCTCCATCTCACGATATGGAAAGCCCACGTCCTGCGACCGTCTCCGCTGCTGCCGTGCCTACGGTTGTCGATGCGCCGATCCCAGCGGTACCGCCTAACTCGCGTGCTGCCGCTCCCCAACGGGCGAAGCGGGGCGTGCCCGAGGGCCTGTGGCTGAAGTGCGATGGCTGCGGTGCAACGATCTACCGCAAAGAGGCCGAGGAGCTTCAGAACGTCTGCCCGCAGTGCGGCTTCCACTGGTACGTCTCGGCAGCACAGCGAATCGAGCAGCTCCTCGATACGGGCACGTTCGAGGAATGCGATGCCAACCTTCGTCCCACCGACCCGCTCGGCTTCACCGACAAGAAGCCCTACGCCCAGCGGCTCGTGGCCGAGCAGAAAAGGACGGGCCTTTCGGAAGCCGTCGTCACCGGCACCGGCATGATCCGGGCGCGTCGCGTGGCCATCGGTATCACCGACTCGGCCTTCATCATGGGAAGCATGGGGAGCGTGGTGGGCGAGCGGCTCGCGCGGCTCGTGGAGCGGGCCACGGCCGGCCGGCTTCCGCTCATCATCATCAGTGCGTCGGGCGGCGGGGCCCGCATGCACGAGGGCATTCTCTCGCTCATGCAGATGGCCAAGGTCTCGGCGGCCCTTGCCCGCTATTCGCAGACTGGCGGCCTCTTCATCTCGGTTCTCACGAATCCGACGATGGGGGGCGTGGCCGCGAGCTTTGCATCGCTCGGCGACATCTGCTTCGCGGAGCCGCGGGCACTGATCGGCTTCGCGGGACCGCGAACAATCAAGGCTACGATCCGGGTGGAGCTTCCGAAGGGCTTTCAGACGAGCGAGTTTCTGCTCGAACATGGCTTTATCGACCGCATCGTGGCTCGCAAGGATCTCAAGAGCGAGATTGCCCGCGCGATCGACTATTGCGGCGGCTGATCAACGCCTGCCAGCGTCGCCGGGGGCCCACGCTTATTGGCGTTTGAGTATTGGATTCATGGCTGAAGGCCAGAAAAACCCAGGGCGTAGCGAATGGACGACATGAGTGGCCTTTTCAAGGCTCAATAAACCGGGATCGACCCGCCTTTCCCCGTTTGGCTAGGCTTACCAGGTCGTCATTTCGGGCGACGTTTCTTTCCCGCATCTGCGAAAGGATTCGCCCATGCGTCTCTCGGTTACCGTGGCGTTGGCCGCCTCCCTTGTCACCATGATCGTCGGCCCAGCGTCGGCGCAGGTGCAGCTTCCACCCACCACCGAGGAGTTGCGAACGGTCGTGTCGGCGCAGCGGGCCCTCGACGAGTTCAGCAACCTTCAGATCGAGTCGATCCCGCCGGCGATGCTGAGCACCGCCCAGGGCATCGCCATCTTTCCCGGCATGATCAAGGGTGGCTTCATTCTTGGTGTCAATTTTGGACGCGGCGTCCTGCTTGTGCGCCGAAGCGACGGCTCATGGAGTCCGCCCGCAATGGTGACGATGGGAGGCGGCAGCCTCGGCTTCCAAGCAGGCGTGCAAGCCGCCGACATGGTGCTCGTCTTCGCGACGCCTCGCAGCCTCGAAGGGATGATGCGGGGTGAGAAGGTGACGCTCGGTGCCGACGCCAACGTGGCCCTCGGCCCGATCGGCCGCTCAGCGAATGCTGGCACCGACGCTCGGCTCGGGGCCGAGATCTATTCGTATGCTCGCGCCCGTGGCCTGTTCCTCGGCGTGTCGGTTAACGGCGCGAGTATCTCGCTCGACCAGAATGCCAATGCGATGCTCTACGGTCGCGCTGGCATCACGCCTGCCGACATCTACGAGGTCCGCGGCCTCGCGTATCACCCGGAAGTCGCGGCGCTCATCAACGACGTCACCGTGCGTGCCCGTCCACCCCAGGTGCCAGTGCCGGGTGGGGCGATGCCGCAGACGTGGCCCACGGGGACAGTGCCGGTCCAGCCACCCGGAGCAGTTCAACAGGTCCCGCCACCTGCGGCCGTACAACAGCCAGTGCCACCCGCCCTCATTCAACCGATGGCCGCGCCTCCACTGGCCGTTCCCATGCAGCC
>JBGTKO010000103.1:0-5635 GCA_041744595.1 Pirellulales bacterium
CGCCGGCGCACTGGTCATCGAGCGTGAACCGAAGCCGATCCCAGTCGCAGCTCGCTCCGAGATCACGGAGCTGGTCAAGGATGCGGGTTTCGTACTGCTCCTTCCAGGCCCAGATCCGCGCGACCAGAGCCTCCCGGCCAAGATCATGCCGCGATTTCTTCTCTTCTTCGAGGATCCGCCGCTCCACGACGGCCTGGGTCGCTATCCCAGCGTGATCGGTGCCGGGTATCCAGAGCGTGTGAAAACCCTGCATCCGCCTGGTGCGCACGAGAATGTCTTGAAGCGTGTTGTTGAGGGCGTGGCCGAGGTGGAGCGCGCCGGTCACATTTGGCGGCGGGATGACGATCGAAAAGACCTGGGCGTCGGAAACGCCAGCCGGGGGCGGTTCTGCATGCCATGCCCGAGTGGCATCCCAGAGGGCGCGGCAGCGGGCCTGGGTGGCGCGGTGGTCGTAGTGTTTTGAGAGCTCTGTCATGGCGGGTGAGAAGCGACGGATCGTAGCCGAAGAAGAAGCCGGGTGGCCACGGGGAACGTTATCGCACGCTCGCCAGAAAATAGTGAAACGAGTCTGCCAGGGCGAGCCACGAGGCCTCGATTACATTCTCGCTCACGCCCACCGTACCCCACACTCGTTCACCGTCGGTGCTCTCGATCGAGACGCGCACCTTTGCGGCGGTGCCTTCCTGGCCGTTGATGACGCGGACCTTATAGTCGAGCAGGTGCATGCGGGCGATGACGGGATAGACAGGCTCGAGGGCCTTGCGAAGGGCAGCATCAAGAGCGTTCACGGGGCCGTCTCCCTCGGCGACTTCATGCCTTGGGCCACCGCCCACGACAAGCTTGACGGTGGCAAGGGTCCTGATGTCACCGTTTCCACGGCTTTCGACGTCAACGTTGTATCGCTCGCAGGTAAAAATTGGCTGATACGTGCCGGCGAGCCGATCGACCAGAAGGTCAAACGATGCACCCGCAGCCTCAAATTGCCAGCCCTCGTTTTCGAGCTGGCAGACCTCAGCGAGCACCTTGTCGAGAAGCCCACGGTCGTTCTTGACGTCGGGCCGCGTGACGAGGGCAGCGATATTCGACCGGCCCGACAACTCGCTCACGAGCACACGACGGGAGTTGCCGACGGCCTCAGGCGAAATGTGTTCGTACGACCCGGCCACTTTTGAGACCGCGTGGACGTGCATGCCCCCCTTGTGGGCAAACGCGCTCGAGCCCACGAACGGCTGTCCTGGACGGTATGACATGTTCGCCGTCTCGTAGACGAACCGCGAGAGCTCGGTGAGGTGAGCCGCGCCTGTCCCCCCGAGGACGGTGTAGCCCGCAAGCTTGAGTGCGAGGTTGGCCACGACCGAGACGAGGTCGGCGTTGCCGCACCGCTCACCGATGCCGTTGATCGTTCCCTGCACTTGGATGCAGCCGGCGGTGACGCCAGCGAGCGTGTTCGCGATCGCGAGGTCGCAGTCGTTGTGGCAATGGATGCCGAGCGCGACCGTCGCGCCCGCAGCCTCGAGCGCCTCCGAAGCTGCACCCACACACGAAGCAATCTCGTCTGGCAGGGTGCCGCCATTGGTATCGCAGAGCACGATCCGAGTGGCCCCAGCGCGAGCAGCCGCAAGAAGCGTCTCGGCTGAGTAGGTCGGGTCGAGTTTCCAGCCGTCAAAGAAATGTTCGGCGTCGTAGAAGACCTCACGACCCGCGGCGACCAGGTGAGCCACCGTGTCGGCGATCATGGCGACGTTTTCTTCGCGGGAAACGCCGAGCACCTCGGACACGTGGAACGCGGACGTCTTGCCGACGATCGTGACAACGGGCGTACCTGCATCGAGGAGTGCCCTCATGCCCGGGTCAGCCGCCGCCGTGATGCCGCGGCGGCGGGTCATCCCGAAGGCGACGGCCTTCGCATGGGTGAGGCCGACATCGCGGACCCGCTCAAAAAACTGCGCATCCTTCGGGTTCGAAAGGGGATAGCCCCCCTCGATGTAATCGACGCCGATCCCGTCGAGCCGTCGCGCGATCGCGAGCTTGTCGGCCAACGAAAAGTTGACTCCCTCCCCCTGTGAACCGTCACGGAGCGTGGTGTCGTAGATCTCGATCGTGCGCATCAGGAGCGACTGGCCTCGAAACAGATAGGTACGCACTCGGCATGCGCTCGTGCGTTGGCCTTTCGTTCCTGGGTGGTGAGCATGATCGGAAGTGGACTGAGTTGAGGCATGAGGCCAAGCATGAAAGAATACCGAAATGGCATGTAAACGCAACGAATCTCTGAGATGACGGGGACTGCATGATAGGCTTCGACGTCGTTGGCAGTACGGGCCGTCGGCATACGTTCAGGAGTATGACCTATGAAGAAATCACTTTTCAGGCTCGTTGTCATGCTTGCGGTGGCGCATGGTGTTCGAATCGGTCCGGCGGGAATGGCGTGGGCCATGGACGCGACGGCGAATCTGCCGCTGGCTCGCCAAGGGGCGAGGTTCGAGTTCGAAGTGATCGAGAGTTTCGATGCGACGTACCTCGGTGACACGCCGGGACACATGGGCCGCGCCGGTGGGCTGACAGTACGACCGAGTGTCGCCCTCGGCGATGGAGTTTATCGCACGAGGGGCGAGGTGACTGAGCGCATCGGAACTGTCTCGCGTGTCCGTTGGGAAAGGGCAAGCGGTGGGCTGACGGTTGAATTCGACCCGATGCCTGTCTTTCGCATTGCCGTCGGCGATGTGGTGTGGGTCGATCTCAACCCCCCGCCTGAAACGACCGAAACCAAGTGACTGAGTACGGGGGATTACAGGCCAGGCGACGGGATACACTGCTGGGAGCCCTTGGGCGCCTCGGAGACGCGTCAGTCATGGTGATTCGTTTTCCTACCTCTCGCGCGTGCTGTTCGGTTGCGGTGTGCCTCGTGCTCGCCGCCGCTGGCGTCGCGCATGCGCAAATTCGCGTCACGGGTGAGGTTTCCCTCTCGGGCATGGTCGAGACCGTGACGAAGGATGGCATCACGGTTCGCGACACAGCCGGCAAGCGGCATGAGGTTCGCGTGCAAGGGCCCACGCAGCAGGGCGTCGCCCTTTCCGACGGCAGGCTCCTGTCGGCGCCAGCACAGGTGCAGGTGAAGGCCGAGTTTCCGGCGGCCGGCGTCAAGCCCGGTCAGATCGTTCGGTTTCGGTGCCGGATGCACAGCACGGGCAAGGTCGATGGAACGATCAGTGAGATCACCGTGCTCGACGGGGGCACGCCGAAGTTTGGCGTGGTCACTCTTCATCCAGGGAAGGACGATCCGAAATCGAAGGAGCCAGTCGAACGAGAAGTGACCGCGACGGTGAAGACGGCGCTGGCCAAGCGAATCGTCGTGGAGCTACCCCGCGAGCAGGCGTTCAACAAAAAGACGGCGATCACCTGCCCGCTGTCTGATGCCGCGATCGCGAGGCTCACGACGAACGATCCGGCTCGCATCGAGCCGGGGGCCCGTGTCGTAAAACTCCAAGCCCTTCAGCTCCAGATGGGAGACGTTGTAGCCACGGTGCTCGAGGTCGAAAACCTCGTGGCCAAGACTGTTGCTGACAAGGGGGATGATGCCCTCGAGCGAAAGTACCGCACGCTCTCGAGTGAGCCTCCTGCCCACCCGAGGCTCGTGCGGTCGGCCCACTTCGCGTTCATAACCGACGTGTCGGATCGGGAGTGGGCGGTCATCAGTGAAAAGCTCGAGCGGATGGTGAAGGCACTCGAGGTCTTTCTCGGTCGCAAGATGACAGGCGTCGTAGAAGGTTTTGTGGCCCGCGACCTCGGAAAGTTTCCTTCGGGGATGATCGATGACCCCTTCGGTGTCGAGAAGATTCGCCGGGGGGAGGGCGTGTGTGTCAACTCGCGGCTCGGTTCTCAGCGGCATGCACGGCTTTATTCATGTGCGGATCACGGCGTGATTCAGCATGAGTGTGTCCATGGCATCTGCCATCTCGCGTTTGGCTCGACGGGGCCCACCTGGCTCTCGGAGGGGCTTGCCGAACTTGGCAACTATTGGAAGGAAGGTGATCGGGCGATCGACCTTCCGGCACCGGTGGTGGGCTACCTCCAAAACGCCACGCCAAAACGAAAGCTGCTGGAGATCGCAATACCGGGCCGTACGGAATCGGGTACCTGGCAGGACTACGCTTGGCGGTGGGCGCTCTGCCATCTGCTCGCCAACAATCCGAACTACTCCAAGCGGTTCGTGCCGCTCGCGATCGAGCTCATGGAGGGGAAGCAGGGAGCGTCTTTTGAAAGTGTCTACGGTCCTGTTGCCCGCGAGGTGTCCTTTGAATATGACCAGTTTCTGAACACGCTCGGAAACGGGTACCGGTCGGATCTCACCGCCTGGCCCTGGAACGCCAAGTTTCAGAAGCTCGGCGGGACCAGTGAAGTAAAAGTCAAAATCAAGGCGCAGGCCGGCTGGCAGGCGAGCAAGGTGCTCGTCGAGGAAGGAACAGCGTATGACATCACCGCCGATGGCACCTGGAAGATTGCGGCCGCCGGTAAACAGTTCGACGCCGACGGGGAAGCCGATGGCCGTGGTCGTTTGGTCGGCGCCGTGTTTTCAGACTTCACGCTCTCCAAAGAGATTCCACTTGGCAAGAAGGCGACACTGAAGCCGCCGACCTCCGGGCAGTTGTTCCTGCGGTGTGTCGACATGTGGACCGAGCTTGCCGACAACGACGGTGAAGTGACCGTCACGATCCGGCGAGCGCCCTAGCTTGCTGAGGCTGCGCGGTAGCGATGGATGAGAGCCGCGGTTGAGGCGTCGTGGTGGTCGAGGGCCGCATCACTCCCGGCTTCGAGTTCAGGCACGATCCGGTTGGCCAGCACCTTGCCGAGCTCGACGCCCCACTGGTCAAAGGGATTCACATCCCAGATCGCCCCAGCCGTGAACGTGGCATGCTCGTAGAGCGCGACGAGGCTGCCGAGGACACGGGGCGTGAGCCGCTCCGCGAGGATCATGCTGCTCGGGCGATTGCCCGGGAATGTCTTGTGTGACACGAGATCCTCCGGGACGCCGTCCGCCCGAACCTCGGTCGCTGTCTTGCCGAAGGCGAGCGCCTCGGACTGGGCGAAGCAGTTGGCCATCAAGAGATCGTGGTGACGGCCGAGCGGATTGAGCGATTGGAGGAACCCCAGGAAATCACAAGGAATCAGCCGCGTACCCTGGTGGATGAGTTGATAGAAAGAGTGCTGGCCGTTGGTGCCAGGCTCGCCCCAGTAGATGGGGCAGGTGTCGTAGTCGTCGATGACACGCCCCGAGAGCGTCACACGCTTGCCGTTACTCTCCATTGTGAGCTGCTGGAGATAGGCCGGAAACCGAGCGAGGTACTGGTCGTAGGGGAGGACGGCAATCGTGTGGGCCTCGAGAAATGTCGTGTTCCAGACGGCGATGAGTCCGTGGAGGACGGGGAGATTTTCTTCGAAGGCCGCCGTCCGAAAATGCTCGTCCATCGCATGGAAGCCCGCGAGAAGGTCGCGGAACTGCTCCGGTCCGATCGCCAGCATCGTGGAGAGGCCGATCGCGGAGTCCATCGAGTAGCGGCCGCCGACCCAGTCCCAGAAGCCGAACATGTTGGCAACGTCGATGCCGAACTTCGCCACCTCCTCGGCGTTCGTCGAGACG
>JBGTKO010000104.1:0-11208 GCA_041744595.1 Pirellulales bacterium
GGCGGCGGCTCGCAGATGCCCATCCACAGCATCGCTCGCCCCGTGCCGCGTCCGCTCCGTCGTTGGGATGGATGCGCTCCCGCCCCAAAGTCATCGTCCTGCGTCGCTGCGGAGCGGCCGGGGGCCGGCCGCGTGCTTGGCGTCCTGCCAACTGCATGGCGGCGGCATCGTGCCGCCGCACAAATCCGCCGGGTGCGATGGCCAAAGAATCCGATTTGGCGGCAGTTGAAATCCGTATAGCGGATGTTATACTGTCACGCCATGTCAGCACGCGACGACAAAATGAGAGAAGTTTCCGCCGAAATTCAACCGGTTTCGGCGATTCCTCCCGACTACGCCGATCGGATCAAGCAATACCGTGCTCGGCTTGGCCTGACGCAGACAGAGCTGGCCGACCGCCTAGGTGTCGCATTCGCGACCGTCAACCGGTGGGAAAACGGCCAGACGAAGCCCTCGCCCCTCTCGTGGCAGCAGTTGGTTCGTTTTGATGGCGGCGACTCGGTGGCAGCCGAGGCGAGGCCGGTCGTCACGGAATCGCCCGTGCTCGACTTCACCGCATCGCCTCACGTGATCCGCTCCCTCGTTGAAGGCGAGCGGCTGAGCTTCGGCCACATGTTCAACCCGGCCTTCGCGACGGAGATCTCGCAGATCGATCCGCTGCCCCACCAGCGCATCGCCGTCTATGAGCACATGCTCAAGCAGTTCCCTTTGCGGTTTCTCCTCGCGGACGACGCTGGTGCCGGCAAGACGATCATGTCCGGCCTCTATATCCGCGAGATGAAGGCGCGGCGGCTGATCAAGCGAATCCTGATCGTTCCGCCCGCGGGCCTGATCGGGAACTGGGAGCGTGAAATGGCCACGCTCTTTAGCCTGCCGTTCCGAATCGTCACCGGTGCCGACGCGCGCAATAGCAATCCTTTCGTCGGTCATGGGAGCGACTGCGTGATCGTCAGCGTGGATACCCTGACGGGGTCGAGGATGTTCTCGCGCCTCCGGGAGCCAGGCGTGCAGCCCTATGATCTGGTCATCTTTGACGAGGCCCACAAGCTCTCTGTGGATCGCGGGAACGACCTTCGCGTCCGAAAGACAGACCGGTACAGGATTGCTGAGGCGCTTTGCGGCGTTGCCGATGTGCAAGAGGGGTGGCGGTTGCCGTGGGCAGCGCACCATGTGCTCCTGCTGACGGCCACCCCGCATCAGGGCAAGGACTATCCCTATTACGGGCTTTGGCGCCTTCTCGATTCCGAAGTGCTCGCCACGCCAGAGGCCTTCAACGAGTACCCGGCTGAACGCCGCCATCCGCATTTCATCCGTCGCACCAAGGAGGAAATGGTTCACCTGACGGGCAAGCCGCTCTATCCGAGGCGAATCTCTGACACGCTCGGTTACGCCCTCACGCAAGGGCCGGTGAGTGAACAGACGCTGTACGACGAGACAACCGACTACATGCGGCACGTCTACAACCGCGCGAAGATGCTCAACCGCTCTGCCGCCCGGCTGGCTATGAGCGTGCTTCAGCGGCGCATGGCCAGTTCTACCTATGCCCTCCTGCGATCCTTTGAACGCCGGATCGACAAGCTCGACGACCTGATTCATCAGGTTCAGGAGGGAAAGCTGACCGAGGAGCAGCTCGTGGTGCTCCAGCGCCGCCTTGCAGAAGAAGAGGATGTCCTCGACTCCAAAACGGCCGACGAGGAAGCCATCGAGGACGGCCGCGAAGAGAGCGAAGTCAGTGAGGAACGGCTGCTGGCCGGCGTCCTCGCCGGATCGTTGGTCGACTTGGTTGTGGAGCGTGAGCAGGTCGTGGCGCTACGAGACATGGCCCGCAAGGTCTACGAGCAGGGCGCCGAATCAAAATTCGACAAGCTGCGTGAAGTGGTGACCGATCCGAAATTCGTAGGCGAAAAGTTCATCGTCTTCACCGAGCATCGCGACACGCTCGACTATCTGATCCAACGCCTTGGTGGCATGGGCTACGCCGAGCAAATCGCCTGCATCCACGGCGGGATGTACTACACGGAGCGGCAGGAGCATGTCGAGCGATTTCGCCTGCCGAACGACGAGGGTGGCGCGCGATTCATGATCTGCACGGATGCCGCGGCCGAAGGCATCAATCTTCAGTTCTGCTGGCTCATGATCAACTTCGACGTGCCGTGGAACCCGGCCCGCCTCGAACAACGCATGGGCCGAATCCACCGCTACGGCCAAAAGCACGACCCGGTACACATCATCAACCTTGTCGCCCCGGACACCCGCGAGGGTCTGGTCATCAAGACACTGCTCGACAAGCTCGAGGTGATCCGTGAGAGCCTCGGCAGCGAGAAGGTCTTTGACTCGATTGGTCGGCTTTTCGAGGGTGTGTCCCTCAAGACGTACATGGAGCGGGCGATTACCGACGGGACGGATGCCGTCACGCATGAGCTCGAAGGGCGCCTAACCAAAGAGCAGGTGGAAGCGCTGGCCACCCAGGAGAAGATGCTCTTCGGTGACGGCGGCGACGTGAAGCGGGAGCTTCCGCGCCTCCGGGATGACCTTCAGCAAGAGGCGTATCGCCGTCTCCTGCCCGGCTACGTTCGCCACTATCTCGAGAGCGCCGCCCCGCTGGTGAACATCGAGCTCGATGGCGACCTTGACGATTGCTTTGCCATGCAGCCGACCCGCAAGGGTGCGGTCGATCCATTGCTGCACACGCTCGAGATGTACCCGGCCAGCCAGCGAGACTGTTTGACGGTCATTCGCCCAGGTCCGGACCAGAAGGACACGCGTATCTGGGTTCACCCCGGCGAGCCGGTCTTTGAACGGTTTCGGGCCATCGTTAGCGATCGCCTTGGCGACCAGGCTCTGCGGGGCGCCGTCTTCATCGATCCAACCAGCGAGAAGCCATATCTCTTCCACCTCGCCTTGGTCAGCGTCGTGCGTCAGGCCGACCCCGAACTGCCCGATCTGGCCAATGAGGAAACGCTCGATTGCCAGCTTGTCGGAGTCAAGCAGTTCGAGGGAGCCGATGTCTCGCTCTGTCCCGTCGAGCATCTCCTCCTTCTCAAGGGCGGTCACGGCCTGCCTGCTGCTGCACAGCGTTTGGCGATTACGGCAGGGAAGCTCAAGGACCAGGCTGCGGGATTTATCACCGAGCGGGTGGCCCGCCAGATGGCAATCCAGCGCCGCGAGGGGTTGCTGCACACGCTGCCCGAGCGTGAGCAATTCATTCGGCGTGGTTTTGATTTTCAGGAGGCGGAGCTTGCCGCCGCCCGCGTGAAGCAGTCGGAGAAGTCGCGCACTGGGAATTCCGCAGCCGCGAAGGCCCTCAAGGAAATCAAGGAGCAACAGCGTTCCATCGCCCAGCGTCGCGACGCCGCCCTGGCGACGATCCGTCGCGAGCCCGAATTGATTGCGCCTGGCCATCTGACCTTCCTCGCCCACGCCATCGTCGTGCCTTCATCCGATCCAGCCGATCTCGAACGTCACGATGCCGAGGTCGAACAAGTGGCGATGGACTTGGCCCGCGCTTTTGACGAGGCTTCCGGCGCGACCGTCAAGGACGTTCACACCCCCGAGTTGGCCCGCGCCGCCGGGCTGACCGACAACCCTGGTTTTGATTTGCTGGCCATCTATCCTGACGGCCGGCGTCGTGCCATCGAGGTCAAAGGTCGGGCCGGCACCGGCGACGTGGAGGTTTCAGACAACGAGTGGTCCGCCGCATGCAATCACCGGGACGGCTATTGGTTGTACGCCGTCTATGACTGCGCCACACCAACCCCACGACTCGCGCGGGTGCAGGATCCATTTGGCAACCTGTTGGCGAAGGCCAAAGGGAGCGTGTTGATAAGTGCTTCCCAGATACAAAACGCATCAGATCACAGTTGAGGAACCATTATGACTGACCAGGAACTTGAATCGCTGCTAAACGACATTGAATCGGATCGAGCCGAGCGCACGCGATCGAAAGATAACGGGGACAAGTTTCGGCAAGCGATTTGCGCGTTCGCCAATGACCTGCCAAATCACAACCTGCCGGGAGTCTTGTTCGTCGGAGTGGATGATGCAGGTGAACCCACGGGCCTGGAAGTATCAGATCAACTACTGCAAAACCTTGCATCGATGCGAGGCGACGGAAAAATCCTTCCATTCCCGTCGATGGATGTTCAGAAAAGACGCCTAAAGGGGCAGGATGTCGCCGTCGTCATTGTTCACCCATCGACCTCACCACCAGTCCGGTTCGACGGTGTGGTCTGGATTCGATCGGGGCCGCGTCGCGGCATCGCGAACCCTGATGACGAACGTCGGCTGAGTGAAAAGCGACGCTTCCGCGATCTGCCAGCAGATATCCGCCCCGTGGCGGATGCTGGAATGGACATCATCGACGAGTTGATGTTTCGACGCACCTACTTGCCGTCTGCCGTGGCCCCGGAAGTAATCGAACAAAACCACCGTTCGATCGAACATCAACTTATTGCGTCGAAGTTTGCACATCCTGGCCCCCCGGTGTGTCCGACGGCGCTCGGTATCCTCACTGTTGGAAAGTCCCCAACCGATTGGCTGCCGTGTGCCTATGTGCAATTCGTGCGATTTGACGGAGTCACGTTGAGCGACCCCGTAAAGAACCAGAAAGAAATCAGAGGGCCGCTGCCAGAACTTCTTCGTGAGGTCGAAGATCTGCTCAAGAACAATGTTCAGACATCTGCGGATTTCACGACAGGCGCCGTCGAAGTAAGGACCCCTGATTATCCGATAGTCGCCCTCCAGCAGGTGCTCCGCAACGCGATTCTTCACCGCACCTACGAGAATACCAATGCGCCTATTCGACTTTACTGGTTCAATGACCGCGTTGAGGTTCAGAATCCGGGTGGTCCGTTTGGACAAGTGACTAAAAGCAACTTTGGACAGCCTGACTCAAGCGACTACCGCAATCCCAACATTGCTGCCGTCATGAAAGAGCTTGGCTATGTGCAGCGATTCGGCGTGGGAATCGATCTTACGAGGACTGAAATGCAGAAGAACGGCAACCCACCCCCTGAGTTCCTGGTCGAAGATTCCCACGTGGCAGTGATCTTGAGGAGGCGTTCATGAATATCCCCGTCATCGCGTTCTTTAACAATAAGGGCGGCGTGGGTAAGACATCGATGGTCTACCACCTGTCCTGGATGCTCTCGGATCGTGGCCTGCGTGTCATTGCAGCCGACCTCGACCCGCAGAGCAACCTGACCGCTGCCTTCTTGGACGAAGAACGCCTCGAGCAGTTCGCGCCCGGAAACGGCCATCCGCTGACCATCTTCGGCGCTATCCAGCCGCTGATCCGCGGCACCGGCGACATCGCCGATCCGCACGTGGAGATCATCTCCGATCGTCTTGGCTTGATCCCTGGCGATATGGCTTTGTCCACGTTCGAAGACCAGCTTTCCGAAGTCTGGCCAAAGTGTATGGACCGCAACGAGCGAGCGTTTCGCGTGATCTCTGCGTTTTACCGAATTGTGCAGAGAGCTGGTGAGCAACATAGCGCGGATGTCATCCTTGTGGACCTCGGTCCGAACCTCGGCGCGATCAACCGCGCGGCGCTGATCGCGTCGGACTACGTCGTGATACCGCTCGGTCCAGACCTGTTCTCCCTACAGGGGCTAGAAAATCTTGGCCCGGCTCTTCGTCGGTGGCGTGATGAATGGAAGGAGCGGCTCGCCAAGAACCCCGTCGCCGATTTGTTGCTTCCAACGGGCACAATCGACCCCATCGGCTACATGGTCCTGCGTCACTCGATTCGGCTCGACAGGCCCGTCAAGGCCTTCGATCGATGGATCGCGAAGATGCCGTCCACGTACGCGCAGGCCGTACTGCAAGTACCGCCTGACCCAAACATCTCGATCGACGACGACCCCAACTGCATCGCCAAACTCAAGGACTACCGAAGCCTCATGCCGCTTGCACAAGAAGCACGCAAGCCCATGTTCTTTCTCAAGCCTGCCGACGGCGCGCTTGGTGCGCACACCTATGCGGTGAGCGACGCGTACAAGGACTTCAAGCGCGTGGCCACCAAGATCGCGGCCAACGCCGGTCTCAAGGCCCTGTCATGACCGACTTTCCTCGTCTCATCGAACACGCGTTTCCGCTCAAGCAGGCGTCGTTGGACTCCGTGCATGAGAAGAACGTGCGGCATGGGCATATTTCCACGCTCCACATCTGGCCGGCGCGGCGGCCGTTGGCGGCTTGTCGGGCGGCGCTGATTGCGACGCTCTTGCCCGACCCTGGCGACGCCGAGAAACGCAAGGAACTGTGCGAGAAGATCGGCGGTACGGTCGTCAAGAAAATCGAAAAGAAGAAGATGCCCAATGGGCAGACCGTCGAGCGCATCAAGGAAGAGACCGTAGGCGGCATCCTGCACTGGGGGCGGGAAAGCGAGAATGCGGAAACGCTCGAGTGGTTCCGCCAGGAAATCAAGAAGGCCTACGGAGGGCGTGCCCCGAAGGTGCTCGACCCGTTTGCCGGCGGCGGGGCGATTCCGCTCGAGGCGATGCGGCTGGGCTGCGAGGCCACCGCGGTCGACATCAACCCGGTCGCATGGTTCATCCTCAAATGCACGCTCGAGTATCCGCAGAAGCTCGCCGGGCAGACCCGCCCGCTGCCTGAGTTCATCCTGCACGACGATGCCTTCATGTCCGAGTTCTTCAAGAAGGCCAAGGGGTATGGCAAGGCGGAGGCCAAGGCGGCGCTCAAGCGACTTCACGGCGCACTCGAAAAGAGGCCGAAGTGGAATCAGAAGGCGGATCAGACGAGTTTTCAGTTTGAGCGCGAAGGAGGCGAAGCCCAGGAGCTCCAGGCCGACCTTGCGTGGCATGTCCGGGCCTGGGGGCAATGGGTGCTCGACCGAGCTCGGCGGGAACTGGCGAGGTATTACCCAACCTATGCCGACTTCGAGCCAATCAAGAAGGATCACATCGCCTACGAACACCAGCCGATGCGGCTGGTGCTGCTCAAGGAGAACGGCACGCCTGACATCGACGGGCTGAATGCCGAGTTCACTGACGAATACTTGGAAGATGGCCGAAACCCTCGCTGGGTAGCCAAGCCGACCGTCGCTTATCTCTGGGCAAGGGCGGCGACATGCAAGAACTGCCGGGCTACCGTGCCACTGCTCAAGACCCGCTGGTTGTGCAAGAAGCCGAACAAGCGGGTGCTGTTGACGATGGATCCGAATGCCGACCGAACCGGTGTGGTGTTTGGGGTGGAAGGCAGCGTGCCCGTCAAAGGTGGCAATCCGGCCCAGCGTCGCGAGCACGACAAACGGTTGGGCGCCGGCACGATGAGTCGAGCCGGAAGTGCTTGCCCGTGCTGTGGCACGATCAACACGATGGAAGACCTTCGGCTGGAAGGTAAGGCCGGTCGGCTGGGAACCGTGATGACCTGCGTTGTGGTCGATACGCCAGACGGCAAGGATTATCGATTGCCCACCGAGCACGATCTCGCGGTCGCGACACCAAGTGAAGACACGATTCAGGCCGCGTTTGCGGATGTGCCGTTTGGTGTGCCTGATGAGCCTATGGCAAGTGCTGAAGCACTCGGCATGCGCGTGCCGCTCTACGGCTTTGATAAATGGAGGAAGCTGTTCACGCCGCGGCAGCTCATGGCGTTGGGGGCATTCGTCGCGGCCACTCGGGCCGCACGCGATCAGATGGCCACCGAAAAGTGCCCGCCAGAGTGGATCGAGACGGTGGGAGCCTATCAGGCACTGGTGATCGGTCGTACCGCCAACTACCTCAGCACGATCTGTCTGTGGGACTCTGCAGCAGAAGAGGTAAAGCAAACGTTTCTGCGCTTCGCGCTTCCCATAACGTGGGATTTTTCAGAAGCAAACCCGATGTCCGCGGTGGATCGCTATTTCGTCGGTGGGCTCTCCAAGGTCGTTCGCGTTCTCACAGAACTTCTCCCCGCAGCCAAGGATCGACCGGCGCCATCCGTCGTCAATAAAAGTGCGATTGCAAATCGTCCAACCGAGTGCGATCTGATCGTCACCGATCCACCGTACTACGACGCAATTCCATATTCCGACTTGATGGACTTCTTCTACGTCTGGTTGAGACGATCGCTCTTTGGAGCGGCGTCGGGTGGCGATGCGTTTGTGAATCCGGTTTCCCCCAAGTGGGATCATGATGGAAACGATGGAGAACTCATTGACGATTCGAGCCGACACAAGAACAACGCGGCCGAAAGCAAGCGGGTGTACGAGGACGGAATGGCCCGCGCTTTCCAGTCCTGCGCGGGAGCACTAAAGGCAGACGGTCGCTTGGTCATCGTTTTTGCCAACAAACAACCTGACGCCTGGGAAACCTTGGTGTCGGCGCTCATTCGCTCGGGCTTCGTCGTAGATGGCTCGTGGCCAATCGCAACCGAGATGCGCGGAGGTGTACGAAACTTTGCCCGCGCGTCGCTCGCATCCTCCGTTTGGCTTGTCTGCAAGAAGCGATCTCCCGCGGCAAAGCCAGGCTGGGACAACAACGTCCTCGAGGAGATGCGATCCAAGATTTCTACTCAACTCAGAGAATTCTGGGACGCCGGTATCCGCGGCCCCGACTTTGTCTGGGCGGCCACCGGCCCGGCGATGGAGGCGTATAGCAAGCACCCAGTCGTGCGCAAGGCGAACGAGCCGAACGCCACGATGGGCGTCGGGGAGTTTCTCAACCATGTTCGACGGATGGTCGTGGACTACGTCGTCGGTCAGGTGCTTTCTGGCGAAGGAGGAAAAGGTTCTGACCTTGCCGCGGCCGACCGGCTGGACGAGGTGACTGCCTACTACCTTCTCCACCGCCACGATTTTGGAATGGACGAGGCACCTGTCGGGGCGTGCATTCTCTACGCCACCGCTTGCGGCCTTTCCGATGCCGAGTTGGATCGCACCTGGGACATCCTCGCCCGCACGAGCGGCGATGCCACGGCGCCCGATGAAGACCAGCCCGACGACGACGGCGACGGAGAGCCAGAGCCGGAAGGCGATACCGGAGGCGGTAACAAGGTCAAACTCAAGGCGTGGAGCCAGCGCAAGGGGAAGGCCTTGGGGCACGAGGCGCCCGAGGGCCGGGTGGTTCCGCTCGTCGATCGCATCCACCGGGTGATGCACCTCTGGAAAGAAGGCGATGTTCAGAAGGTAGACGACTACCTTGACCAGCATGCGTTGCGACGGAACGAGCTTTTCAAGCGCGTCGTGCAGTCATTGATCGAGCTGTCTTCCGCCAACGAGCGGTCGTTGCTCGAAAGCATCAGCAACCACATCGGCGCGAAGGGCGCCGTCAAGGAACGCGGCCCGGTGCTCTTTGATGACGTGCCCACTTCCGAGGGTGAAGCATGAACGTGATCTGCTACATCGACGGCTTCAACCTCTACCACGGCCTCAAGAGCAAGGGATGGAAGCGGTACTACTGGCTGGATCTGTGGGCGTTGGCCGAGCGGTTTCTCCAGCCGGGGCAGACACTGGTCGAGGTGGCGTACTGCACGACGCTCATCACAGGAGACAAGTTCGAGCAGCAGCGGCAGTTGGATTTCATCAGTGCGTTGGAAACTACGCGGCCCGGCATTCATGTGGCGTACGGACACTACTTGAGCAAGCAGATGAAGTGCTTTCACTGCGGCAATGAATACACGCGACACGAGGAGAAGATGACCGACGTAAACATCGCCTGCCGGATGCTGGCGGATGCGACGGATGACCGCTTTGACGTGGCATTGCTGATGTCAGGCGATAGCGACTTGGTGCCCCCGGTTCGGGCGATCAGAAAGCGGTGGGCAACAAAGCGGGTGATCGCGGTTTTTCCACCGGATCGGTCCAGCGGCGCCCTGAGGGCAGCCTGTCACGGCCACACGATGATCGGGCAGGACAAACTCCGGCAGAGCCTGCTGCCGGACAAGGTCGAGATACACCCAGGGAGAACGGTCAATCGGCCCGCGGACTGGGTGTAAAAAAATAGACGCCCGCTTTCGCGGGCGTCGGGCCGCGCCTCTCGGCGCGGCGGGGTGATCGGTATATCGACAAAACAATACGTCGGCTTGAGGGCCGAGTCAAGGGAAAGGATGAGTTGGATGGCGAAACAAGCCTGGAAGCCCTGGCACGAGGTGGTCAAGCTCCGCGACGACCTGCGGACGGGCGAACTACCGCTCCACATGTTCGCGGCGGACCTCTATGAGGTCATGATGCAGAACGGCAAGCGGCCGATCTACGAGAAGCCCGAAGAGTTTTTCGCGCTCACCTTCCCCACGCACAACCTGCGCGGGCTGGTACGCGACGTGGTGCTGCGCCTGGCCGGGAAGAATGACAAGGCTGTGCGGCAGCTCGAGCTGACCTACGGCGGCGGCAAGACGCACACGCTGATCACGATGCGTCACCTCGTCCACGATCCTGAAAACCTGCCTGACCTGCCCGCCGTCAAGGAGTTCGAGGAATCCATCGGCCAGGCTCCGCCGAAGGCCCGTGTGGCGGCACTCTGCTTTGACAAGCTCGACGTGGAGAAAGGCTGCGACGTGCGGTCGCCCGATGGGGTTGTGCGGCGGCTCAAGCAGCCGTGGAGTTTGCTCGCATATCAGATTGCCGGCGACGAGGGCCTGAAGGTCCTGCACGCTGAAGGCAAGGCCGAGGAGCGTGCCACACCGCCCGCGGAGAACACGCTGACCGAACTGCTGTCACTGCCGCTGAAGGAAGGCATTGGCACGCTGATTCTGTTGGACGAGGTGTTGCTCTACGCGAAGCAGCGATGCCACGTCGAACCAGGCTTCGTCGATGTGCTGATCGGGTTCTTTCAGTACCTCACGCAGGCGGCGGCGAAGGTCGAAAAGTGCTGCATCGTAGCGTCGCTCCTGTCGAGTGAGCCCAAGGATCAAGCCGACGCGCTGGGCAAGAAAATCGTGTCGGATATGTACGACATCTTCCAGCGGCAACGGGAAGAGGCGGTGCAGCCCGTGGAAAAGGACGACGTGGCGGAAGTGCTACGTCGGCGATTATTTGATTCACAATCGGTTGAACAGAAGGGGCAGTGGCGTCAGCACGTGATCGCGGCGCTCAAGGGCATTGCGGCTCTGGACGACCAGACAGCAAAGAACGGCGCCGCGGCCGAGGACCGATACATCAAGAGTTTCCCCTTTCACCCGGAACTGACGGAGGTCTTCTACAGCAAGTGGTCGGCGGGTATCGAACGGTTCCAAAAGACCCGCGGCGTGCTGCGCACCTTCGCCATGGCT
>JBGTKO010000105.1:0-25548 GCA_041744595.1 Pirellulales bacterium
TCGGCCGTGCCGGAGGACATCGAACGGACGATGTTCGAGACGGCTATCGACAAACTCGAAGCGGCCGGCTACGAACACTATGAAGTCTCGAACTTCGCGAAGCCCGGGCAGCGGTGCCGGCACAACGAGGCCTACTGGGACTTACGACCGTGGGAGGCCTTGGGGCCGGCCGCCGCGCGGTTTGACGGGCGGACACGGATCACGAATCATCGCAGCACGACCACCTGGATGAACCGCGTGCTTGCCGGCGAGGACTTCGCGGGCGACGTCGATGCGATGACCGCGGAGGAGGCGGCCCGTGAGCGGCTGGTTGTCGGGCTTCGACGTCGGGCGGGCGTGAACCGCGAGGCGTTTCAGGCAGCAAGCGGCTATTGTCTCGATGCGGTCGCAGGCTCGGCGGTCACCCGCTGGGTGGCGGCTGCCCTCGCCACCGATGATGGCCACACCGTCCGCCTCACGCGGGCTGGCCTTCTGGTTTCTGACGCGCTCTGGGCCGACGTGTTGTGGGCGACCGCATGACCAAAGCCCACGGCGACGAGCCCGTCGGATGGAGGCTCGGCCAGCGTCCTGGCGCAATCATGCATGGAACGCCATGCGTTTCGCGATCCCCACGCTGGCGCGAGGGGCTTGTATGGGCCGTCGCTACTTCTGAAGCGCAGCAGTGAGGTCGAGCACGGCTTTTTTGCCGTCCGCGAAGTACATGAGTGTGTTGTCGGCCGCGAAGTGGGGGTTGGGGATCCCTGCGAAGCCCGGTGAAAGCGACCGTTTGACCACCACGACCGTGCGTGCCTTATCAACATCCAAGATCGGCATCCCGGCGATCGGACTTGTCGGGTCGGTGCGGGCCGCCGGGTTCACCACGTCGTTGGCCCCGATCACGATCGCCACGTCGGTCTCCGGAAACGTGGGATTGATGTCGTCCATCTCACGCAGCTTTTCGTAGGGCACATCGGCTTCGGCGAGGAGCACGTTCATGTGTCCCGGCATCCGGCCAGCCACAGGGTGGATCGCATACTCCACCGTCGTGCCCCGCGCCTCGAGCGCGTCGGCAAGCTCGCGAACCGCGTGCTGGGCCTGGGCCACGGCGAGGCCATAACCTGGCACGATGACGACGCGATCAGCTCCTTCGAGCACCATCGCGATCTCTTCCGCCGCAGCGCTCTTGATCTTGCCCGCGTAGACATCGTCGCCGCTGATCACGGCTGTCGTGCCAAGGCCGCCGAAGAGCACGCCTGTGAGCGAGCGGTTCATGGCCTTGCACATGATGGCGGTGAGGATCAGGCCGCTGGCGCCCACGAGTGAGCCGGCGATCACGAGCACCGAGTTATCGATCACGAACCCGGCGGCGGCGGCGGCAAGTCCGGAGTAGCTGTTGAGGAGGCAAATCACCACGGGCATGACTGCCCCGCCGATCGGCAGGGTGAGCGTGACGCCGAGGCCGCTGCCAGCGACCACCAGAAGGAAGAACAAGAAAAACGAATCGGGTCGGGCACAGACGCCAAGGGCCAGGGCAAGCGTGAGGAGGGCCAGGCCGAGGTTGATCCACTGGCGATTGGGGTCGGTCCAAGGTTTTTTGAAGCGAGGCAGCTCCTCCAGCTTGCCGAAAGCCACGAGGCTGCCCCAGAACGTGACGGCGCCGATCAGGCCGGCGACCGCGGTGGCGATCGAGAACTGAGTCCAGGGAGCCAGTGGAGTCTCAGCCACCTTCGCTGCCGACGACGTGTTCCAGAGCTCAGCCGCCGCGACAAAGGTCGATGCTGCCCCACCAAAACCGTTGAGCAGGGCCACCATCTGTGGCATCCCCGTCATCGGGTACTTGAGGGCCATGGTGGCGCCAATCGCACCGCCGATTCCACCTGCGACCAGGAGCATGCCGAGGGGCCAGCCGCCACTGGTCGCAACGGCCTCGCGAACGGGAGCCTCGAAGAACGCCGCCGCAATCGCGATGGCCATACCGACGGCGCCTGCGAACGTGCCGCGGACAGCCGTCCGCGGGCTGCTCATGAGCTTGAACGCCACGATGAACAGCATCGCGGCAACAAGGTATGCAAGGTTGATCCAGGCTTGGCTCGACATCGCGGGGCGTTTCTTTCAGGGCCTCTCGGGCTACTTCTTCTTCGGATTGAACATCTGGAGCATGCGGTAGGTGACGACGAAGCCGCCTGCCACATTGATCATCGCGAGCACGACGGCCACGAGGCCGAACAGAGTGCCAGTCGCCGTGGCAATCGAGCCAGCAGCCACGATCGCTCCGACGGCGGTGATACCGGAGATCGCGTTGGAGCCGCTCGTGAGGGGCGTGTGGAGCCTCTGCGGCACCTTCGTGATCACCTCAAAGCCCACCCACATCGCCAGCAGGAACACCGTCAGCAGGCGAATGAACGTGGCCGCCGGATCGTCCGGAATGGCTGCGCTCATGGTCGCAGCCTCAATGAGTGCGGGATCAACGTGATCGATCATCGAAACGGTCCGTGTGGTTGTGTGACTCAGGCTTGCTGTGAGGACTGCTCGGCCGTGGCATCGGGCTGGGCCAGAGCATTGAGAGGTGCCAGGCCGGCTTTCTCGCGAATCTTCGGGTGGACAAGCTCGCCCCCTCGGGCCACGAGCGTTTCACGACAGATTTCGTCATCGGCCGCGATGTCGGGCAGGCCACTCTTGATGAGATGGGCAAGGAATGTGGAGATGTTCTTCGCGTAGAGCTGGCTCGTGTGGCCGGCGACATCAGAAGCAAGGTTCGTGGGGCCGAGGATCGTGACGCCGTTCACATCGACCGTTTCATCGGGGCGTGAACCCTCACAATTACCCCCGCGTTCCGCGGCCATGTCGACGATCACGCTGCCGGGCTTCATCCGAGCAACCATGTCGGCCGTGACGAGCACGGGAGCCTTCTGGCCGGGGATGAGTGCTGTGGTAATGACCACATCGCTTTCGGCGATGACCTTGCCCAGAAGTTCACGCTGCTTCGCGTAAAACTCCTCGCCCATCGCCTTGGCGTAGCCACCAGCGGTCTCGCTCGAACCGGTCTCGAGCGGGAGCTCGACAAACTTCGCACCGAGGCTCTGCACCTGTTCTTTGACGGCAGGGCGGACGTCGTACGCACTGACCTGGGCGCCCAGCCGCTTTGCGGTTGCGATCGCCTGGAGACCAGCCACGCCGGCACCGAGGACGAGTACCTTCGCCGGTGTGATTGTGCCGGCCGCAGTCGTCATCATCGGAAGGATGCGAGGAAGGGTGACCGCAGCGAGCAAGACGGCCCGATAGCCAGCGATATTTGCCTGGCTCGAGAGCACGTCCATGCTCTGCGCTCGCGTGATCCGAGGCACGAGCTCGAGTGAGAAGAGGGTTGCCCCCTTCTCGGCAGCCTCCCGACAGGCATCGGGCGATGAGAGCGGATCGCACATGCCGATGAGCACCACGCCTGGGCGGAGCCGGTCGCGGTCGTGCGACCAGCCATCGCCGCATGCACCGCCGGTTCGAACCGTGAGCAGGCAGTCAGCCGCAAAGGCCTCGTCGCGGGAGACAATCGCGGCGCCTGCCGTCTGATAGGCGTCGTCGGGAAAACCCGCCGCCGTGCCTGCCCCGGATTCGACGATCACATCCAGGCCGAGCTTCTGGACGCCGGCGATGGCAGCGGGCACGAGGGCTACGCGGCGTTCACCTGGAAACGTTTCCTTAAGGACGGCAACCTTCATGCGGAACCGGAATGGCGGGGTATTGGAAGCGACCGGCCGACTTGGAGCCGAGATCTCGCGTGTGCCGCAAAGTGTGGTCTCGGGCAGGCCTCATGGCAACTGGCCGGCCTCTCGGAGCCTTGCGGCGCGAGGAATGGCCCCGAGCCACCCTGTTTTCACACGGAATTCGCCATTGCCGCTTGCCCGCGGCACCTGCCATTGGTAGTCTCCGGGGCTCGCGAAGTTGCCGTGGATGACATGGTTCCGGACGCTCCGGTGGCCTCCCGGTCGCTTTGGTCGGCCGATTCCTCCAGCGGCCGCGCTCCCCCTGGGATGGTGATGGATCGATGAAGACGTACATGGCGAAGACCGGTGAGGTCGAGCAGCGGTGGTGGTTGGTGGATGCCGCCGACCGTCGCGTGGGCCGTCTGGCCAGCGAAATTGCGACGGTACTGATGGGGAAGCATCGTCCTGTCTACACGCCTCATGTGGACACCGGTGATCACGTTGTCGTGATCAACGCCGAGAAGGTTGCCTTCACTGGAAAGAAGTGGCAGCAGAAACTCTATCGCTGGTACACGGGCTATATGGGCCTCAAGTCTGAGACCGCAGAGCACCGTTTGGAGCGTCGGCCTGAGCTCATCCTCGAGGAGGCTGTCCGCCGAATGCTCCCGAAGAGCCGACTCGGACGCGTTATGCTCGACAAGCTCAAGGTCTACGCCGGCGGGGAGCATCCCCACCAGGCACAGCAACCCGTGCCCATGGACGTGAAGGCCTGATGATGTGCCGGTTTGCCATGCCTTGCTTCGCCTCAAACATCCCTGACACGACCTACTCACTGACGCCAGACCCGTCGAGGATTCGATGACCTCCGCCGCTGTAGACACCGCTGTTCCATCTCCTTCCGCCGCCATTCCGGCCCCTATCGTTGCTCCCGAAAGAGCCGTTCGTCGGGGAGATGAAATCCTCGCCACGGGTCGGCGAAAAACAGCAGTGGCACGGGTGCGCCTGCGAGCAGGGAGTGGCGAGATCACGGTCAATGGCCGAGAGATTGGCGCCTACTTTCCTTCGGTGAAGGACAGAGCTGTTGTGTTGGGTACGCTCGACGAGGTCGGAAAGCGATCTGCCGTGAAAATTTCGATCACGGTCAATGGCGGCGGTCTGACCGGCCAGGCAGGGGCCTGCCGCCTCGGGATCGCCCGTGCCCTCACGTTGTTCGACGCCGAGCTCTCCGATCCGCTCCGTCATGCCGGCCTCCTCACCCGTGACGGACGGATGAAGGAGCGAAAGAAGTACGGCCTTCGGGGTGCCCGCCGCGGCACTCAGTTCTCGAAGCGTTAGTCGCTGCAGTCCGGCGGGTTTTTGCAGAACGGAAGAATCCGCAGGACCGTCAGTGTCCGCGCAGCCGGTCGTTCTCAGGCAGCCGTGCCAGATTTCCCCTTTTTCCTTGTCGCCTGGTGGAAGCAATACTGGTACGGGGCCGCGGATGGGCATCATCCACGGCGCGAGCCCTATTCCGACTGCTTTACCACCGCCCTCACGAGGATTTGTCATGCTCCGCTCCGTCACCTTTTGTCTCGGTATGGCCGCGACCCTCCTGGTGGCAACGGCCGTATCCGTTTGTGCCCAGGATCAACGGCCTCGTCGGCCCGATGCTCCATCGGCTGAAAATGTTCTGGATGCCGAGGCCGCGGGGCTCGTCGAGGTAAGGTTCATCGCCAACGACGCTCGCTCTGCACAAGTGCTCGTGACGAATCAAGGTGATCGTCCGTTGACTCTTCGTTTGCCATCGGCCTTCGCAGGCGTTCCGATACTCGCCCAGATGGGCGGCGGCGGAGGTGGAGGGGCTGGATTTGGCGCCGGCGGTATTGGCGCCCAGCCGCAGAACGTCGGCGGTGGCGGCGGTGGTGGTGGCGGGATGGGCGGCGGCATGGGGGGTGGTGGCGGCAACCCGTTCGGCTGTTGGGTCGCGCGCGAGGTCTACGGCGTCCATAATCCACGCTGGCTCGAATTTCGGAGTTGGATGACATGGCAGGCGCCCGAAGTGGTGCAGAATGCGTACGCGGACCACGGTGAAGCGTTTGCCGGCTGGCTCCATGATCGACCGGTCGCCAAGGCAGCCGTACGAATGGCCATGGACCAAGCACTGGCGAACGTGGCTCCTGATAATCGAGGTGGCCAGCTACGAGTGGCGCCGCCGATTGATGGAGCCAATGCTCCGTTTATTGTCCCGGTTGGGAAGACGGTTGCGGTGCGGGCGCCGACGGTTTGCCTCGATTACGGTCGCCGGGAACCGAATCCCCGCATGGCGTACCGCCTCGTCGCGCTCGATACGGTGTCGCAGGATCCAAGACTCGCTTTGATCCTCGGAGGGATGGCCGCTGGGCATGTCCCTCAAAAAGTGGCTCAGGCAGCTGCCTGGCATCTTTCGAGTGGCCGTACGTGGGAACAGTTGGCTGGTGAAGTGATCAAACGGGCAGGGGGCGACCCAGACCTCGCTTTCTTTTCCGCCGCAGAACTTGTTGCAGCCCAGCGGGTCGTAGCGATTGCCACCAAGGTGGCAGGCGATCAACCGGCTGCCAAAAGCCCTGCTGAGAGCGACACCCAACGGTAGCCTTTGGCACCAATCGTCTTGTAGCGTCGGCTATCGGGGCATGGCGACCGGCTCGCCGCCGGCTCGAGTGCCGAGTGCCTGCCAGACGGCGACATCGATCTCCGAGCCCACCTGATGAACCGACCCGTCCATCAAAAGTGTGCTGACCGCCCCGGGATGGTGGCTCCGTGAAGGGATCACAGCATAGGTCGGAGCCGTCGTACTGTTGCCCTCCCGGGTCGAGCAGGTCGAGATGTCGAAGGTGCCTCCGTCGGGCCGTGTATGCGAAATCACGGTATTGGGGGCGAAAAGTGTCGTGAATCCGTTGTGGATTGCGCGGCCGCAGACCCACTCGGTGTGACCGTTTGTCGCCGACCAGTCGCCCCCGGTGATCTTCTGCGTGACTTCTGCCGGTGAAAGCGGTTCGTCTTGCGGCGAGGCGGGAGCTGTCGCGTTGTGGTAGCGGGGGTTGAAGGCCTTGACCTCCGACATCGCGAGCGTCTTGCTCAGGCCGTCCGAGATCATCGAACTGCGGAACCTGGAGCTCGGAGCGAAGGCAGCGGCTCCATCTGCTTTGGTCACGGGGTTGTAGATCAGGTAGCGACCAACGCTGAACGCGTAGTTGAGTGGGTAGTGCTCTGGCTCACCGGTGGTGCCGTTGAGCCGCGACCTGTTGTTTGGCTCACTTGGGCACATGAGGATATCAACACGCGTTGCGGCAACGCCCCAGGGTGGGAGGAGAGCCCTGTTCTCAGGCGTGTGGTAGCCCCTCGTGAAATCTATTCGCTTGTAGACGTTGTCACCTTCGATAAAGGGAAGAATGAGGGCCTGGCCGGACCACGGCTGCGAGGCAACGCCGCTCGCGTTGGCAGAACGGGTGATGTCGGAGGAGGGGGGGAAATACCGCTTGGCGCTCTCAAAGCACTGGATCGCCAATCCCAGTTGACGGAGGTTGCTCTGGCACGCAGTGCGGCGCGCGGCTTCCCGTGCCGACTGGACGGCCGGGATGAGGAGGCCTATCAGCGTTGAAATGATGGCAATCACCACGAGGAGTTCGACGAGCGTGAAGGCGTCGCTGCTGAAGGTTTGACGCCCCTTCCGTTCTCGCGAAACAGCGGCAGGAACGGTCAAGAAAAGAGAAGCCACCGCGCAACCAAACATCGAAAGACCTCGCCGAGGATTGTGTATGAGACTCAGTCTCATTTCAGGTGAGGTAGTCTATCGTTGTTTACGATCTTGTCAACCTCTCCCGGCGCAGGCGGATGTCTCGAGGCGAGCATCTCCTTCGCTCGCTCTACCATCCCTGCGAGGATGCGATACAACCGACGGAGTCGTTCGCATCACGGCCGGAGAAGCGGCTCGCGCAGGTGACCTTTCGGAGATTGAATGCATGGCCACGCCCGACGCGGTCTCGACGCCCGCCAAGCCTGACGAAGTGGTGGTTGAGACCCGCAACCTGTCGAAGGTCTACAGGGACTTCTGGGGTCGCAGTAAAAAGGCGGCTCTCAAGCCGCTCGACCTCGAGATTCGCCGCGGAGAGATCTTCGGCCTCCTCGGGCCGAACGGCTCCGGCAAGACGACCACGCTCAAGCTGCTTTTGGGACTCATCTTTCCGACATCGGGCGACGCCTTCGTATTTGGCAAAGAGGCTACCGACGTCTCGAAGAATGCCCGCATCGGATACCTCCCGGAAGAGTCGTATCTCTACAAGTTCCTTGACGCCGAGGAGACACTCGACTTCTATGGCCGACTGTTTGGCCTGTCACCCGAGGAGCGGACTCGGAGGGCCAAGGCACTCATCGAGATGGTAGGGCTCACGCACGATCGCAAGCGGCAGCTTCGGGAATACTCAAAGGGCATGACGCGTCGCATCGGCGTCGCTCAGGCGCTCATCAACGATCCCGAACTCGTGCTTCTCGACGAACCCACCAGCGGCCTCGATCCGATTGGCACTCGCGAGATGAAGGATCTCATCATCGACCTCAAGCAACGGGGCAAGACCGTGATCATGTGTTCCCACTTGCTCGCCGACGTCGAGGACGTCTGCGACCGGATCGCCGTCCTCCATCAGGGCGAGCTCAAGGAGCTCGGCCGGGTCGAAGACCTTTTGAAGGTCACCGGTGTCACCCAAATTCGAGCAACAGGGCTCCCGGCAGCCGCCTGTGACGAAGTGCGGGCTGTGCTTGCCAGGCACGGTGCATCTGGTATCGAGATCGGCCATCCGACGACGACGCTCGAAGAACTCTTTCTGGAAGTGGTTCGCGATACGGAGGCGCGACCAGGCCGGCGGGCCAAGGCTGCGGCAGCGCCGGCACACGGATCAACACCGGAGTAGCCTGGGTCATGGTTCTCGAACAGGAAATCCCGAGTTTTTTGACGTGGCTGGGCCCGGCTGCCCTGTCATGGCTCCTGGCATCGGGGCTGGTCATCCTTTTCGCCGGCCTGGCCTGCTGGCTCGTGCAGGCCGCATGGGCAGGTCCCCTCGAGGCTGGCGACCGCGTCTATCGAGGCGTGCTCTCTGGGCTCCGTGATCTCGCTGGAACCTCGCCTGGACGTGTGTATGCGCTCGCACGCCTCGCCGTGCAGGAAGCCATCCGACGAAACGTGTTCGTCGTCCTGGCGCTGTTTGCCATCGTTCTCTTGTTTGCAGGGTGGTTCCTTGATCCGACCACGAACGACCCCCTTCGGATCTACGTGGGCTTCATTCTCAGTGCCACGAGTCTCCTGGCCTGCACGGTGACTCTCATCCTCGCCGTTTTCAGCTTGCCGTCAGACATCAAGTCCAAGGCGATCCAGACGGTGGTAACCAAGCCGGTCCATGCCGGTGAAATCGTACTGGGAAGATTTCTCGGTTTTGCGTTCGTGGGGACGGCACTCATTGTTGTCATGGGGTTGGCCGGCTGGGCGTTTGTCGTCCGAAGCGTGCAGCATACGCACACACTCGAAGCAGGCTGGCTGAGAGAAATCAGAGACGAAGAGGGCGCACTCGCCGGCTACGAGGGCCGCACCGGGTCGGCCCAGGGGCATCACCATGTCGTCGGGCTCGACGCTTCTGGCAATGGCATGGCCAAGACCTCCCAGGGACATCGCCATCGAATAGCGTCACGGAAATCTGGCTCTGAGATCGTCTACGACGTCGGGCCTCCAGAGGGCATCCTTGAGGCACGTCGTCCCCTGCGAGGACGGCTGCGGTTTCTTGACCGTGAAGGGCGGCCGGCCGCCAAGGGCATCAGCGTTGGCCAAGAGTGGGGCTACCGGCAGTTCATCGAGGGGGGCACAGGAGCCACGGCGATTTGGACGTTTGCTGGGATTCGTGAACGGGATTTCTCTGACGGTCTTCCCCTGGAGATGAAGATCCGCGTGTTCCGTACGTACAAGGGTACGATCACCGAGGGCATTCACGGCACGATCCAGATTCGCAATCCGGTAAATTTCCTCCGCAGCGAAGCCTTGCCAATCGTGGCCAAGGATTCGATCGACCAGCTCTGGATTCCTCGAAAGCTCACCGTGGTCCTCACTGACGGCCGGGTGAAGGAGGCCGATCTCTACGAAGACTTCGTGGTAGACGGCCGGGTCGAAGTTTGGCTCCAGTGCCTCGAGCCAGCCCAGTATTATGGTGTGGCCCAGGCCGATTTTTACCTGCGGGCAGGGGAAGGTTGGTTCGGGCTCAACTATTTCAAGAGTTGCCTGGGGGCCTGGTTCGCGATGCTCATCGTGACGGCGCTCGGCGTGCTCTTCAGCACGTTCCTGTCTGCCCCAGTGGCGCTGATCGCTTCGTTGTCGATGCTCCTCGTGGGCCAATTTCGCGAGTTCATCGCTCGACTCTTCGAAAGCCAGGTGACCGGGGACTCGAAGATCGTGCCCGGTGGCGGACCGATCGAGTCGCTCTACCGTATCGTTACCCAGATGAGCATCACGCTCGAACTTGACCCCACGCCAGCGGTCCAGGCGATGAAGCTCGCTGATACTGTGCTCCTGGCACCGATGCGGGTCGCGGCGGGACTTTTTCCGTCACTGGCCTCGTTGGGGACCAGTGATTTCGTGTCTGGTGGTTTTGATATTCCACTCGATCTGCTCGCAGCCAATGCCGCTGAAACGTTGGGATACGTACTCGCCTTTTGTATCGCCGCAACATTTTGCTTGAGGGCCAGGGAGGTGGCGTCATGAACACAGGACCGCGTTCCACAGGCAGCGGCCGTCAGGCATGGCTGGGGCTCCGGCCTGAAACGCTTCTCGCGCTGACGGCCATCGTCGTGCTTCTTCTCCCGCTGTCGTTCTTGAGTCAACCGGCCGATACGGAAGGGTCCGGCGGTTTCCTCTCGCGATTGCGGGCCGAGCGGGGTCTTTCGCAAACCAACCTCGGCGAGATCGACGCGACCGGTGAGACGATGAGGTTTGCGACGCTCGGCCTGAAGAATGTCGCCGTGACACTCCTCTGGGATCGGGCCAACCATTACAAGAAGGTAGAGGACTGGGCCAACCTCTCGGCAACGCTCGAACAGCTCGTCAAGCTCCAGCCTCACTTCTACTCCGTCTGGGACTTTCAGGCCCACAACCTCTCCTACAACACCTCGGTCGAGTTCGACGACTACCGAGACCGGTATGTCTGGGTGATCAAGGGGATCGAGTTCCTCCGCCAGGGCCTTGGGCTCAACCGCTACGAGCCGCGGATGTGGGGTCGGATGGGTTGGTTCATCGGTCACAAGATCGGCAAGTCTGATGAGAAGGAAGAGTTTCGTCGGATGTTCGTCGCCGATGACGACTTCCACGAGCGGGACGACCCCCAACGGGCCATGAAGGACCGCGACAACTGGCTCGTATCGCGAGGCAAATATCTCGAGGGACAGAAGCTTGACGACGCGGGTGTGCCGTTGAAAACAACCGCCCTCATTTTTCACAGCGAACCGATGATGGCGGTCATCAATTACGCACGCGCCCTCGAAGGGGATGGCACGTTCGGAGAGGCCGCACGTGATGCATGGAAAATGGCAGGCGACGAAATGCGGCGGTTCGCGGCACGGGAAATCCCGACGAGCTGGCACGTACCGATTCGCCTGGGGCTGCGGGAGGCAGAAGAGGCCCAGGCGATGAGGCTCGCGGAGGAACTCGAAACGCTGCTGCCGGGGCAGTTTGCGGCGCTCGAGGCGAAGAAGCGAGAACAGCTCTCACCCGAGCAGCAGGCCGCATTGGGCGTGGCTCCGATGGACCGTGATGAGAAGCAGGCGGAAGTCGCTGCCCAGGCCCAGGACGCTCTCAAAGTCACCTGGAAGGAGGTCGCCCGAGCCGCGCCATCGGACGTGAGGCAACGGGCGTGGCAGTTGGCTCTCGAGGAGGTGGAGGCTCGCGAAACGGCCCACATCATCGACCGCTACCGCGACATTGTGAACTTCGATTTCTGGCGGGCCACCTGCGAGGCAGAGGTGACCGAGCCTGCGTTGCGGGCACGAGAGCGCACGTGGACAGCGGACCGTGAGTTCAAGGCGGCGCGGCTCCAGACAGCTCGGCAGGCATACGAGGAGGCCTTCAAAGCCTGGCGGACGGTTCTGGATGACTCGTCGATTCTCCGTGAGGATCAGCTCACGGCGGATGACATTGCCGAGATCGTGAATCGCTACCGAAAGCTCCTCGAGCAGCTCGACGAGCCGTTCCCGAGCCCATTCATCCTCGATGACATCATCGCTCGTGCGAGTCCTGATCGCTGAGTGGTGCCCCCGTCGGGCACATCACGGGCGGTGGATCAGCAGTTTGTCGATCCGGCGTCCGTCCATATCGACGACTTCGATGACCAGCCCCTGCCAGGTGAGCGAGTCTCCGGCCGTGGGCAGCCGCTCGAGCTCGGCGAGCACGAGGCCCGACGCGGTTTCGTAGTCCCGAGGCTCGGGGCCGAGGTCGATTCCGAAGTGTGCCGCTAGCTTGCCGATCGGCACATTTGCCTCGACCAGGAAAGAACCGTCGGCGCGTTCCACGAAATCAGCCGGGGTGTCGGCCCGTCGGTCGTCGTGGATTTCGCCGACGAGCTCTTCGAGGACATCGTCGAGAGTCACGAGGCCGTCGGTGCCGCCATACTCGTCGAGCACGATCGCGAAGGGGGTCCGCTCCTTGCGGAAAAGCTCGAGCAGACGATCGAGCGGCATCGTCTCCGGCACGAAGACGGCCTTCCTCATCATTCTTCGCAGGTTCGCGGGCCAACCCATCCATGAGGTTCTGAGGACGTCCTTGATCGAGATGTAACCGAGAATCTTGTCGAGTGAGCCCTCATAGACAGGCAGCCGTGAGTAGCCGGCCATCGCGATGGCACCGATGATCTCCTCGGGTGGTGTATCGACGTCGAGAGCATCGATGTCGATCCGCGGTCGCATGATGTCCCGCACGGTCCGCTCGCCGAGGCGAAGGGCTTCGGCCGCGACCGATTGTTCGACTGCTTCGAGGACTCCTTCAGCCCGCCCGGTCTCGAGGAGCTGTTCGATGTCATCGACCGACACGGTCGGCTCATGCTTGCCTCGGGCGCCCAGGAGGAACAGGACGGCCGCGGTCCCCAGGTTCAGTGCCCAGACAACGGGAGCGGCGAGCCGCGACATGATGGCGATCGGCGGGGCCACCAAGCGAGCAAACGTTTCAGCATTCCGAAGCGCCAGCCGTTTGGGCACGAGCTCTCCGAGAACGAGAGTTACGAACGTGAGGCCAATTACGAACGCCGCCAAGGCCACAGGTTCTGCCATGGCTGCAAGTCCGGGCCAGTTCGTCGCGATCAATCGTGCCAGCGCTGCGACGAACCCTTTTCCGCCGTAAGCTGCCGCCAGCGTGCCGACCAGCGTGACCCCCACCTGGACCGTCGGCAGAAACCGATCGGGATTGAGGGCCAGGTCGAGCGCAGCGCGGGCCTTGGCGTCGCCGGCGTCGGCCAGAGTCCGAAGGCGTCCGCGGCGACTGGCCACGATCGCCATCTCGGCCCCTGAAAAGAGACCATTGGCAGCCACGAGGGCGAGGACGATGACGATTTCCGAAAGCATGGGCGAAGTGCAGTGTCAGTCCCGGGCAATGACGGCCAGGTTATCGCGGTGGATAACTTCCTCGTAAGGACAGTATCCGAGAACCTCCGCAATACGTTCGGTTCGCAGCCCCACGATCCGCGACAGGTCGGTTGCTGGATAGTTGACCAGACCGCGGGCAAAGACCCCGCCGCCGTCGCAGGCCAGGGTGACCACGTCTCCGGCTGAGAAGCCACCGCTGAGACCAGTGATCCCGGCCGCGAGGAGGCTGCGGCCTCCCGTCACGATCGCTGAACGCGCGCCGACATCGACATCGAGCGTGCCCCGGGCCTCGGCGGACCATCCGAGCCAGCGCTTCCAGGCCGGCATTGTGGCCGCCCGTCCCACAAACAGCGTCCCCATCGCCTCGCCCCGACAGATCGCCTCGAGGACGTCATCTTGGCGGCCGGCAGCGATGACGCAGTGGCCCCCCACCTCGGTCATGATGTCGGCGGCTTTCAGCTTGCTCGACATGCCCCCCTTGGAGAGACCACCGGGACGATCGCAGGCCAGTGCGGCGACGGAAGCATCGATCTTGTCCACGCGGGAGATCACGGTTGCCTCGGGTTCTTCCGGGTGGCGATCGTAGAGCCCAGCGACATCTGAAAGGAGCACGAGCAGGTGAGCCCCAAGCAGGGACGCAACAAGTGCTGCAAGCCGGTCGTTGTCGCCAAAGCTGGTGCGGAGCTCCTCGACGCTGACGGTGTCATTTTCGTTGATCACTGGGACGGCGCCGAATTCCAGCAGCGCACGCAGCGTGTTGCGAATGTTGAGGTAGCGGGTCCGGTGCTGGAGATCCTCGGCCACGAGAAGCACCTGTGCCACATGCCGACCGCGACCGCGGAGCGAACGTTCCCAGGCTTCGATGAGGCCACTCTGGCCAACGGCGGCGACCGCCTGAAGATGGGCGAGCTCCGTGGGACGGCGGCCCAGTCCGAGCCTTCCCATGCCGGCTGCGACGGCACCGGAACTGACGAGCACGACCTGCCGGCCGGTGCCACATACAGCATCGATCTGTCGGCCGAGCGACTCGATTCGCGCGGCGTCAAGCAGGCCGTCGGCTCCGGTGAGGACGCGGGATCCGACCTTCACGACGATCAGGCGAGCGGTCGCCGCGATCTTCTGGCGGACATGGTCGCTCATGGGCCGAGGCGGGAGGTTCTCCAATCGAATCGTGGAAAATGGCAGTATGGTATCCGCATGTCGGTTCCGTCGATACACTCGGCTGAAATGGCGGTGAGCGGGCCGCTTTTGGCTGCTCCCGGCATCCCGAAAGAGAGCGATGAGCGACCTGCATCACGAATGCGGCTTGGCAGCCATTTATCACCTTTCTGGCCCCGAGACGAGCCCACTCTGCGGTCCTCGCGGGCAGGAGGAAGCGTCTCGCCTCATTCCCCGGATGCTGCTCGACATCCAAAACCGGGGACAACTGTCGGCTGGAATGACCGCCTGGAACCCACAGCGGAGCCAGTTGCTGGCCACGTTCAAGGACGTCGGCAGCGTGAGCGAGGTCTTTCGGATGAGCCACCGGGGCAAGTTCGAGAGCCTCATGGATCAGCACACGGGGCGGGCAGCCATCGGCCACGTGCGGTACGCCACTTGTGGCGCCGATGATCGAGGCTACGCCCAGCCGCTCGAGCGGTCGCATATCCAGAAGCGGAAGTGGTTCGCGTTCGGGTTCAATGGCCAACTCGCGAACTATCCCGAACTACGGGCCGAGATTCTGGCCACGGACGACGCTCACCTTGCCCGCGACAACGACACCGAAGTCATCATGCACGCCATCGGTCGTGAGCTCGCTGGCGACGCCGATCCTGCGCCAGCAGAGCTCCTCGCTGCCCTTGCACGGCAGTTCGATGGTGCCTGGAACCTCGCCATTCTCGATGCCTGCGGCCGGCTCATTGTGGCCCGCGATCCCCTCGGGATCAGGCCGATGGTCTACGCTCGCCAGGGACCACTCATTGCGGCGGCGAGCGAAAGCGTTGCCCTCCTGAACCTCGGCTTTTCCACCGAGTCGATCTGCTCCCTCGAGCCAGGGACGGCCCTCGTGGTCGATGGCAGCGGCTTTCGGGTGGAGCGGTTCGCGGAAGCCCCGCGGCGGGCCCACTGTTTCTTCGAGTGGATCTACTTTGCCAACGTCGCCAGCTCGATGGACGACCGAAGCGTCTATCTTTCGCGAAAGCGGCTCGGCGAGGAGCTCGCCCGGCTCGAGGTCGTGCCGATCGATGCCGATACCGTGGTCGTCCCGGTGCCTGACACGAGTAAAGCGGCGGCCGACGCCATGGCCTATTGCCTCTCGATACCCTCGGTCGAGGGTCTGATCCGAAACCGCTACACCGGCCGAACATTCATTGATGGCGCCGCCAGCCGCCGGCAAAAAGCAGAGTCCAAATACACGCCCCTTCGGGAAGTGCTCGAGGGCAAGCGGGTATTTTTGGTGGAGGATTCGATTGTCCGTAGCACGACCATGCAGGTGCTCCTCGGCCGGATGCGATCGCTCGGCTTGGCCCGCGAGATCCATGTTCGCATCGCCTGTCCGCCGATCGTGGCCCCCTGCTTCTACGGCATCGACATGTCCACGATCGACGAGCTCTTCGCACCGGATTTTCTTGGTGGAGAGCCGCTTTCTGAAGAAGCGCAGGCCCGGATGGCTGCGAGGTTGGGCGCAGATTCGCTTCGCTACCTCCCGATCGAGAGCGTCGCCCGATCGATCGGCCTTGATGCTGCCGACATGTGCCAGGCTTGCATCACCGGTTTGTATCCGACACCGGCGGGAGAGCGGCTTTATCAGGTGGCTTTGGGCCAGTCTCGGTCAGGTCGTCGGCAGGCGCGGACCTACGAATCGGCTGCGAGACCTTAACCCGTTCCAGGGGTGAGGGAACGGATGTCCGCTCGAGGGCCGCCCGCCACACGGGCATGCCGGCCTGCCTCGTCCGACGTTCGAAGTGGGTGCGATAGTCGAGGTCGTGTGCCGGGTCGTGAGGGGATTCCTCGCGGGGTTCTGCAAAAAGGCCTGTGGCTCGAGCGGCCGTCATGGCCTCGCGGAAATACTCTTCGACGTCGGTCCAGACGTGGAGTGTCGCACCGGGCTCGAGGGTCCGGCCGGCGTGGAGAAGAAACGGCTCGGAGAGCACCCGCCGTTTGCGATGGCGGGCCTTCCACCAGGGATCGGGAAAGTAGACGTGGATGCCCCTCAGGCAGGCGTCGGGGAAGAGCGATCGTACGAGGAAGCCGGCGTCCCCATGGATAATTCGTGCGTTTGGCCGCCCGGACGCCACCAGTTTGCTCGCGCAGAGTTTCGCGTAGCCGACCGCGATTTCAACACCCAAGAAGTTGCGATCAGGGGCCGCAGCCGATGCGGAACCGAGAAAGAGCCCCTTGCCGCTGCCGACCTCCAACTCAACGGGGCCTGGATCGGGGAAAAGGTCCGTTGGGTCGCAAGGGTCGGGAAGGGACTCGAGGGACAGGAGGTGACTCGAAAGGTCGAGCCCAGTGGCGGGCTTCCGCGGAGGACGTCGGGGCATGAGCGTTCAGGCCCCGGCCGTGTCGGCATTCCCGGCGGTCGCACCGGAGAGCAAGTCTGGCGGAAGTGGCACTCCCTTGATGGTGCCATCCACGACAATGTTTTCTCGCACAAGCCCCTGAAACCGACAGACGATCATCGCGCCTCGCCGCACCCGCACGCGTTCTACGGCGATCACGAGACGGTCGCCAGGGACCACCGGCTCCCGGAAACGAACATCCTGGAGCCCACCGAAACCGACGACAGTTGCATCGAGCAGGTTGAATTTCTGCGTGTAGTAGCTTGAAAGCTGCGCGGCGGCCTCACACATGAGCACGCCTGGCATGAGCGGTACCGACGGGAAGTGCCCCAGCACCCAGAACTCGTCAGCGGTGACGTCCTTGTAACCGACACACAGCCCGCGGGCCTCGTCCTCATGGACGATTGCCGTCAACTGTTCCATCTCGAAACGTTGCCGGTTCCAACGACGGATCTCGTGGATATCGGCGGTGATTCGGTCGAGGTCGTACTCACTCGGATGAATGATGTAGTCGCGCGGGGGCACGGCAAAGCTCTTGCGAAGGGTCGGAACGCTGAAAGATGTCGCTCAGGTGCGGACGTGCTTCCGTTTGAGCTTCCTGGCCTTACTGTTGGCTGGGCGGGCGCCGTGGTTGGCTTTCTTGAGATTGCGGTGGGGCTTGGTCATGGTCATGGGTCCAGAAACAAGGTCGAACAACGAATGCCTGACGGCATCAAGACGGTTGTACCACGCAACTCTGCATGATGCCACGGAGGCATTTGCGGCATCCCGCTACCCACGTCGTTCTGCCGCAATGGCCTCACGGAGGCTCGTTCGGATGATCTCCACGAGGCTCGCGGCAAGAAATCCTCCGAGCCCGCCAATGACAGCCGACGAGACTCCGCCGAGAACCGCTCCGGCAAGCGATGCCCTTGCGGCCACGAACAGGGCATAGCTTCCCGCGATGCCGCCACACGCGGCCCCGATGCCGACCGATACGGGAATGAGGAGGCCGAGACTGGTTCGGCGGCCGAGATAAGATGGCGATTGGGGTGGGAGCGGGGTTTGTAGCCGCCGTGGCCGTTCGAGCCGCTGGTCGGTGGCGTCGCGTAATCGGGTGCCAAGGGCGTTGCCGGCAATGTGAGCCGCGATGCTGGCCGCGATCACGACTGCTGCAAGCCAGCCGGCCAGGCCGAGCCAGCCGATCGCCGCGCAGACTAACCCCACGAGCATCGCGAGCCAAAGATAAGGCACCAGCCGCATGGCGGAATCTCCGCCGGAAGTATATGCCGCCCAATCCGGAGACGGCCGCCCCTTCACCAGCCTGTTTCTGCTGCCCGCTCACCGTAGATTGGCAGCAGGCGGTAGTAGACCTCGAGCGTCAGGGTTGCCAAAGCCGTGTGCCCAAGACGGCCTCCCGGGGCCGTGTCGGTATCGGCAAAGGTCCAACTACCGGACTCATGGCCGGACCGTGCCTGACGGGCAACGAGATGGTCACGATTTCGGATGTTCCATCGACTCCATGCAGGATGGTCGCGCAGGAGCAGGGCCTGCGCGAGGTAAAAGTTTTGGTAGACGGCCTCGGGGCCCGGGCCTGGCCGGGCAAGGCGGGCAAGACCACGATCGAGCGTCTCCACCTCGGGCCATGCAGTGTAGATGCGACAGAGGAGGCCGATGGCTGACGTGCAAGACCTGTCCTGAGGGGCAAGGTAGCCATAGCCTTCACCCTGACGAACCTGCACACGGTCGAGAAAACGGCACGCGGTATCGATTGTTGGAGAGGGAACTGCTGCTCCCGCAAGAGCAGCGCTTTTCAGAGCCGCGATCTGCCAGGCGGTCACGGTCGTGTCGCCCGCCTGGCCGGGCAGATACCTCCAGCCCCCGCCATGCATGTCTTGCGACGTCTCGATGAAGCGGACTGCATCTCGCACGTACGGCGCCAGCATCGGATCGTCTGTCATCCCGAGAGCCTCGGCAAGCACGAGTGTCGCCACGCCGTGGCCATACATCGTGCCCTCGGAAAGGTCGCCGCCGCGTGGAGATGGTGTCATCCGGCTCATCAGGTAATAGAGGCCGCGTGTCACCGTCTCACGGTAAGCACCTTCGGCATGGGTGTGGCCCGCGCCCAGGAACGGCAAGAGGGCGATACCGGTGGCGGCCGTCGTACTGGTCACGGTGCCCGAGTGGCTACAGGCACCATCGCAGCGACAGCCGGAGAGGTCGAATCGCCATGAACCATCCGCTGCCTGATGCCGGGCAAGCCACTCGAGAGCCCGCTCCACGGCAGCCTCGCTGGCTGCTGAACCACCGCGTTCCAAGACACCACGGCTGCGAGCTTCACCCCGACGACCTGCAAACGCGGAACGCGATCCAACCAATCCGCTGGCGGCCGCGTTGTCTGATTGGGTTTGGGCGGGAGATGCGGCAACAGTCAGCAAAGGCGTCAGGGAAGTCGCGATGTCGGCCACAGTCGGAACGGAGCCAGGGAGCGCGTGGGCGTTCTCCCAGGGCAAAGCTTCGAGCGCGATCTCCACGTCAGGAACAGTCGGCTTGTCCTGTGGAATGACGGTCAGGTCGATACTTGTCTCAGACCGATTGGCCTCAGCAAGTCCTCTGGGCGCCGCCACTTCGCGGACACCGAGGATTTCGACATCCGGACTGTCAGTCGCCTCGGCGGCAAACATCGTAATGCGGATGGGCGCTCGTTCTCGAGGCCGGGATGCGGCCGCCAACAATGCGAGAACAAGCAGGGCGGCCACATGCCCCACGAGGCTGATATACGCAGCCCGGACCTTCCGGTCCGCAACCAACCGGTCAAGAAACGAGCCTCGAGTCGTCGGCAAGTCCATCGGTAAAACCGCTCCCACGATCGGCACCAGCCGCCGACCGGGGGTGGCCTTTCGCCAGACCTTGCCGGTTACGGTGACCGTGCGGGCGAGGAGTCAGCCCACTGGCACTGCCCCTCTCGTGGGCATCGGCAGGAGGGCCACCAGGGCTGAAGCGGAATCGACGTCTCGAGCCCGAGGAGACCTATTCGCGAAACTCGTCATCGACGACCTCGTTGCGATAGATCGGCAGATGACGGTAGTAAACCTCGAGGATCATCGTGGCCAGCGACGTGACGTACAGTCGCCCGCCAGTCTCGGACGCGTGGCCCTTGCCAAAAGGGTCAAACCAACTCCCGGCCTCGTGGCCGTCCTTGGCCTGCGATTCGAGGAGCATCTTTTTCATCTTGTTGTTCCATGCGATCCACATCTCGCCTTCCATGTGGTGCATGATCTGGGTCGCGTAGTAGTCGAAGTAGAGATCATTCGTGGGGCCCGTCTTTGCGATTCTCGCGGCGCCCTCCTGGAGACCAGGGTTGTCCTTCTTCCAGCCAAGATACATTCGGCAGAGTAGGCCCACGGCCGACGTGCTGAGCTTGTTTCCGGGGGAGGCATAGCCGTAGCTCGAGCCGTACTCGTCACCCTTCACAGACTCGAGGAACTCGAGAGCCTTCTTGACGGTCAATGGATTCACGTCGAGGTAGGCCATGTTCCCGCTCTTCAGCGCCATGATTTGCCAGCCCACGGCAGATGTGTCACCGGGCTGACGAGGGTTGTACCGCCAGCCGCCGCCATTCGGATCCTGGGCCTGCATGATGTAGTTGAGGACGGACTGCGTGGGCGCGGCGAGCCGCTGGTCTTGCGACATCGCATAGCACTCAGACATCGCGATGCCCACAAGCCCTTGGGAATACAAGTTGCCTCCCTTTTCGTAGGCCTTGCCGTTGTTTTTCATGGCCAGTTGGGCCAGGAACGCGACTCCCGCTTCGACCTGCTTTTTGTACGGGCCCTGCGTGTGGGTGTAGCCCCGGCCGAGGAACGGAAGGAGCGCCATGGCAGTGGCACCGCCTCGCTCAGCTTTTCCGTGCTTGCTCCCGTGGGAGCACTTGCCCGCACAGCTCGGGCACTTCTCGAAATCGAACGACCAGCTCCCGTCAGGCAACTGATGGTTTGCAAACCACTTGAGCGCCCGATCAACGGCGCTCTCCGTATCGCCACCACCACCGCCCGCTGCCGCGAGCTTGCCGGCATTGGCCCGGCCGCCGAGGCCGCCGGCGTCTTTGCCTCCGACGGCACCAATCGTCGACATCATGTCTGATGCTGGAGCCGTCTGGCTCCCGAAGTCCATGAGCTCGACAGTCAGCGGTGCTGCCGTGAGATCCTCGGCAAGGGACACGGCCTCAACAGGCTCGACGGCCACATCAGCCGTTACGACGACGTCGGGCATTGGATCGACGGCCTCCTCAGGAACGTCGTCCATCTTCTCGTCTTCAACCTCATTGAACTCTTCCTCAGGTTCGGAGGTGCTCGACGTGATGACCGTCGGCTTCTCGACGAGCATTGCTTCCCCAGCAATGAGCGCCATGACAAGGAGGGCAACGATGTGAATGACCATGCTGACCCCCCAGGCCGGCACCTCACCGAGTACTCCGCCACGGGCTGGCAGAACGACTTCCTCGTCTTCCTCTTCTTGGTCGTCACGGCCCGTTCGGGCCTTGGCCGCCTTGGCAGCGGGTGGCGGAGGGGGTACGCGCCCACCGGCTTTGGGGATCGCCGGGGGCTTCGGCGCTGAGGCGCCCGTGGCCGGTGGCTTCGACGGCTTGCGGATCGAATCAGGGTCAGACTGACGTGCCATAAAAAAACCTCCCGAAAAACCTGCCGAGAACCTCCCGTGTGCACCAGCCCACGATTTTACTCGAAGGTGACCTATTCGCGAAACTCGTCATCGACGACCTCGTTGCGATAGATCGGCTGATGCCGATAGTAGACCTCAAGGATCATGGTCGCCAAGGAGGTGATGTAAAGACGTCCTGCCACATGGGGCCCATGCCCTTTTTCGAATCCGGTAAACCAACTCCCGGCCTCGTGGCCGTCCTTCGACTGCGAGTCGAGGAGCATCTTCTTCATCTTGGCGTTCCACGCGACCCACATCTCACCTTCCATGTGGTTCATGATCTGCGTCGCGTAGTAGTCGTAGTAGAGATCGTCCGTGGGGCCCGTCTTTGCGATTCTCGCGGCCCCTTCCTGGAGGCCTGGGTTGTCCTTTTTCCATCCCAAGTACATCCGGCAGAGAAGACCGACGGCCGACGTGCTGATCTTGGTGCCGGGGGTGGCGTAGCCATAACTTGACCCATACTCATCCCCCTTCACGGACTCGAGGAACTCAATGGCTTTCTTCACCGTCAATGGGTTGACGTCGAGGTAGGCCATGTTGCCGCTCTTGAGGGCCATGATCTGCCACCCGACGGCTGATGTATCGCCTGGCTGACGCGGCGTATACCGCCATCCGCCGCCGTTGGGATCCTGGGCCTGCATGATGTAGTTGAGGACAGATTGCGTGGGAGCGGCAAGCCTCTGATCCTGCGACATCGCGTAGCACTCGGAGAGTGCGATCCCGACGAGGCCCTGCGAGTACAGATTGCCTCCCTGCTCGTAGGCCTTGCCGTTGTTCTTCATGGCGAGCTGGGTGAGAAACGCGACACCTGCCTCGATGGGCTTCTTGTATTCTTCCTTGCCCTGGAGGTGGGTGTATCCGCGACCCAGAAAGGGCAGAATCGCCATGGCCGTGGCACCCCCACGATCAGCCTGCTTTCCCTTACCGGAGTGGGAGCACTTGCCCGCACAACTCGGGCACTTCTCGAGATCGAACGACCAACTCCCGTCGGGCAACTGGTGGTTGGCGATCCACCGAAGGGCGCGATCGACGGCCTCCTCGGTGTCCTTGCCACCGCCGCGGGCGCCCGCGAGCTGGCCGGCATTGGCCCGGCCGCCGAGGCCGCCGGCGTCCTTGCCTCCAATGGCACCGATCGTCGAAATCATGTCTGATGCTGGAGCCGTTTGGCTCCCGAAGTCCATGAGATCGACGGTCAGCGGTGCTGCCGTGAGATCCTCGGCCAAGGACACGGCCTCAACGGGCTCGACGGCCACATCAGCCGTCACGACAACGTCGGGCATCGGATCGACGGCATCCTCAGGGACGTCGTCCATCTTCTCGTCTTCAACGTCATCGAACTCTTCTTCAGGTTCGGAGGTACTCGACGTGATGACCGTCGGCTTCTCGACGAGCATTGCTTCACCTGCAATGAGCGCCATGACAAGGAGGGCAACGATGTGAATGATCATGCTGACCCCCCAGGCCGGCACCTCACCGAGCACACCGCCCTGGGCTGGAAGGACTGCTTCCTCATCTTCCTCTTCTTGGTCGTCACGGCCAGTTCGGGCCTTGGCCGCCTTGCCAGCGGGTGGAGGAGGGGGTACGCGACCGCCGGCTTTTGGGCTCGTCTTGGGCTTTGACGCCGCGGCTCCCTTGGCCGTTGGCTTCGACGGCGTGCGGATCGATTCAGGGTCAGACTGACGTGCCATGAGAAAGATTCCCGAGTGCGAGGGGTTCCTTGGAAGCCATCGATGGTGGTCAGACCCTGCCAAAACCTTAGATTCCTCGAAATATAGCAAGGAAAATGGAGCTTTGAAGCGACTCTTTCCGGACATTCCCAAGAGAAATCGACCGATGCCTTCCTTCAGGCACTTCGCCTACCGACCGATCAATTATTCCACCGCTGGTGCCACGCTCCCGCCATTGCCGAAAGTGGGCGGTTGAGGAGGCTGGCTGGCATTCACGGGCAGAGTCGTGTAGATTTTATGCCTTCGGGCTGCCGTCAGGCTAGAGTTAGCCGTGCCGGGCAGGTGTCTAAAATTGATCACAGAACTGACGGGCGTGAGCCATGGCCAAGGGCAAGAGAAAGCTGGAAGTGATCCACCTCGTCTGCGAGGAAACGGGCGACCAAAACTACACCCTCCGTCGCAAAACGGGGGGGGAGAAGCTCAAGGTCAAGAAGTATTCGCCGCGGCTCCGGAAGCACACGCTGCACGTCGAGAAAAAGAAGTAGCGTTTGAATGCTGCGCCTGGCTTGCTCGTTGCCACGGACCGTCTCGCGGCCGTCGGAAAAATTTGCGGCCGGTTCCCCAGGCTCCTGATAAGGCCGGGGCTTTTGGTTGGCGGGCCACTTTTTCCAGATCAGCCGATCGTGTCGAGGGCTTCCCGCACCGAATCGGCGTCAAGAGGGTCAACGGCGACCAATCGATCGGCTCGGCGGGCCATGCGGCGGGCAGGATCAAAACCCTTCGGCATGAGCAAGAGCCTGCATTCGGCATGTCGGGTGAACGCCGATCGCCCGCCTTCGATCGCGATGTCGATCTCGCAGGCGGCAGCAGGTGGAGATTGTCTTGCGTTCTCGAGCAGGGTTGCTACACGACGGCCGATCGGTGTGGCATCGATGTCGGTTGGCAGACCCCACAAGATGGCCTCGAGCCCGCGATGTTCGAGGCCGCTTCGGCAGGCCGTGAGCCTGCCTCGCCGGCGGAAGTAGGCGACGTTTGCACCGTCCCGCCAGCGTGGCGTTGCAGTCGGGTCGGTCGGATGCCAGACGTGCAGTGACTGCGTGAGGTCGAGGATGGATTCGAGCCGCACGCCCGCGGCCCGCAGCCGCAGGCCGAGATCATCGTCTTCTTGGCCCCAGCCGACGAATTGCTCGTCGAATCCGTTGACCGCTTCGAAGTCGCTCCGCCACACGCCAAAGTCGCCCCCGGCCAGCCTCGGCTTGTCAGGATGTCGGACGAGCGCATGCCAGAGGGCGCGACGGTGGCGGCGGCCCAGCAGTCGAGCTTCAGAAGGCGAAATCATTCCGGCAAGGTTCGCGACGGCCAAATTCTCCGGCATCAGGTGACGGCTGTCCTGCTCGCTCATACGAGCACAGAATCCCAGGATCGCCATGCCAGGGCGGCGGCGTCGCGAGTGGGCTGCGAGATGCCCAGGGGGGAGAACACAGTCGCCGTCGATGAAGACCAGATACCGACCCCTCGCCAACCGTGCGGCATTGTTCCGCACCTTCGCGAGTCGGAATCCGTCATGCGGCTGCGACGTGAAACGCACCGGCACATCGGCATGGGCTGCGAATGTGGTGACCACCGACGCTGTCTCATCGTCGGAGCCGTCGTCGGCCACGATGATCTCGAAATCCCGCGGGACGTTTCGCTGGAGCGCGATCGACTCGAGCACGAGCGCGAGGTGCCGTGGACGACGAAAGGTCGTCACGAGGACCGAGGTTTCGATCGGTTTGGCAGGGGAGGGGGGCGTGGTCATCGGGGTGTCGATCTGGCCAGCATGGTCTCGCCAAGAAGACGGCAAAAGTCATCGACGGGGCCGATTGGCTCGATCGCGACCTCGATGGCAGCCAGCGGGATGTCGCCGAGTCGCTCCATACGAATCCTGACCAAATCCTTGAGCGTCGTGATGATACTCGCGGCACCCGCCGATGCGGCCCACGATGCAATCGTTTCGAGGTCGGATCGGCTGTAAGGGTGGTGGTCTGCGTAGGTCTCGAGTCCGACAATCTCAACGCCGGTGCCCTCGAGCGTTTTGCGGAAGGCGGCCGGGTTACCGATGCCACAGAAGGCCAGCACGGGCCGACCGCGAAGGGATTCCAGCGGTTCGGTGGTGCCACTCCAGGCACGGACCGCGACGGGGTGGTGCTCGGTCTCGAGCCATGCCCGGGGCGGGTTTCCTCGGCGGGCACGGGTCACGGCCGCACGGATATCCTCCCGGGCCACGGTATCGATGCTCGTTGCCCGTGTCAGTATGACGGCGTCGGCCCGCGCGAGACCGCCGACCGACTCCCTGAGCAGCCCACGCGG